>DNXU01000161.1:0-1540 GCA_003505715.1 Cyanobacteria bacterium UBA8803 | reverse complement strand
ACCAATAACCAACAACCAACAAATTATGAATTCAGTTTGGCAACAGTTGACTCTGTCAAATTTACGCCTGTATCAGTGGCGAAGCGGTAGCTATTTATATCGGCTCGTGGGACTGCTGCAATCTTGGCGTCGGGGTAGTTGGCTTCTACAGTGGGCCGAACCGATCGCAGCATTATTAGTAGCTGTGGTTTTTGCTCTGGCTCCCTTTGTCTCAAATGCACTAGTTGGCGTGTTGTTAGTTGCTTGTGGCGGTTTTTGGGTGTTGCTGACTCTATCGGATGAGATTGCCTACCCCCAAGAATTGCCCCGACTGGTGACACCCATTCATCTACTCGTATTGCTCTACTGGGGTATTTCTACAGTAGCCGTTGGACTCTCGCCAGTGAAGGAAGAAGCCGCTAAGGGTTTGGTGAAGCTAACGCTCTATTTGCTGCTGTTTGCACTAATGGCACGGGTGTTGCAGCGCCCGAGGATTCGTTCCTGGATTATTGCACTGTTTCTCCATATTTCACTAATTGTTAGTGTTTACGGACTGCGGCAGTATTTTTTTGGGGCAGAGGCACTGGCAACTTGGACAGATCCGACCTCCTCTTCTGCTGGGATGACAAGGGTTTACAGCTATTTAGGAAATCCCAACTTATTAGCTGGGTATCTGCTCCCAGCAGTTGCCTTGAGTTTGGCAGCAATTTTTGCTTGGCAGAGGTGGCTGCCTAAAGCTTTAGCTGTGACCATGTTTTTTGTAAATTCAGCCTGTTTGGTACTCACTTACAGTCGCGGCGGCTGGATTGGCTTTGTCATCTGTCTTTTTGTCTTGTTGGTTCTACTGGTTTACTGGTACATTACTCAGTTGCCACCTGCGTGGCGTCCTTGGGCAATGCCAGTATTATTAGGGGGTTGTGTTGGGGCAATCCTTCTAGCCGTAGTGTTTGTTCCACCCGTGCGCGATCGCGTTGCCAGTATTTTCGTCGGTCGCGAAGATAGTAGCAATAACTTCCGGATCAATGTCTGGTCAGCGGTGATGGACATGATTCGCGATCGCCCCATTCTGGGTATTGGGCCGGGGAACAATGCCTTCAACAAAATCTATCCCCTCTACCAGCGCCCCCGCTACACAGCCTTGAGTGCCTATTCCATCTGGCTGGAAGTGGCAGTGGAAACGGGTATCATTGGTTTTTCCTGTTTCCTGTGGCTGCTAGTGGTTACCTTTAATCAAGGGGTGCAGCAACTGCGGCGTCTGAGGGAGTCAGTTAACCCTCAGGGATTTTGGTTGATCGCTGCGATCGCCAGCATGGCTGGGATGTTGGGTCACGGTTTGGTAGATACGGTGTGGTATCGTCCGGAAGTGAGTACCCTCTGGTGGCTAATGGTGGCAATTATTGCTAGTTACTATGTTGCACCCAGACCCTCCAATCCTGAAAGGGTGTAGGGTCTGGGGTGTGGGGTAGAGTTTTGATACCGAGTTGCTTCTCAAAGATGTAACTTACACTCCCCCCCGCTCCCCCACTCCCTCACTCCCTCCCCCCCCCCCTCCCCCCCCCCC
>DNXU01000156.1:5345-5537 GCA_003505715.1 Cyanobacteria bacterium UBA8803 | reverse complement strand
GAACCTGAGCCACAACAGGCAAACTCCCCATCCCCCCCCAACCAGCCACCCATTGCACCCCAAAAAAAGCAGCCACCCCCAACCCCACCAAAACCCCTTTCCACCAAAACCTCCGATTAAACCTAAACCCCAACCAACCAAAAATTTTTCTTACTAAATACATACAAACCCAATCCCCCATCACCCATCACC
>DNXU01000156.1:0-5252 GCA_003505715.1 Cyanobacteria bacterium UBA8803 | reverse complement strand
CAACCAATTCTCAAAAAACCCGATAAAAAACCGAAAAATACAACCCCTCTTCCTGCCAAGTGCGATCGCTAGAAATCACATCCACCAAAGGAATACCCCAATCAAAGCGAGCCGAAAAGCGATCGCCCAACCGCAACCTCAAACCCAACCCCACAGATACCAAAATATTAGGGTCAGGTTCGGGATCGGGATTCCCCGAACTATTCCAGACCCCACCCACATCAATAAAGGGAGCCAACTGCAAAAGGCCGTCAGAACCAGGCCACCGGGCAATCGGAAACCGTGCTTCTGCCGAAGCAAAAGCGCCATTATCCGATAGGAAAACATTCTGACGATATCCCCGCACGGTATCTTGACCGCCCACACCAAACTGCTCTAATCTGAGCAACTCATCAGCTGATAACTGCAAGTCCCCGCGTAAAATTAATAAACTATCAGGAGCGAGGAGACGCACCCATTGCACCTGACCTCGCCAAGACAGAAAGCGACTATCCGGCGCATCATCGTTTGTGGTAGCGCCTAATATACCCAGACCAAGATTAAATTGAGACCGAGCAGCAAACACTTCCCGGTTGTTCCTTTGCGTCCATTCCTGAAAAAAGCGTAAAGCAGAAACCCTAGTCCGCCCTTCCTCATCTGCTCCAGGTGATAATCTGACCGGAACGTCAAAAACGGTGACATCACTTTCCTGATTGCTAGCCGTCACCCCGATCGCAAATTCTCGATTCAGGTTTTGTAAGAGGGGTTTACGCCAAGTTAGCTCGTAATACTGAGAATCTGCTTCAATATTGATCCGGTCAAAGGGTTCCTCTACTACATCACTAAAGCTATAATTTATCCTCAACCTGAGGGTATCGTTACGAGCATTCAGGGGATAAGTGTAACTGCCCTCTAGAGTATCGCTACCCTGAGTATGGCCATAGCTGACACTTAAACCATCTCCCTCTCCGGTTAAGTTGGCTTGAGTTACGGTAGCTTGTGCCTCTAGAGTGCCAATACTGGGCGAGCGGTTATTATTGAGAGTAAATTCCCCTCTCCAGGTTTTCGCTTCTTCTACCTGCACAGTCAACACACTCGAACCCGGTCGCGTTCCGGCAGCGAGTTCGGCTGACAGGTTGGCAATTAAGGGGTCGAGTTGCAGCAGTTGCAGGGCTTCTAAAAGGGTATCTCGATTTAAGGGCGTACCTGCTCTTAGGGAAATGCGATCGCGGATGTAGTCGGGGTTGAGTCTTCGCGTACCCGTGACGTTAATGGTTTCGAGTCCGCCTTCAATAACTTGGATTTTAACCACACCATCTGCTGACCGGAAGGTTTGAGCGGGGATAATGGCTCCAGAGCTAATGTAGCCTCGTTCTCTGTAGAGTTGGGTGATTTTAGAACGTACTTCAAATACTTCCGCAAATGGTAGGGGGCGGTTGGTAAATTCAGCAGTGGCTGCGGCGAGTTCTTCATCGGAGATGACTGTATTGCCTTCAAACTCGAACCTTGACACGGTAATAGTGGCGGGGACTTGACCGGGGATGGGTTCAGGGGTTTCGGGAACTGGGAGTGGGGATTGGAGTAATTCTTCCGATGGTGGTGGGGACGGAGGTTGGGGTTCTGGTAGGGGTGTGGTGGGTCTTTGAGGGGGTATATCTGGGATTGTGGGAAGTTGAGTTAATTCTTTTGGTTGTGAAATGCAGAGGTACGCAGAGGGGGCAAGAGAGGTACGCGGTGGGCGGGGAAAGACAGAGGTGTTGACAGAGAATTTATTTTCTAGAGAGGGGCTAATATAATGACTAATCCCTTCTCCCCCCTCCACCATCCATCCGTTACATCCGTTACCAAATCCGTTGCCCAAGCCGCCGTCAAATGTTTGCGATCGCGCTGGTGCGGCGATTGGGAAACTGGTCAGTCCTATTAAACCCAATGGCAATAAGGTATGACCTGGGTTGAGGAACGGTTTAGAAAACATTGCACGTAGATGCGGGTGTCAGTGCGGGACTATTGGGGGTAACGGTGGGTGCTTGGGCGGTGAAGATGACATCGCCATTTTCCCCGTATACCCAGCCTTGAGCTTCGACTATTGGTGGTTCTGGAGCGGTAGTAGGAAGTGTGGGATTATTTGAATGGGTGTTGTTTTGCTCGTCCTGGTTCGGGGTGCCCCAGTCAGTCACCACTGCTTCACCGGGAAAGGCAGCATTTGGATCGGGGGGTAATCCGCCGCGTCCGGTGACGATGAATTGGTTTTTTTGCCGCTCAGCTATGCCGCCACGAGGAGCACAGGTTTCCGCAATTAGCGTAGCGGGGTCTATCGGATTTTCTTGCAGGTTGGTTAAGCCTTGGGTGGGGTCGGCATTGAGGACATTAGTTGTGACGATGCCGTCTGTACCGAAGTCAGAGTCGGCATTGATGTCATTGGTCAGATCGAACAGGGGTCGCTTCTCGATATCGTAGAGACGAGACGCAATAATAAAAATATTGCCTCCTTTGCCATCAAAGGCATTGGCACTGATGTCATTGTTGTTAGCAGGGGCAGCAATGACAAAGCGAGTGTCTATATCAATATCTCCACCGTTGCCGGGACTGAATAGACTGCCTGAAGTGGTAGATATCTCGCTACGCTCAAGTGCCAGTAAGAAATCTCCTGAGGTTAACTCGATATTTCCCCCATTGCCGGATAAAGCAACCGCTGTGATTTGACTTTCGTCGAGCAAAATAATATCTTCACCAGCTTCAATGATTACAGCTCCTGCCTCTCCTAACCCTAAGTTATTAACATTAATGGCTGCGCCCTCTTTGAGGAAAACGGATCGAGCATCAATCAGAATACCGCCAGAGTCACCAGAAGAATTTTCTAGCGCCGTACTTAAGATCAGACTATTGCCTTTAAGAGAAACATCTTTCCTCGTCAGGATTATAACTAGGCCAGCATCTCCTGCTCCTTCAGTTTGGGTAGTCAGTCCAGAGGCAGCGGTATCACGCGGATTGGTGATGGAGAGCGATTCAGCAACAATATACACTCCACCTGCATTCCCTGCGGCATTTTCTCCCACTGTACTGAAAATGCCGCTCCCATTTGTGAGATCTACCTCATCATTGGCAATTATCAGTACAGCTCCCGCATTGCCCGTTCCTAAGGTACTGGCATCAAGGGTAGAATTATCGGTTAGGGATAGGGAGTCGCTATTTATAATAATAGAACCAACGATAGTCCCTTCAGTCCCAAAAAGGTTGCCGCCAAACGGATTGTTGTACGAGCGGCCATCAGCACCCTCACCGATGGTACTGAAGATAGCTGACTGAGAAAGAGAGACGGAGCCTGTGGTTTCAATGAGTACGCTCCCCGCCTCCCCACTACCTCCAGGCTTACCATCCTCAGAGACACCCCTAATTAGAGTTTGTAGTTGAGCGTTATTAGTCATTGAGAGCGAGTTGGCTCTAATCAGGATACCACCAGCACTACCTTGAGCCCCCGATTCAACAGTACTAAAAATTCTGCCATCATCAATGGAGACGGGGCCATCAATATCTAAAAAGACCAGTCCAGCACTGCCTTGTCCCCAAGTAGTGGTACTGATTTCCGCTTGACCCGTTAGGGAAAAGGAGGGTGCCATGATAATGATAGAGCCGAAGAAATTTTCATTCTGTATTGCCTCAAAAATATTGGCAGAATTGCCAATAGCTCCTGGATTGAGATCGCTTTCAACTCGACTTCCTCCGCTAATGCTGACTGCCCCTGTCGCATTGAAACCAATATTTCCTGCCTGACCGATAGCTTCTCCAGCAACAGACTTTGGCGTATTGCAAGAGGAGGGGGTGCCAATTCCAGCACAAATTGTACTGGCTCCTGCAATATTTATATTTTGGCCACTGATAACAATATCGCCACCGCCATTAGCAACCACATCCACTACAGCACCATTGGTAATAGTGACATTGCTGCCTGTCACGCCATCGGGGAAATTCAACCTGACACTGGGAAAATTCAAGTTTGGGTTGCTACCTTCAGGATGCCCTTCAATTTCTACCACTCCCGGTGTAGCCAATCCTCCTAACTCAATTCGCCCCCCAGGCGCTCTCACAATTCCCCCATTCAGAGTGACATCACCGCCCACCAAAAACAAATTCTGACCTGGATCGACTGCTAAAACTCCAGATTGATTTACAATTGCACCAGCCGGGGTTTGATTGAAGAACAGAGCTGAGGGATTAACTACCAGTAAAGTATTACTCGAATCGACAGGTGAGGTCATAGAAAACTCACCACCCCCCGGAAACCGGAGCGCACTTGCCGTGGTGCCGACAAAGGAACCTCTAAGATCTAACCGAGCATTTGGCCCAAACACAATCCCGCTCGGATTCATCAGAAAAAGATTAGCATTCCCTTGAGCTTTAATAATTCCCTGAATATTTGAGACTTCCCCACCCGTCACTCGCGACAAGATATTGACGATATTCAGGCCATTTTGAAAATCAGCCGTTGCCCCATCGGGCACGCTAAACAGGCTGAAACTGTGGAACAAATTTGAGCCAACCGTTGTGCCCCCTGTAATTGCCAAGTTAGGATCAACTACAGTACCTAAAGTATTATCGCTGGTGATTTGAGCTAAGGCGCAAGGTGTAGAGAATGCGATCGCCCCACTCAAAATCAACGCACCAACCCAAGGATATTGCCAACTCCTAGCACTCCGCTCTGACATTTCCAAGCCCCCTGACACTGAGATGATGTATGAGTTATAAATTAGCGCATCGGTACAGGCTTATCTTTAACACACTTTGCGCCCCTTCGCGCTAATCTTTGCGTTTTAACTTTAAGACTCAAATAACCATTTCTGAACCCGCTTTAAACTTGCCCAGTCCGGTTTCCTGGTCAGTCCATCTTCCAGACTTTCCTGCAAATCATCTCTGACTTCTAAGTCCATCGCTATCATCTGTTTAACAACATCAATGTGCTTGCGGACACCTGTTTGACCAGTTTCTAACATAGCCACAGCCAAATTGACCCGGCCTTGGGCGGCATTGGGATCGACCTTAACCCCCTTGAGCGCCGCTTTATAGGCACGCTCTGCTTGGTTGTCCAACAAATACAGCCNNNCAGACAACTCCAAGCTGCACCAGCCTTGGGAGAGCGATCGCATATTTCTTGAAACACTGGAATTAGTGTATCCGGCCCTTCACCCGCTTTGTAGCGTTCTAAGCCGGTATCGAAAAGGGAAGTAACAGACTCAGTCATATCTTAATATAATGTTGGGCATTGGGCATTGGGCATT
>DNXU01000090.1:3754-6002 GCA_003505715.1 Cyanobacteria bacterium UBA8803 | reverse complement strand
GGGGTGAGGGAGATCTTATGACGGCCAGTTATTATAAAGTGAACTTTTTGTCAAGCGCTTAAACTAAGCTAAAACAAACTTACTGTCAGTTAGCCAATTCCTTAAATCGTAAGTGCTATAGATTAGAGTCAATAGGTAATATTACTATTTTCAATAGTGATAAATGATAAGCACTGTTTACCAGCATAATTGCTGAATTGTTTAGGTTCCTTATTTTATTTTGGTCAACTAACGATTACAATTTAGATCCAAGATTAAAAAAAAGTAAAGTTCAGTTAATGCTGCTCGAAGCTCTGAGAAACCCAGAGCTAGTTCAATGCTACTTGCGAAATTCTAAGTAGTTCTATCCTGACAAGAGGTAATGCCGATGGCTCAGTTCTTCCTGCAAACGGCATGGTTAATTCCGTGCTATCCCCTCCTTGGCGCAATTTTGGCTATTCCTTGGTCTCCTGGAATAATTCGTCGCACAGGGCCAAGACCATCTGGTTACATTAATGCGGTGATGAGTTTCATCGCTTTCTTACACGGTCTATTGGCTCTAACAGCCACCTGGAATCAACCAGCACAAGAATTACTGATTCCCTGGCTTCACGTTGTCGATCTGGATTTGACTATTCCTGTAGAACTTTCTGCCGTTACCATTGGCGCAACCATGGTAATAACAGGAATTAACCTCCTGGCTCAGGTTTTTGCCATTGGTTACATGGAAATGGATTGGGGTTGGGCGCGGTTTTATTCTCTGCTGGCAATGTTTGAAGCAGGAATGTGTGGGCTGGCCTTATGCAATTCCTTGTTCTTTAGCTACATCATTCTAGAAATTCTTACCCTAGGAACTTACTTGCTGATCGGGCTTTGGTTCAATCAGTCGTTAGTGGTCACAGGTGCTAGAGATGCTTTCTTAACTAAGCGGGTAGGCGATTTATTTCTGTTGATGGGGGTTATTGCCCTCTATCCGTTGTCAGGAACCTGGAATTTTTCGGAACTAGCTGAGTGGGCAAGTACCGCTAACATAGATCCAAAGGTGGCAGCATTATTGGGTCTAGCCCTAATTGCAGGGCCAATGGGCAAATGCGCTCAATTTCCCCTCCATCTGTGGCTTGATGAAGCCATGGAAGGTCCTGTTCCTAGCACGATCTTGCGTAACTCCGTGGTAGTTTCTACAGGGGCTTGGGTACTTATTAAAATCCAACCTATCATTGCCCTTTCTCCCTTCGCCGTCTCCGCCACCTTATTTATCGGTGTCGTGACAGCCCTGGGCGGTACGATGGTAGCGATCGCTCAAATTGATATCAAACGCACCCTTTCCTATCTGGTTAGCGCCTACATGGGCTTTGTGTTTATCGCCGTAGGCACCGGACAAACCCAAACCGCCCTATTGTTAATGCTGACTTACGCAGTAGCAATGGCACTGTTAGTAATGAGTGTTGGTGCAGTAGTTTGGAACAGCATTACTCAAGACGTTACTAAATTAGGAGGTTTGTGGTCCAAAAGACCCGCTTCCGGATTATCCTATATTGTCGGTGCTGCTGGATTAGTAGCCGTACCTCCTCTTGGTAGCTTCTGGGCTTTAGTACAGTTAGGTGACCATCTTTCCACCAATCATCCTTGGCTGTTTGGGGTGTTGCTCGTAGTAAATACACTAGCGACCTTTAGCTTAACCCGCGTGTTCGGTCTGGTGTTTGGCGGCAAACCCAAGCAAATGAGCGAGCGATCGCCAGAGATTCACTGGCCGATGGCTTTGCCGATGTTGATTTTGATGGGCTTTACTCTACACGTTCCGCTACTCCTCCTACAGTGGCAACTGCTACCCAATTGGTCAACTTTAAATACAACCGTTGCTGGCTTACTAGCTGCATCCAGTGCCATTGGCTGCGGACTTAGTTCCTACATTTATCTCAATGACAACTGGGCAAAACCAGTGCAATTTGGTTCACAGGGTCTACAAGACTTTTTTGCCTACGACTTTTACACCCAAAAGCTTTACCGCCTCACGATTGTATTTGTGGTTGACTTAGTATCTAAAACCATCTCTTGGACTGACCGCTACATCATTGATGGAATAGTCAATCTGGTGGGCATGATAACCGTCTTCAGCGGACAAGGCTTAAAATATAACGTTTCCGGCCAGACTCAGTTTTATGCCTTAACAATTCTCTTAGGAGTAGCCCTGTTAGGAATCCTCCTCAGCTGGCCATTAATATCTCATATGTCACTGATTATTGGTGGGTAGTTGTTTGTTGTTTGTTGT
>DNXU01000090.1:171-3523 GCA_003505715.1 Cyanobacteria bacterium UBA8803 | reverse complement strand
CAACAACCAACAACCAATAACAACAATGCTTAGTACATTAATCTGGTTACCCGTATTGGGTGCTGCTATAGTTGGGTTTTGGCCCAGTAATATATCCGCTACACGTCTGCGTTCTATTGCTCTAGCTATCGCCACAGCCATCGTAGTGGTGGCATTGTGGCTGGGCAGTCAGTTTGACTTAACGAATTCAGGATTGCAGTTTCAAGAATCTTTGTCTTGGGTTCCCCAAATTGGTTTGAACTATAAGCTGGGCGTTGATGGGTTGTCGTTTCCCTTAGTGGCTTTAGGTAGTCTACTCAACTTCATCGCGATCTTTAGCGGCAGGATTGAGGTAGAGCGTCTCCGCCTCAAATATGCTCTGATTCTTCTAGTCAATGCTGGGGTTACTGGAGCCTTCCTCTCGGAGAATTTGCTACTGTTCGTCCTGTTCTACGAACTGGTATTAATTCCCCTATACCTATTGCTGGCAATTTGGGGTGGTGCCAAGCGGGAATATGCAGCCATGAAGTTTCTGATTTATACCGCAGTATCGGGAATTCTAATTCTGGCTGCCTTCCTGGGAATGACTTGGCTGTCACACGCCACTAGCTTTGACTACCATGCGATCGCTACCCAAGACTTATCCTTAACCGTTCAACTTATTCTGCTCACCCTGCTGTTGGTAGGGTTTGGCATCAAAATTCCTCTAGTTCCCTTACATACCTGGTTACCCGATGCCTACGTTGAGGCGTCTCCCGTAGTCGCCATTCTCTTGGGTGGCATAGTCGCCAAAATGGGAATCTATGGCTTGGTGCGGTTTGGTTTGCAGTTATTTCCTGAAACTTGGGCGTTGGTAGCGCCGGGGTTGTCAGTTATCGGTGTAGTGAGCGTATTGTATGGGGCACTCAGCGCGATCGCGCAAAAAGATATCAAACGGATGGTAGCCTATAGTTCCATCGGTCATATGGGTTATATAGTTGTTGCGGCGGCGGCGCTGACTCCCTTAAGTCTGTTGGGAGCTGTCGCTCAAATGGTAAGCCACGGTTTAATTTTGGCCATCCTGTTTTATCTCGTTGGTGTGATTGAAACCAAGGTTGGCACCCGCGAATTGGACGTTCTCAATGGCTTGATGAACCCGCTACGAGGTTTACCCCTAACCAGCGCCCTCCTGATTTTAGGCGGAATGGCCAGTGCTGGCATTCCTGGTCTAGTGGGCTTTGTTGCAGAATTTCTGGTTTTCCAAGGCAGTTACTCAGTTTTACCCTGGCAAACGCTCCTGTGTATTTTTGCCTCTGGCTTAACGGCAGTTTACTTTGTGATTCTGCTCAACCGTACCTGTTTTGGCAAACTAGACAACAACATTGCCTACTATCCAAAAGTTCAGTGGTCTGAAAAAGCACCTGCTTTCGTTTTAGCAATTCTCATTCTCTTTTTAGGCATACAGCCTACTTGGTTAGTGCGCTGGACTGAAACAACCACCACAGCTATAGTGGCTGCCATTCCTACTAATAGCAACCAACAAGTAGCTATCACCTATCAGGGAGTTACCCAAAAATAACAAAAAGCCTGAAAATTTGGCTGGGCGGGTTTTGGCCAAAAATTAGGGGTAAGATGCAAATTTCTATTGCTAAACCCGCCCCTACATCATATCCTCTGCGTACCTCAGCGTTTCAAAAACCAAACAACAAATAAAACCATGACCGCAACTCTAGAAAAAACCACGGCAGCTCCCCAACCCAAATTACCCCCCTCCAAACATGAATTTGCCGAAATTGTCCACCGTCTAGAAGCAGGCGGTGCGATGGTACCAGATACTCCAGAAAATCTCATGCAAATTATTGGTATCTGGAAAGCTTATGCCGTGCCGATGGATTTCTACTGGCGCGACCTACTCTACATTGGCGAGCGCGTCTTTTTAGATCCCTTTCCCTTCTTTAAATACTTCCTCCCCAAAGAGTACTTAGATCGTCACAACCACTACGCTGGCGACGATGCCGATTTACGGATTTGGCGCGGCCCTGCTACAGCTCACCCCGAACTCTTAGAATTCATGGAAAAGGGGGAAACAGGCAAAATACCCCGATTGTTGCATCACTTGTGGCACGACCGGATCAATATGGAATTCGCCGAAGCCTGTATGCGGGCGATGCTTTGGCATCGTCATATGTACGCACCCGTTAATCAATTCGACTCCTATCTAGACAGCGACGAATATAAAGCCAATGCCGATCGGGCGATTAAAGCATACTTTAAGGGCAATCCCTTAATGTTGGGCATCCATAAACTTTTCCCCGAACTATTTTTAGAGCAGTGCCGTCAGGCGTCTTACTACAGCAACTTGGGGCTATTCTGGGAAGTGATGGCTCCAGTATTCTTTGAAGTTTCTGACCTTTATGATGAAGGGAAAATCAAAAGCGTTCCGGATGCGATGAATTTCCTGGTCAATGGAATTTTTGCGATCGCTGGTCGTCCCATTTACCACCACGTCTATATTAAAGGCGAATGCTACGAAGTCATCCCCAAATCCAAGGGCTTCACTTGGCTGTATGAAGCAGCACTTCCCTATGTGGAAGCAGTTTTCTATCGCACGGCCCCCTTCCGGGGAACCAAATCCTACAATGCCCAAGCTGGAGAAGTTCCTGACGCTCAGAAAGACTTCCACTATGGAGTTCTCTATGCCGATAAATTCCCAGTCGGTTCAGCAGGCATCCCCCCAACACTCCTCATGCAGGATATGCTCCATTTCCTGCCTCCCTATCTTAAGGAATTTTATGACAAGCGCTGTCGGAGTGAAGATGATATCCTCAATCAAATTGGGGTCACATTCCAGCGCTCTATGTACTGTGTCACCTCTGCTGTATTCCAAGCATTACGAACTGCTTTGTTGTATCCCTTAGATGACCCGAACCCGAAGCACCTGAAAGCTAATCGGGCGTTCTTTGAGGCGCAACTCGACCGATTCTGCCGTCCCGAATATGGCATTCGGGATGCAGCGCGTTTGCGGAATATTCAGACACCGAATTACAGATAATACTGATTTACTAAATGCCTGCTACAGGTCAAACCTTTTGTGGTAATGGGTAATGGGTAATGGGGAACAGGGAACAGGGAACAAAGAGTAGATTAGGATAATTGATGTGTAGCTTACCAATTACCAATTACCCATTACAAATGATCGATCAGACTTGGTACAAAAGAATTCCGGGAGTTCCTGATCACACTTCTGCGGGTGGTGTGGTAGCACGCCTAGAGAACGAGCAGATCTATATTGCCTTGCTTCAGGAAAATAGAAATAGTGAATATGTTTTGCCTAAAGGGCATGTTGAAGCAGGCGAAACTATTGAAGAAGCAGCACGGCGAGAAATTGAGGAAG
>DNXU01000090.1:0-164 GCA_003505715.1 Cyanobacteria bacterium UBA8803 | reverse complement strand
AAGCAGGGTTGTCTCACCTGCAACTAATTGCTCCCCTGGGAGTGCGAGAAAGGCTGGCATTTTCCAAACGATCTTGGAAAATAACCCACTATTTTCTGTTCATCACCGACCAAGTTGAAGGCAGCCCAACAGATCCAGATAATGATTACCAGTTGGAGTGGTTT
>DNXU01000076.1 GCA_003505715.1 Cyanobacteria bacterium UBA8803 | reverse complement strand
CCCTTCACCCCCTCACCCCCTCACCAAGTTCGGGAACCCGTACAAGTACATTGATTGCCATTGCTTGGCTCAGTTGGGTAAATTAGCACTCAGGAGCTGAGAGTGCTAAAGTCAGCTTCGAAGAAGTAGACAGGAAAGATTTGTATGGCAGCTGTATCTCTGAGTGTTTCCACCGTTAAACCATTAGCCGATCGCGTTTTCGTCAAGGTGAGTGCGGCTGAAGAAAAGACCGCAGGTGGCATTCTGTTACCTGACAACGCAAAAGAGAAGCCTCAAGTTGGCGAAATTGTGGCGACTGGCCCTGGTAAGCGCAACGATGATGGCTCTCGCTCTGCACTCGAAGTCAAAGTCGGCGATAAGGTTCTCTATTCTAAGTACGCTGGTACTGATATCAAGCTGGGAAACGAAGAGTATGTCCTGTTGTCGGAAAAGGACATCTTGGCCGTTGTGAGCTAACCAGCCTAGCTTTGAAAGCTTCAGCCTTCAAGGACTAAATCTTAAATCTCAAAACTTTTTACTGACTGAATTCAAAATCTATGGCTAAGCGCATCATTTACAACGAAAACGCTCGTCGCGCCCTAGAAAAGGGCATGGACATCCTAGCAGAAGCTGTGGCCGTTACCCTAGGACCGAAAGGTCGCAACGTGGTTCTGGAGAAGAAGTTTGGCGCACCTCAGATCGTCAATGACGGGGTGACCATTGCTAAGGAAATTGAACTGGAAGACCACGTTGAGAACACTGGCGTTTCTCTGATCCGGCAAGCTGCTTCTAAAACCAACGATGCGGCTGGTGATGGTACAACCACCGCTACGGTGCTAGCTCATGCCATGGTCAAAGAAGGCTTGCGTAACGTGGCTGCTGGTGCCAATGCCATTGCCCTAAAGCGCGGCATTGATAAAGCTACGGCTTTCCTAGTGGAAAAAATTGCCGAACATGCCCGCCCCGTGGAAGATTCTAAAGCGATCGCCCAAGTTGGTGCCATCTCTGCTGGTAACGATGATGAAGTCGGCCAGATGATTGCTGAAGCTATGGATAAGGTAGGCAAAGAAGGCGTGATTTCCTTAGAAGAAGGGAAGTCCATGACTACCGAACTGGAAATCACGGAAGGGATGCGCTTTGACAAAGGCTACATCTCGCCCTACTTCGCCACCGATATGGAACGGATGGAAGCGATTCTAGAAGAACCCTTCATCCTGCTCACCGACAAGAAAATTACTCTCGTCCAAGACTTGGTGCCTGTACTGGAGCAAGTAGCTCGCAGTGGTCGCCCTCTGCTGATTATTGCTGAAGATATCGAGAAAGAAGCTTTAGCAACTTTGGTAGTTAACAAACTGCGGGGTGTGCTGAATGTATCAGCAGTGAAGGCTCCTGGTTTTGGCGATCGCCGCAAGGCCATGCTAGAAGATATTGCCGTACTCACTGGCGGTCAGGTGATTACTGAAGATGCAGGTCTGAAGCTGGACAACACCAAGCTGGAAATGCTGGGTAAAGCACGCCGGATCACGCTGACTAAGGATAACACCACCATTGTGGCTGAAGGCAACGAGGTTGCAGTTAAAGCGCGTTGCGAGCAAATCCGCCGTCAGATGGACGAAACGGATTCTTCCTACGACAAGGAAAAACTGCAAGAGCGCTTAGCTAAACTAGCTGGTGGTGTGGCAGTAGTGAAAGTTGGCGCAGCGACGGAAACTGAAATGAAAGACCGCAAGCTGCGTCTGGAAGATGCCATCAACGCTACTAAAGCAGCTGTGGAAGAAGGCATCGTTCCTGGCGGTGGTACTACCCTAGCTCACCTCACTCCTCAGTTAGAGACTTGGGCTAACGAGAAGCTTACTGGTGAAGAGCTTATTGGTGCTCAGATTGTATCTCGTGCCCTGGCTGCGCCCCTCAAGCGGATTGCTGAAAACGCCGGACAGAATGGTGCGGTTATTGCTGAACGGGTTAAGGAGAAGGCTTTCGATGTTGGCTTCAATGCGGCAACCAATGAGTTCGTCAATATGTTTGAAGCAGGTATCGTTGACCCAGCTAAGGTGACTCGTTCGGCACTGCAAAACGCTGCTTCCATCGCGGGTATGGTGTTAACTACAGAGTGCATTGTAGTTGACAAGCCCGAACCCAAGGAAGGTGCTGGTGCTGGCGCTGGTGCTGGCATGGGTGGCGGCGATTTCGACTATTAAGCCCTTGAACTAGAGCGGGCATTGCCCCCTGAATAGTTTGCAACAGCTATCTCCTCACAGAGGTAGCTGTTTTTTTATAGGGGTAATTGGTGATGGGTGATGGGTGATGGGTAATTGGTGATTGGTGATTGGGAGAGAGTCAGCTTGTTGTACCATTACCCATTACCAATTACCCATTACCCATCACCCATCACCCATCACCAATTACTGGATGTGGTAATAGGTAATAGGTAATTGGATTGTTGGTAGTAGGCACTTTAGTGCCTGAAAAGGCTTTATGTTCTCGAACTAAAGTGCTTACTACAAACCTATTCCTGATAGAACTCTTTTAAAACTCCACACTAGGCCATTCTTCGGCGCGATAGTAACGTAGCATATCATCAAACTTGCGCAGTTGTGCCCGTTGAACCCAGAAAGCAGTAGTATCTTTGGTTAATAATTCTTGATTTAATGCTGATAACAGATTACTGATGCGATCGCGATCCAAATCGGGGGGAATATCACCAAAATATCCCAAAGTAATATGAGCTGTGAAGTGGTATTGCTGTTCAATACCTAAGGCAATTAGACCGGGATTTTGATAAATCAAACGACGCAGGTGCAAAATTCTCTGGTATGACTCTTCATCTTTTGGTGCCAAACACACACCCAGCGCCCTAGGCATTACTATTAAACCTAATAACTGCCAACCAATTGGATTGCCTCTGTGCCCCAACTGCTTGTACTTCTGAAAACTTTCACCGATACGCTCTTGCAATTGCTGCTCGAACTCTGGATTTGCCTGCTGGGCATCGAGATAAGCACTCTCCCAAATCAAGTCTGCTAGAGTTAAATGAAAGCTATCTGGCGGCAACGCTATCATTAAACCCGGATTGAGTTCCTGCAATAACTTTTGTTGAATGTCCTGTAAGTTGGTGTAGAAAGCGGAATTTTCGGACTCTTCACCCCAGGGTGGCGTTACTACCGTATAACCTGGAAAAGGTACTGCTTTCCTGCTCCCATCAGGAAGACGCTCAAACTTTAATGACTCTTGAATGTAATGCAACTGCGATTGATAAGTTGCGGGTAACGTTTGCCGTGCCACCCGATTTAGATAGGTCTGATAAGTATCGTCCAAGCTGGCTCTCCTCCGGCTGCTAAGCGTATTATTTAAATGAAATCTATTTCTGAAAAATTGAGAATTGAAAATAGGACATGGGATAGTTAGCTGATGTAGGGGCGGATTTAGCCATTGAAATGGGCATCTTACCGATAACTTTTGTAGGAAACCCGCCCAGGCAAGCCAAGAAATTTTCATGCGTGCTGGTCTATGCAGTTCATGACGGCTCACTACAAGCTAAAGTGTAAAAGCCATTCATTATATTTGCAGCGGTTGTATTGGTTGATGGGATATTATACCACTCATAAGCCAGTTGCTCAACTCCAATTAAGCGTTCTTGTGCATCATATTGTTCAAAACGCAACGAACGGATGGTGCGATTCGTACAACTAATCTCAACTTGGATAATGGCAAAATGCACGTCAGATTGCACCGGACGGCTAAAGACAATCTTACTGTCAAAGAAGTTGAGGCGATTACCACTTTCATTAGTTGTGCTGACTAGGGAATTCACATCAAAGTAATGAGTGTTACCGCTTTGAGGATCGGACATGACCCTGACCCAAAGCCTTAATGGGGTCTGGGCGATAGCTGGAGTACACAAATACGCGAACGTCAATGCCATTAACAAGAATTTACTCATGGACTTCCTGTAACTCGGCAAAATGTAATTGTTGTAGCCTTGACAAGATTATCAAAAGCTGATGGAGCAAGCACAAGTATACCTCTACTGGGGAGAAGATGACTTTGCTATGAGTCAAGCTGTCAGCAAGTTACGCGAGTCTGTTGTTGACCCTAACTGGGTAAGTTTTAACTACGATAAGATTCTCCCTGATCAACCTGAAGCAGTCATTGTCGCACTGAATCAGGTGATGACCCCGCCTTTTGGCATGGGCAAGCGTTTAGTTTGGTTAGTTGATACAACCCTATGCCAGCAATGTCCAGAAACAGTTTATGCAGAACTGGAGCGAACTCTAGGGGCAATACCTCAAGAGTCTGTTTTGCTGCTCACCACCCGCAATCGACCTGATAGCCGGATCAAATCTACCAAACTGCTGCAAAAACATGCTCAGATCAAGGAGTTTGCTCTCCTGCCACCCTGGAAAACGGAACAGTTGGTACAACAGGTGCAATCCTATGCTCAAGCAGCAGGCGTTAAACTAACCCCCAAAGCTGCCGTACTTTTAGCGGAGTCTGTTGGTAATGATACCCGGCAGCTGTTCAACGAACTCGAAAAACTGCACCTCTATGCAGGTAACTCTACTAAACCCCTGGATGAAAGCATCGTTGCTGCCTTAGCCATCTCCAATACTCAAAACAGCTTGCAACTAGCAGCAGCGATTCTTAAAGGGGATACAGCTAGATCCTTAGCGTTGGTTGCCGACTTGATGAACAAAAATGAACCTGCTTTGAGAATTGTTGCAACATTGGTCGGCCAATTTCGCACTTGGTTATGGGTTAAGCTAATGGTCAGCGAGGGAGAACGGGATGCAAAAGCGATCGCTACCGCAGCGGATGTGGGTAACCCTAAACGAATCTACTACTTCACCAAAGAAGTCCAATCTATTGCTCTAGGCCAACTGACCTTAACTCTCCCAGTACTGCTTGACTTAGAGGTTAGCCTCAAACGTGGGGCAGACGCTCTTTTAACCTTGCAAACTAAGGTTATAGAACTCTGCCACATATGTAAAGGGAATAGGAAATAGGGAATGGGGAATGGGGAA
>DNXU01000252.1:8793-17756 GCA_003505715.1 Cyanobacteria bacterium UBA8803 | reverse complement strand
TTCCTCAGCCTGTTTGCGATCGCTAATATCCCGCCCTACAGATTGGAATTCGATCAAGCTACCCTGGGGATCGAAAATAGCGCGATCGCTCCACTGCTGCCACCTGATTTCTCCGTTTGGTAATAGCGTTCGGTGTTCAATGGTTGCCGCCGGGTTTTCCCGACTCAGAGATTTAATATGCGCTTCTACAGCTTGGCGATCTGCTTCCGGCATTATGGGAAAAAAGGTTGACCCGATCAGTTCCGCTGGAGTTTTGTCAAAATAGCGACAGTAAGCATCGTTAACAAAGGTGAGCCTACCATCAGGACTGTAACGACAAATGAGTTCCGTTTGGTCTTCAACTATGGCACGATACCGAGACTCGCTCTGTTGCAGGGCTTGAGTTCTCTCTTCTACTGTTTTCTCCAGAGTGCGCAAATAGTTCTGAAGTTGCTCGTAAAGCTGGGCATTTTCTAACGAGATAGCTGCCTGGGAGTACAACAGGCTCAGAATCTCTAGGCGATCGCTGGTAAAGGCTCCTGTGGTGAGATTATTTTCCAGATAAATAACACCAATCGGCTTGCCTTGATTGATCAGGGGAGCGCACAGCACGCTTTTAGGCTGATGCTCAATAATGTAAGGGTCAGCCGCAAAGGTCATCTCCACCGTGCTATTATCAAGTACCAGCGTTTCTTTGGTACGCCAGACATAGCGGATTAAGGTAAGGGGAATCTCCCTACTGGATTCAATGGGAATCGATTGCAGCACAGTTGGAGATTTACCACCCACGACCGTGGCTCTAATCGCTAAACGATTAGCCTGCTGTAAAATTAGAACGCATTTTTCAGCTCCCGCATTCTCGATTGCTACTTGCATCAACCTCGATAGCAGCTGTTCAAGCTGAATTTCGCTAGAGATGGCTTGGGATGCTTTGAGTACTGCGGCCAAGTCCAGAACTTGCGAATTCCCTGTCGTGGTAGACAGAACTGTGTTAGCACTCATGCGGGCGATGAGATCGTCTATTTTGAGGCTGGTGGTTTCAAAGGCTTGCAAGGGAGCCAGCAATTGGGGATATCGTTGCAACAACTCCTCAACTTTTGCCTTAGCACCCCAGCGAGCGTAACCGTAGTAGGCTTCAATCAGGTAGACTTGGCCGATTTTCTCCTTGCCTAATGACAGGTAGAATTTGGCAGCGAGTTCGTTTGCTAAGGCTTCTTCGTTAATGTAGCCATGCTTTTTGGCTGTCGCGATCGCCTTATCATAATAGCCCATCGCCTCAACATAAGACCCTAGAACTCGGTGTCGCTCTGCCTCTACCAGATAAAATTTATGTCGATAGTTCATTGGGGCATGTTCTGCCCATTTTTTCATCTTTTCTTGATTGGCATTCACTTTTTTGAGGATATCTTGCTGTTCAAATTTCGTGGTAGAAGCATACAGGGCTAACCTGGCCAAAGCATCATAAAAATAGAAGAGGGCCTCGTGTAACAATCCTGTGACGCTGGCTAAATACTTCTCAGCTAGGGCGGCATTTGCAACGGCTTGTGCTGGTTTGTGAAAGCAGTAATATAAGATTAGCTTATTTAAATAAAAGTAGCAAAGGGCTATTGAATCGTGCGCCTGCTGATGCAGCGGCAGCATTTTTTCTTCGTTGTAAGCTTGACCCATTAAACGGCAAGGATTTTCCCCATCTCCGATTAAATTCAAGACAACCTGCCGATAGAGTTCATGCTTATGAAGAGCTGATTCTTGTTTAATTTGAGCTAAAGCCAAACTAGCGATCGCCATCTCTTTTGCCAGCTGCGCTAGTTCCTTGCCGATCACATAAGAATGGCACGAGTGCATGTAGGCGCAATAGGAAGCATATTCTAAATCTCCCGTTTCCAACCCAGTTTGATATCCTTCCCATAAAGGTTTTAAGGTGGAACCGACATGCTTTTGCCAAGGGGCGAGTAGCAAATTAATGGTCAAAATGGTTTTGGCTTTGAGGTCTTTAGCATTGAACCGATCGAGGAGCTTCATCGCTAGTTGGCCAAATTGATAACCGCCATCAATGTCACCTGTTTGTGTTACCAAAATCACTCCATAAGCAGCATAGGCACAGAGCGATCCATAAGCATTGCCATAATTGAGGGATAAATTGACCAGTTTCAGTACAATTAATCTATGGAGTTCAACCCCAACCCGATAGGCAGCAGCAGCGATAGTCAACAGGATGTGCATGGCTGCTAACTCAATTGGTTCAGTCATCTGGGGCAGGTTAATTAAATCGGCAGGTGCCCTGCCAGCTAAAGATGTTAGTGTGTTTTGGAGGGCAACCTGAACGTCCGCCTGGGTTGGGCGATCGGGGAACTCCATCCCCAGCAACTTGAGAACCTGCAACCCGGTATTAACAGCCTCCAGCATCTGGTTCCGGGCAATGTGCGCCTGAATGATGACCTCATAAACCTTCACCTTATCCAGGAGCGAACTGGCTTTTTGCAGAACCACCTCCACCAGTAGTGCCATCTGCTCGAAATCACCAACCAGATACGCCGCCTCCGCAGCTTCCACATATAGAGCCAATGTCAAGTCGTAGGCATGACTCCAGCTATCAGGTGCTAGCAACCTTAATCCTACAAATAAATACCTAACCGCAGTGGAATAAGCCGTAGCCGCCTTGGCTTTTCGTCCAGCAATCAGATTTAACTGAGCCAGTTCATCGCGCTCAGTGCGATTGGTGATTAACCCTACTCCCCTATTTAACAGATTAACAATATCGAAAATCTTCTCGTCTCGCTGTTCTTCGGGGATATGAGCGAGTAGCAGTTGACCAATTTTCAAGTGAATTAACGGTTTCTGTTCTTCAGGAATTAAAGAGTAAGCTGCTTGCTGCACTCGGTCGTGTAAAAATCTGTAAGAAACCGCGATCGGACTTACGCATTTTTCCTCTCCATCCTCCTGCCCCCCCCATCCCCCCCAACTTTGAGGGGGAGTAGACAGGGAGGCATTTCTTGTTCCTCCCAAAGAAAGGGGCGTGTGAGGGGGGCTGGCACCTAAACCAGTTCCCCCCAAAGTTGGGGGGCTAGGGGGGCTGGCACCCAAGTTAGTTCCCCCCAAAGTTGGGGGGTTAGGGGGGCTGGCACCCAAGTTAGTTCCCCCCAAAGTTGGGGAGCTAGGGGGGCTGGCACCCAAGCTAGTTCCCCCCAAAGTTGGGGGGTTAGGGGGGCTGGCACTAACTACTGACTCATCCAGGAAAAACTTGTATATTTCACTAAGAGGCAACACTAGCCATTCTTGTAACGCTTTCCACAGATCGACGGCAGTTTCTGCTTCAGACTTTTCATAAGCGATCGCTAGTTCGGCTAAGTTAAAGGGGTTACCGATACAAGCGGCCAGTTTCAATACATCCTGAGTACTTCTGGGCAGTTTTTGCAACTGAGCCGCCATAAATTCGACCGCATCATCGCTGACGGACAGTGCCTTAATGCTAGCAATATCGCACTGCCACCCCCATTTAGTAGCTCTCCCTGGAAAGTTAAACCAGATCAGCCCCTCCTGATACAAGAATTTGAGAAACTGATTGACAAAAAAAGGGTTACCTTGAGTTTTGGCAACAACTAGTTCCGTCAAGGGCACGGCTCGCTCTGGAGAGCAACTGAGAGTATCGGCAATCAGACAGTTTAGAGAAGGGCGATCTAAAGGTTTTAGGATAATGTAACTTATCCTAGGGGCAGGGTATTGCTCCGTCCCCCTACGCATCTTATCTAAGGCCACCATCAGCGGATGAGTCGGATTGACTTCGTTATCTCGATACGCTCCAATCAGCAGTAGATTGCGGGTATCTGTCTGTGTCATTAACCATTGCATCAGCACTAATGAGGTCGTATCTGCCCATTGCAAATCATCCAAGAAGATTACCAAGGGATGCTCTGGGGTAGCAAATACCCGAATGAACTTACCAAATAACAGATTGAATCGATGTTGAGATGCAGTAGGCGTGAGTTTTACTACTGGTGACTGCTGGCCGATCAGCAGTTCTAGTTCTGGGATAACATCGATAATGACTTGACTGTTCTCTCCCAAGGCTCCCAATATTTTGGCTTGCCACTCTTGCACCCGTGCCGTACTTTCAGTAAGCAGTTGCTGCATCAGATTTTGCAAGGCACCGACAAAGGCAGAGAAGGGGATATGCTGTTTGTACTGGTCAAATTTACCTTTGATGAAGTAACCCCGCTGCCGCATAATTGGTTTGTGAACTTCATTCACCAAAGCTGTCTTCCCAATCCCAGAGGCACCGACTAAAAGTACCATTTCGATGCGGGATTGGCTAGTTGAAGAGGAGGTAAAGGGCTGAATTTCTTCCTCTGTCCCCCTTTCCTTCCCTCTTATTCCCTCTACACTGACTCGATTGAATGCCGCCAGTAGGATTGCAACTTCTGCTTCTCTACCGTAGAGTTTGTTAGGAATCTGGAAACAGTCAGAAATATCCCAGTCTCCCATTACCAAGGGGGCAATAAAACCTGGGCGCTCTCGCCATTGCTGCCAGCAAGTTTCTAGGTCATGCTTGAGACCAACGGCACTTTGATAGCGTTCCTCAGGAGTTTTTGCCATCAACTTCATGATGATGTTATTCAGCATCACTGGGATGCTCGGTTTCACCTCAATCGGAGGAATGGGTTGGCGAGCAATGTGACAGTGAACTAGCTCCATTGGATCGTTAGATTCAAATGGGAGTTGTCCTGTCAGCAGTTCGTAGAAGGTCACTCCTAAGGAGTAGAAGTCAGTACGGTAGTCAATACCCCGATGCATCCTGGCTGTCTGTTCTGGGGAAATATAAGCTAAGGTTCCTTGCAGCAGGTTAGGGTTTTGACACTCCTGGGTTTCTCTAGGGACTAGGCAAGCAAGGCAGAAGTCAATCAGTTTGACCTGTTTGGTTTGAGGATTGATTAAGATATTCCGAGGCTTAATATCTTTATGGATAATGCGATAGGAATATAATCCTGCTAAGGTTTGAGCTAGCTGGATGGCAATATTAAAAAACTCATCAGGGCTAGGGGTTTGACCCTCTTTGTTCCCCATCTCTCCTGAGGAATTTGTGTAATCTTTGAGGGAGATCCCGCCAAAATCCTCCATGACCAAGGCTAGACCACGGCGATAGTTTTCCAGGGCTAGGGGTTTGACAATCCCAGGCAGATCAATACTTTTAGTGATAACGTACTGATTGCGAAATTGCAGGAGTTCCCAAAGCATAGGATACTCGCTCTTAAGCAGTTTGAAGATCGCGGGTTTTTGGTCTTTTAAGCGAACCCCTCGATAAACTAGAGTTCTCGGTCCGTGATAAATAAGGTCAATGACGCGATAGCCAGGAAGCGTCACCAAGGTGCGAATCATGTCTGCCAACTTTTGTTGATTTTGATTAACGAGTCATCAGTCCTTCTAAGTTTGGGGTACGTGCGCCTTATTAGTACAAATGTACTGTAAAAAGGCAAAAAAATTCTTATATTCAAGGACTCCTGCCAACCACACCCAAAATGGCTATAGTTAATTCAGGACTCAGGAGCCTTCATTGGATGAAAATGTCGGTTCGATCCAATTCTTAAAGAAAGCAGGTGACTATCTTACTACAATTTTACTACCACTGCTAGTGTGTGTTTAAGGAGATACACATTAAAAAAAAGCTATAAGATTGCCAGAATTACTTGATAGAAGAAACCCAGATGATTTAACCAAAATTATTATTTTCGGTATTTCTGACGAGAATATACGCCATCAATAGGGAGCTAAAGAGTTTCATTCGCTCCAATCTTAAACTACTTAACTCCTGCATTATTCTGTTGAATTTTGCCTCAGTCCTAAAGGTGAGGCAAGGTTCCGAAATCTATCGAAGCTATTTTGTAGAGACTGTCAAGCACCCGCTAAAACAACCAGGAGATAGTACCAGAGTGAAAATCAAAAAGCTCATTAAAGAAGCACTCAGCCTACCCACGACCACCATTGCCTACTATGTCAGCCAGCAATTAGCAGAATTCTATCCCGATAAAGCAGCGATCGAGGGCACCGACTGCTCTTTCGATCTAGAAATCTATGCAAAAGACCAAAAATGTACCATCCGACAGAAAAACCTGATTCACAACCAGATTTCCACCCATTGGGATGGACTAACTAAAAATATCTATAAAAGTGCTGAGAACGCCTATTTTAATGTGACATGGCAGGAACACAACCTCGAAGTGCTATTAATGACTTGGCGAGAAGGATGGCAGAACATTAGATATTACTGGATTCTGGCGGATACCGCTGAAATTTCTGAGTCTTTCTTTGCAGCGGTTTGTGAGTGGAATGCCCAGATTCGGGAAGAAGTTCTCGTATTTGAAGAGGGTCACTGGCAAAAAAGTTCCAGCCTTTTTCAAGCCATTAAGGGTGCAACCTTTGATAACCTTATTTTACGCGGAACTCTCAAACAAGACCTTCAAGACGACCTCATCAGCTTTTTTGCTGCCCGCTCTACTTACCAAGCCTATGGCGTCCCCTGGAAGCGAGGTATCTTGTTAATCGGTTCCCCTGGTAATGGCAAGACCCATACGGTAAAAGCCCTGATCAATAAATTGCAACAGCCTTGCTTGTATGTTAAAAGCTTCAAATCCCAATACGAAACAGATAATGACAATATCCGTAAAGCCTTTGACAAGGCACGGCAGTCTGCTCCCTGTATTCTGGTGCTAGAGGATCTTGACTCCCTTGTAGACAAGGATAATCGCTCGTTCTTCCTCAATGAGCTTGATGGTTTTGCTGTTAATGCAGGCATCATAACGCTAGCCACGACCAATCATCCAGATCGTTTAGATCCAGCAATTCTTGATCGCCCCAGCCGTTTCGATCGCAAGTATCACTTCGATCTGCCAGCCTTCACAGAGCGCTTAGCCTATATTGACTTATGGAACAATACCCTCAAACAAGGAATGCGCCTGTCAGATTCAGCCATGTCCCATATCGCTGAAATAACTGATGGTTTCTCGTTCGCGTATCTGAAAGAATTATTTGTCTCATCAATGGTGCGTTGGATGGGAGCGATGGAGTCCGGTGCGATGACAAAAATAATGCCAGAACAAGTTGTACTTTTGCGCGAACAAATGAATAGCGCGATGAAAGACTTAGAACCAGAAAACTCATGAAAGACATTCACAACCTCCTCAACCAAATTGCCGCGCAAGAAGCTCAATTGGGCGATACTCAATTCCTGGCTCCCTGCGTGCGGAGTGGAAGGGTGCGAACTCGCGTCGCTAACATTATTTACACCTTCACCCCCCAGCCACCAGACTTTGAGGGATGGGGTATTTTTCAGCCAGTAGATGGTAAAACTGCCGAGGTGGTGGAAGAACCTAGCTTGCCCCAACTAGCAGAATACCTTAAGCTGCTCAAACCACTGCGCTTGCGACTAGCTCATAGGTTGCGCGGGCAAACTTGGCTGGCTTACCCAGTCAATGAATCTGATATGCAGCAGCGTTTTGGTAACCTTAAGCCAGTACCCGTGCATTTGGTAACGGAAGGAGCCGCCTTTGAGCCAATTATTGCCCGCTTTGACGGCAGCGCTTGGTGGTTTGATGAAATTGATAGAAGAGCAGAACCCCAACCTGCCGAACACCTTAGAGAGTACCTGAGGCAGGTGATGATGCCAGAAAACATCCGCTTTGCCGGAATAACACCGGAAATGCAGGTGGTTTATGACTTAGCTTTGCAGCAAACCGAAGTTTATCAGTTGAGGATGCAGCACCGCCGTGAAGTGAGGGAGCAGCAACAGAGTCAACGCGAAACCCCTACCCCACGACAAAGACGGCAGGAGAGGAGGCGCAGGCGTTCCGAACCAACGGACGAAGAGCGCTTGCAAGAGGCATTGCACATGGGTGGCGGCGAACTACAGGATTTTCGCGATCGCGGCGACTTCTGGCAAGTAGAATGGACAACTCGCGATGGCGAACATCATACCTCTGCTATTGCCAAAAGCGATCTTACGGTCATCAGTTCTGGTATTTGCCTGAGCGGGTATGACCGTAACTTCGACTTACAATCTCTGGTTGGGGTGATCGAAGGACGCGATCGGTGGGATTAATAAAGATTGATATAGCGGTTCCCACTCTCGTGAGGTACACAAGGGTCTTTGATTTAAACCTTTCAGCTTTCAATTTGTATCTCATGACTAAGAGAAACGCTATAATTTATTTTTGTAATTCCCTTATGAACCCTGAAAAATTTAGTCGTAGATCATATCGAGCAGGAACTGGGTCAAACAGTCTATATGTATTGTGTCTAGAATTTTAGTATCTACGATATCAAAACGGGCACCAGCTCTGTCCAAATCCTCATCAAGAGCCTTAAAAAAACCTTCCGTCATGCTATGTTCGCCAATTTGAGCCAGACCGATGCCTAGTTCTTCATTCCGGTCAATTTTTTTTGTAGCTTGAACAATAGCTTTCACCACAGCCTGACGTTCTGCCGGTTCTTTATCCGTCACGACAATCATAATCTCGCCGTTTTCCTTAGTTTGTCCTGCTGCTTTTCGCTCAAAATAGTTATCTAGAGCTACCTGCAAGACAGCTGCTAAATGAGAAGTCTTGGGAGGCTCGGTGGCTTGAAAATCCTGAAAAATTGTAGCAATTTGAGAAGCTTTAACCTGCTCAAACTTCTGGACTGAATCACTCATCAGGTAAACCGTGATACCATCAGGGTCAAATTCCGAGCATTTAGCCGCCAGGGCAACCATGGCATCAGAAGCAGCCTGCCAACGGTCAGGAGGGAGAATTGATCGTGGCATATTTTCCAAAGGGCTTTTTGCCAAGATGAGGGTATAGTCTCGATTTTTTAATAAAGCTTCAGACATAGAAAAATAACTCACTTTCTGACCAAGCGGTCGTTGTTTGCCTCAATTCTAGTCGGAAAATAGGGTGAGGGAGTGAGGGAGTGAGGGAGTAAGGAAGTGAGGAAGTGAGGGAATGAGGGAGTGAGGG
>DNXU01000252.1:3382-8460 GCA_003505715.1 Cyanobacteria bacterium UBA8803 | reverse complement strand
TCAACCGGACATGATATGAGGGAGTTAGGGAGTTATATCTTGTCCGGTGGCGTCGATATTGTTTGTAGTAACCAATAAGAGTGGTTGACCATAGAGCCTTGTCAACCACTCTTATTGGTTACTACGAACCTTTTTATATTTAGTCTCCTTCTGAACGGAACCTTCTTCAATTGGGCTTCTTTGGCTGCTCCTTCTCCGCTTCCGGTGGCTTCACGTTAAAGTAAGCTTCTAATACTTGTTTCACCATCGGTGCGGCTACCGAGCCGCCGCCACCGCCAGAATGCTCGGCAAACGCCACTACCACAATCTCCGGTTTATCAAAAGGCGCAAAGGCTCCAAACCAGGCGTGAGGCTTGCCGGGAGGAGCCTCTGCCGTGCCGCTCTTCCCTGCCACAGGGGGTAAATGGGGCACGTTCAACACCTTACCCGTACCTCCAGCCACCACTGCTCGCAGTCCCTTACGCAGTGTCTCTACCGTGGATGGCTTCAAATCCAACGATACTCGCCACTCGTCAGGATCTGCATCATCCTTAATTAGGTGCGGTCTGACTCGATAACCGCCATTGGCAGGCAAGGCAAACATCACAGCTACTTGTAGCGGCGTTGCTTGGGTAAATCCCTGGCCGATGGACATGTTTACGGTATCACCAACTGTCCATTCCCAGTTAAATCGCTTGCGTTTCCAGGCATCATCCGCAATCAAACCCTCTGCTTCTTGGGATAACTCAATCCCCGTTTTTTCACCAAAACCATAGTTCCGCGCCCATTTAATTAGTGTCGGCCCTCCAACCCCTTTGCCAATCTGACCGTGGAAAGTGTTGCTACTCCAAGCCAGAGCCTGAGTATATCCCAATGGCCCGAAACCAGCACGGTTCCACTCACCAAAGGCAGTGCCACCGACCGTTAGAGCTGCAAATGTTGGCAAGATTGTATTGGGAGGGAATTTCCCCGACTCCATACCAGCAGTCTGCGTCACCACCTTGAAGGTACTAGCCGGAGGAAAGCCTCGCATTGCCCGGTTCACAAAAGGGTTGCCTTTCCCTTGTAACTTTTTCCACGTATCGGGAGTAATGCGCCCAGAAAAAATGTTGGGGTCAAAGGTAGGACGGCTCACCATCGCCAGAACAGCACCCGTGTTGGGATTCATCGCCACGATCGCGCCCTTTTGATCGCCCAATGCGGCTTCTGCTGCTTTCTGAGTGGGGAGATCTAGGGTAATCTGGAGATCTTTACCAGACTTGGCATCTTTTTCACCCAGAATCTTCAGCACCCGCCCTGCGCCATCTACTTCTACCTGCTGACCGCCCCATTCTCCTCGCAGCGTTTTCTCATAAGCTTCCTCGACACCCATCTTCCCGACGATGTCACCGAGGCGATAACCGTCAGACCTACGCTTTTCTAGTTCTTCATCATTGAGTTCTCCCGTATAACCCAAAACATGAGCGCCGACTTGGCCATTGGGATAACCTCGCACTGCCTCAATATCTACCTCTACCCCATCTAGTTCGTGAATGTACTCTTGGAGAGCAGTAATCTGGGCGGGAGTGAGTCCGCGCTCAATACGCAACAGCGAATTTGAGTTAGCTCCCGCTCGTTCTACCCGTTTTTGAATAACGTCTTCTGGGATATTTAATAACTTAGAGAGGCGCTGGCGGGTTTGGGGCCATTCCGCCTTCTTGAGGGTGAGCGGCCACAGAAATACTGAGTGAGACAACCGAGAGCTCGCCAACACTTTCCCCTTGCGGTCGAAAATATTACCCCGCACTGGTTGTTTCGGAACCAGACGAATCCGGTTATTGTCTGCTAGCTCACGGTTGCGCTTCCCCTGCAATAACTGTAAATATGCTAAACGAGAACCCATCCCTCCTAGCAGGAACAGGCTGACAAACAGCATCACAATTAGAGATTGGTAATTACGTCCAACGGTACGGGGGGTGGTTTTACGTCCGACAGAAGCAGGCTGAATTACGGTCATAGCGGAAAATGTCAGCGGATAGAACAATCTAAAACAAATTTTTACCTAGTCTATTGTCGATCGCGACGCCTGGGTACTGAGTACGTGGCTGATTTCGCCAAGACAATATTCCGTTGTTGGTCACTTGAGGTGA
Organism: Cyanobacteria bacterium UBA8803; assembly: GCA_003505715.1. Classification (GTDB taxonomy): domain Bacteria; phylum Cyanobacteriota; class Cyanobacteriia; order Cyanobacteriales; family Coleofasciculaceae; genus UBA8803. The sequence continues at coordinate 6,352 of DNXU01000252.1, read as the reverse complement.
AATAATAACTCATCAAGACGCTAAAGTAGACAGATAAAATAGACCCAAGCATGTAAATCAAGATTAACGGATTCATTCAAAACAGACTTGGCCTCTCCCATCTGGGTTTTGCTGCCGTTGAACTAACTACTATGTCTCAAACTTCCGTTAAAGAACAACACTCTCCGGATACTACTGCCCAGTTGGATGTCGAACTCCGCAAGGTTTTCAAGGTGTTCAACGGGGAAACTGCTGTCCGGGGGATTGACCTCAATATCCGCCGAGGAGAATTTTTCAGTATTCTTGGCCCATCGGGTTGTGGTAAGACAACCACTCTGCGTTTAGTGGCAGGGTTTGAGTCACCCTCTGCTGGAGAAGTTCTGATTCAGGGGCAGCCGATGAATCAGATCCCACCCCACCGACGACCCGTGAACACTGTTTTTCAAAGCTATGCTCTGTTCAGTCATCTAACTGTATGGGAGAATATCGCCTTTGGCTTGCGACTTAAAAAGCTGAAGGGAGTGGAAGTGGAGGAGCGCGTCAAACAAGCCCTCAAACAAGTGAAGATGGAGGCTTACGCCAATCGGTTTCCGGCTCAACTGTCTGGAGGACAGCAGCAACGAGTAGCCCTAGCGCGGGCGCTGGTTAACCGACCCACCGTGATCTTGTTAGATGAACCCTTAGGGGCTTTGGATTTCAAGCTACGCAAAGAAATGCAGGTGGAACTCTCTAACCTGCATCAAGAGTCGGGGTTGACTTTTATCATGGTAACCCACGACCAAGAAGAAGCGCTCTCCCTTTCTGACCGTATCGCTGTGATGCGAGGCGGTAAAATTGAGCAAATTGGCACCCCCACAGAAATCTATGAATGTCCTCGGACAACCTTTGTCGCAGATTTTATCGGCGATACGAATCTGTTTAGAGGACGCTTAGAATCTGCCGATGCGTCCACCCTGGAGATCGTCACCACCACAGGTCTGAAGATGGTGGTTGAACCCAAGCCGGAGCAAGATATCTTCAGTCATGCCCAGGATGTGGTAGTAATTGTACGTCCTGAAAAAATTCGCCTGAGTCTTACTCCACCAAGCTCAACCATCAATTGTTTTGAAGGTCGTCTGCAACACGTCATGTATCTGGGGACTCACGTTCACTATGTCGTGGAGTTGCTCAGTGGCGATCGCCTAACCGTCATGCTACCCAATACCACCAGCAAGTTACCCGATCCCCACACCCCCGTTTACGCCCGCTGGGCGACCACCGATTGTCTAGCCTTGCAGGAGCCGTAGTATGCAGATACCGGGAATCAGTTCGTTTTTACAAGAGTTGGAGTCCCACTGTGGCTCAATTGCGATCGTCACCTTTCTCGATAGTGAGGGCGAACCCTTAATCCTCGATCTCAAGCGCCAAGGACAGCGAGTCACCTATGGAGCAGAGTGGGATATCAAGGAATTATTCGTTTCTAAACTTCTGATTGGCTGTCAGCCTTACGGGTCGCTGATTTTGCGCTCTTTTACCGCAGAAATTGATGAATGCACTCAGCTACCAATTAAAGAACTGCGCGGCTATATCCTTAAAAGTGACGGCGATGACCTGGAATTTGAGAAACTTCCCCCCCATGCCATGTTCGCCTGTCACAATACAGATGCTGAGACAGGCGAACCCCTACCCCTCGAACAATCTATACGTTATTGCTGATGTTTGTTGTTTGTGGTTTGTTGTTGGTTGTTTGTGGTTTGTTGTTTGTTATTAGTTGAGCGGGAATTGGAACAGCACTCCTGAAAATTTCTGCTTCTATCCCCCCTCTCCCTATTGCCTATTCCCTCTCTTAGCTATTTGCCCATGCTAAATGCTCAATGACCAATAACCAATCATCCGTTACCAAATCCTTTGCCACTAGGCGTCAGTTCTTGCAGGCAGCAGCAGCGGCATTACCTGCGCTAACCTTGTCTGGGTGTGGCTGGACGCTTGCTAATGTGCGACCGACAGCAACTGCTCAAGGTGCGAGCAATGAGTTATACATTTATACCTGGGCGGGTTATACCGATCCAGATTTACTAGACCGTTTTCGAGAAGAAACAGGCATTGTTGTCGTGGCCGATGTCTATGATTCCAACGAGGCTATGCTCAATAGACTTCAGGCTGGTGGTGGTGGGGGTTATAGTATTATCTATCCATCTGAGTATATGGTGCAGAAGATGGTGGAGTTGGGGATGTTGACCGAACTTGACCGTTCTCGCCTTCAGGGCATGGATCGCCTGTTTCCCCGATTTCAAAACCCCATCTACGACCTCGGTAATGCCCATTCGGTGCCCCTGAGTTGGGGCACCACTGGCTTAATTTATAACAAAAAGAAACTACAACCACCACCAGAGGATTGGCAGTATCTGTGGGAACACCAACAGCTATTATCAAACCGCATGACTTTGCTTAACGACGTTCGGGAAGTCATCGGGGCGACAATGAAAATGTTGGGATACTCCTACAACTCAAAAAAACCGCAGCAAATTGAAGCTGCCTATAAGAAATTAGCCCAATTAAAGCCCGCGATCGCATCGTTTACCTCAGATGCATGGCGACCTCAAATTCTCAGCGGGGATTTACTCATCGCCATGTGTTATTCCTCTGATGCTAATGAAGTGATGGGAGAAAATGAAGACCTAAAGTACGTCCTACCTAAAAGTGGCTCATCGCTGTGGATAGATACCCTCGCCATTCCCAAAACCGCTCCCAACCCGACAGGAGCTTACGCTTGGATTAATTTTATGTTGCAGCCTGATATAGCTGCTCAAGTGTGCGAAAGGCTAAGTTTCGCCACACCGAACAAAGTCGCCTTCGATCAGTTACCTGAAGAAGTCAAAGAAAATCCCAGCCTCTTTCCCCCAGAATCAGCACTAAAAAACTGCGAAGGCTTAGCCCCCGCCGGCAACCTAGAAGAAGTCTACGATCGCTACTGGACAAAACTAACAAGTAGTTAGTTGTTGGTTGTTGGTT
>DNXU01000252.1:0-3245 GCA_003505715.1 Cyanobacteria bacterium UBA8803 | reverse complement strand
AACCACAAACAACCAACAACAAAGCACAAACCACAAACAACCAACAACAAACCACAAACAACAAACAACCAACAACAAACCACAAACAACCAACAACAAACCACAAACAACCAACAACAAACCACAAACAACAAATAACCCCCTGTGTCTACTGAAATTACTCCTCCCTCTCTACCTAATCCCGGTGCTACAGATGGCTTCGCAGAACCTCCGCCACTGGAGAATAAAAAACGCTCCCGATTGCAGTGGTTAGAACCTCTAGTATTGTTAGGGCCAGCAGGGATGTGGCTGGCACTGTTGCTGGTATTACCCACACTCGTGATTTTTGAGCTGAGTCTGGTGCCAAATATTCGACCGGGAATGGTGGTTAATCCTTCCGGTCTTGATAACTATCTACGGGTGTTTGAATCGATTAACCTTCAGGTGATAGGGCGATCGCTCTTTTTTGCTATTGGGAGTACGGTAATCTGTTTAATACTGGGATTCCCCGTTGCTTACTGGATTGCCCAAATGGCACCAAAGCGCTGGCAAAATTTATTGTTGTTGGGATTTATCCTGCCCAATTTTACATCCTCGCTGTTGCGTTCCTATGCCTGGATTACAATTTTACGACCTACGGGCGTACTCAACACAATTCTAACTAGTGTTGGGTTACCCGCTTTGGAGTTATTAAATCGCTATCCTGCTGTGCTGATTGGCATGGCCTATAGTTACTTGCCTTACATGGTATTAATTCTCTACGCTTCTTTAGAGAAATTAGACCGCCGTCTGTTGGAAGCATCAGCCGATTTAGGAGCAAATCCCGTCCAAACCTTCTGGAAAGTAACCGTCCCGCAAACCTTACCGGGAATTGCGGCGGGTTCTATTTTAGTTTTTATTAGTGCTTTGGGCGATTTTGTCGATCCGGAATTGTTAGGCGGAGCTTCCAGCATGACAGTATCGCGGTTGATTTACAACCAATTTCTGGGCGCAACTCAGAACTGGGGATTTGGCTCGTCTCTGAGTATGGTGTTAATTATGGCAGTGAGTATTGCGATCGCACTTTTGATTAAGTATGGGGATATGAACCCACAACGGTGACAGGCTAGAACTGACATGTTAGATTTGATCTATTCTTTAAGTCCCAACGTCACAAAACTCAAAACAACTCCGGGGTCGATCCATCTATCAAAAGCACTCAACCAGTCATACACAAGCTATCAATTGCCAGCGCTCTAGAATACAATCAGCCAGCTACAGGGAATTATCTCTGATTAAGATTTTATACAGGAAAAAATATGAATATTTGGTTAGAAAATTCTTTTAAAAAGATTTTTAAAAATGTTAGAAGCCAAGCCTATAATTTTATCATTCCAGCACTATGGGTCACTATTTTAATAGTTCATCTTTTTCAATTAGATAGCCTGCCAGCAGGTCTTTATCTAGATGAGACTTCTATCGGGTATAATGCAGCTCTAATTGCTCAAAGCGGTAAAGACGAATATGGCATTGATGTACCCATATACTTTAAGGCTTTTGGGGAATACAAAAACCCTATATATATATATGCTGCCGCAATAATTTTTAAGTTTTTTGGCATATCAGAATTTAATTTGAGGTTTACTAGCTTTCTTTTTTATATTTTCGCATTATTTTTTACAGTTTTACTGACTAATAGATTATTTAAGCAAAGCAAAATAATTCAGGTATATAGTTTGATGAGCTTAGGTTTTTTACCTCATTATTTTGTATTGTCTAGGATATCATTTGAAGTAATTTGTTATTTGACTTGGATTAGTGCTGCTTTATTTATTGTGAATATAACCTTCTCGGAATCGCAAAGGAGCAATGTCAGTGGTATTGAAATCGTACTAGGATTAATTATTGGCACTTCTATTTATACTTATTCAATTGCTCGCCTTCTATGTTTTTTAATGTTGGTTTCCCTTTGGGTAGCTTACTACAAAAGAAATCATATTAGGAAATTGTTAATAGTTACAGTTTTCTTCGGGGTTTCTTTGATACCTTATTTTATATTTACAGCTACCAATCCTGGTGCTATAACATTGCGATTTCGTAGTATATCATATATTTATCAGCCCCTACCTTTAATTAAAAAAATAATAATATTATTTCGTAATTTAATCTCTTATTGGTCGCCTGATTTTTTAATCACGCATGGAGATGCAAACTTGAGGCATTCTACTGGTTATGGAGGAGTTATTTTTATCATAACCTGGCTTCTATTTATAGTAGGTATAGTAGCTTTTATTACTAATAAAAATTTCCTATTCGATAGATTTAATATATTTATTTTAATGAATTTGTTTTTGTCACCTCTAGCTGCTGTTCTGACTTCAGAAGGTACTCCTCATGCCCTTAGAAGTTTCTTGCTAAGTTATTATATATTTCTGGTTTCCTGCTATGGATTAAGATTTATATTGCTCAGTCAAGGTAACTATAACAAACAAATTATGCTAACCTGTTTGTTAGGAGCTTTTGCATTTGAAATAGCGGGATATCAGCTGAATTACTTTATAAGTTATCCTGCTAAAAGTATTTATGCTATGGGAAGTTTTGATTTCAAGGCATCCTTGCAAACAGCTATAAATAATAGCCAAACGGAGGTAGTGTTTGTAAATGTACCGAGTTCTTCTTATGCAAATCTCAAATTCTATTCTTACTTAGTTAAAAATCCTAATCAAATTCCCATAAATATGAGTGATAAACCCAAGCCTAGATTAGGAAATTGTTTGTTATATGCTTACTGGGCTGAGCAAGGAATAGAGAACGTTGCTGATCCATTTATTGAGTACAAGAATACCAAACAGCTAAATCCACTGAAAAGATTACTTGGAGTAAAGCCTACTGAAGCTATCATGAAGGTAAGATGCTACAAAAAGCTCTGAATAAGTGGCGATAAGAGAACATTGGTTAGAAATTGCTCAATACATTTCCTTGGCAGGCTCTACCTTGGGAACCGTGGTTGCGGCAGTAACTCAACAGGTGGTGTATGCAGCAGCACCCCTGAGTCTAACCATTGGCTTAAATTTAGTCAACCAGCAACGGCTCAACCAATTGCATCGAAAGCAGACAAACGCTGCGATCGCTCAACTCCACCAACACCTCGATCCCCTCACCCAGCGCCTGACTCAACTAGAATCTCTGAGGAGCGATCGCGATCGCCAAATTGCGGAATTACAAAATGCGATCGCCCAACTCCAAATTACCTTAGAGCAGAATAGCCCCCCTAACCCCCCAAATCT
>DNXU01000508.1:6604-6794 GCA_003505715.1 Cyanobacteria bacterium UBA8803 | reverse complement strand
ATTTTTGTTTAAGTCCCGTTATGTGAAATCATATTGCCATAGCTTAAACACAAGCCTAACTCCAATTAAAATAGAGTTCTAATCTTAATAATAAAAATTATCTACTAATAGGCTCAATTGCAATAGTTTAGCGACTTAATCAAATAATTTATCACATTAATGCTAATATAAACAACACCCTACCATAGTT
>DNXU01000508.1:207-6564 GCA_003505715.1 Cyanobacteria bacterium UBA8803 | reverse complement strand
CAAACAACCAACAACAAACAATGTCTCGACCAGTTTTATACATTGCCATTACCGGCCACGGCTTCGGTCATGCCGTCCGGGCTGCATCCGTCGCCGCTGCGATCCAACAGCTGTGTCCAGAAATCCTGCTGATTCTAGTAACAACAGCACCGCGCTGGCTATTAGATTCTTATATTCGAGGAGAATTTATTCACCGTCCCCGCTCTTTTGATGTCGGGGTGATTCAGGCTGACAGCTTGAGTATGGATAAAGAAGCGACCTTAGCAAAAATCAAACAGATTCATGCTGCCGGAAATGCGATCGCCGCAGGTGAAGTAAACTTTATCAGAACGAATCGGGTGGGGCTGATCTTGGCAGATATTCCTCCGCTAGCAACAAAAATAGCTCGATCAGCTGGCATTCCCTGCTGGATGATGGGGAACTTTGGTTGGGACTTTATCTATCGGGACTGGGGAGGGGAATTCTTAGAGATTGCCGATGAGATTGGGGAATTTTACGGGGCGTGCGATCGCTTATTTCGCCTCCCCTGGCACGAACCAATGACCGCTTTTCCTACTATCACAGATATAGGATTAACGGGAGGTTCGCCGCGCTACAATACTGATGAGTTAAGGGAAAAATTCGGTTTAAGCAAGTCGCCAGAGAAAACCGTCTTACTGACCTTTGGGGGACTCGGCCTCCAGGAAATTCCCTATCATGCTCTGTCTGAGTTCCCTGACTGGCAGTTCATCACCTTTGATAGCCTTGCTCCCGATCTTCCCAATTTACTGAAAGTGAGGGGTCACGACTACCGTCCCGTAGATTTCATGCCCCTATGTGGGAGAGTTGTCTCCAAACCTGGATACAGCACTTTTGCCGAAGCCTTACGCCTTGACATCCCCATTGTCTCGCTTACCCGCGAGAATTTTGCTGAATCTCCCTTGTTGCTAGAAGGTATCCAAAATTATGCTTACCATCAGATTCTGACCCCAACAGAATTTTTCCAAGGCAACTGGGAGTTTCTCCACGATTCTCTCAAGCCACCCAAACAGTCTCAATCGGTGGCTAAAGATGGCACAGAAGCGATCGCCCAAACCGTCGTCAGCTATTTCCAGACTTAATTATCCAGTTGCTCCTAATGATAGCCTCCGTGAATTCCCTCCTTGAAAAGACAGAACCAACTGCCGCCATCCCAGAGATTGTCGAACTCTCCCAGATTACCACAATCCCAGAGATACCAGAACTACCCAAAACCTCCAAAACGCCAGAGATAACAGAACCACCAAAGACGACAAAACCACCTGAGGTAGCAGAGCATCCTAAAACACCTAAAACCCTAGAAGTAGCAGACACCCCTAAGACAACCAAGATTGCCAAGAGTACCAAGACCAAAGAAACCCAACAGAGTCCCTCTTCCCCAACCCTAGAACTGGCAGCTGACGACGTGCGCAGGGTCATCGATCAACAAAAGGAGCAAAACCAAACCCTCACCACCAAGTTGAATATCTTATTTGTCACCAACGGTGCTTTGTTCACCAGCTTGACGATCTCGCGACTGGTGTTTTTTCCAGGTTTCTTTAGCTTTGCCGAACTTGTAGGATTTTTGTTAAATTTCACCTTACTGATCAATGCGTTTTTACCCCGTCAGTTGGCTGTCAGTCCCAATTTAGGCGATAAAAAATTCTTGGAGCGCTATCTCGTCCTCTCGACAGAGGAGTATCAATTGCAAATGATTGTTAATCTGGTAGAGACCTATAATGCAAACAAGCAAAGATTAGAGGATGTCTCCTCATCCTTAAAATACTCTGCTTACGTCACTTGGGGTTTGGCCTTGGTTATTACCTTGCATGTAGTAGCAGTTTATTTTGTCCCTGCAATTGACCTGAGTAGTTTTGGGTAGGTTTCAAATTATGAATTCTCAACAAATTGATAAAGATCAGTCGGGAAAGCAGTTGAAGCTACCAGAACCAGACCCAGACAACATAACGGTGTTGACGCAGAACTTGCCTAACAAGCCAATTCTACCGTGGCACCATTATGATTCCCCCTGGAGTGGAGCTAAAGAGGAAAACCCAGAGGAGTCAGAGATTAATGGTGAGGCTAAAGAGTTGGGTGACGAGCAACTAGCAGAGGTTTCTGCTAACTCACCAACCGAAAATCTCAATCCATCGGCAACTAGCAATAATGAATCTGGCGAGGCTGAATCAGTCCTAGAGGAATTGGGAACTAGCCAGCTTCAGGAAGAACTGGACGAGGAGGTAATACGGGGCGAAACGATAGATTTGTTAGCAACCGATGCTGAGGGTTGGACTTCAGAAGTAGTAGTGGTACAGGATGACAGATCGGCAGCTCCCGCCGAATTAGCGGAAACTGACGACGATGGTTATGAACCGGAAGCAAGCGGAGCGATTGGGGTAGACTTACCAGGTGAGACCCCAGACTTATCAAAGACTCTCAGTGAAGATTGGGAGTTAGAATTGGCAGTTACTGGTGAAGAAATAGCCAGTGAAACCTTAGACTCATCGGAAATTGACGATGAGTGTAGCGGGACGGAATTCACCTTGACCAGGGAGTCTATACCAACTGAGACACCAAACTCCTCAGAAAGTGGCGATCGCTTTAGTTTAGCCTGCGAGCAGCTATTGGCAACCACTGCCGAAGAACTGTCAGCACCTGCTGATGATGAACTCAAGCAGCTAGGCTAGTACAGCACAGTAAAAATAACCCACCCTTTAAAAACGGTTAAAAAGGTTACTGTACAAGCTTTCTTCTCTTCTGCATCGCAGCCTCCTCAACTTTTGCCTTCTTGCACTAGCCAAGATGACTCATTATCAAAAGCGACTTACAATTCAAACGACTGGCAAATCCTTCTCTCCAATTACTCCCAAAGTCCAAGCAGTAGTTGCCGAGTCTGGCATCGACACAGGACTTTGTACAGTTTTTTTACGTCATACCTCCGCGAGTCTGATAATTCAAGAAAATGCCGACCCGGATGTACTTAAAGATTTATCGAACTTCTTTGCTAAATTGGTGCCAGAGGACGGCAAGAGCTACATCCACGATGCTGAAGGCCCCGATGATATGCCAGCACACATCCGCACCGTCCTCACCAAGACATCCGAACAAATTCCCATTGCTCACGGCAGATTGCTCTTAGGAACCTGGCAGGGAATTTATATTTGGGAACATCGCCGCCACAGTCACCACCGCGAAGTTGTGGTTAATGTCATGGGTAGCTAATATTAATCAAGTCTTCCTCTCCCCCATCCCCCTTCGGCTACGCTCAGGGTACACCCATTCCCCATTCCCCATTCCCCATTCCCCATTCCCTAACTGGTTTTTGGCGCTGGAATGGTGATATCCAGTGAGGTAACGTTGGGTGACATACTGCTCAGGGGAGGTTGAATGGTACTAGCATTACCCACAACTAAGGTAACAATTTTATCTGGTTGTAGGTATTGTTGAGCAACTCGTTGGACATCCTCAATCGTTGTGTTTTTAACACCTTGCTGGTAGCGGAATAGGAAATCCGCAGGGTAGCCGTAGTATTCGTAGCGCATTAGCCGTGCTAAGGTTTGGCTGGGATCTTGGAAGTTGAACACGAAGGAGTTCAGGACTTGGTCTTTCGCTAAGGTGAGTTCTGCTGGCGTCACTGGCGTGGTGCGGATTTTCTCGATTTCAGCAAGGACGGCTTGAATAAATGGCACCGTTGCTTCTGAACGAGTTTGTCCTCCGGCAATAAACATTCCCGGATAGTCATGACGAGGACTCCAATAGCCATAGACTGAGTAGGCAAAACCTTGGCGCGATCGCAATTCGTTGAACAGCCGTCCACCAAACCCGTTGAGTACCTGGTTCATCACGTCTAGTGCCGGATAATCAGGATTGTTAAACTGACCGCCCAAATGTCCCATCTGAATAGAACTCTGAGTCAGTTGGGGCTGATCTACCAAAAAGATACCCCCTTGTTTGGCTTGGGATGCTGGTGGTACGGGCGGCTTCTCTGCTTTGGCTGCTGTCCAACGGCCAAATTTCTCTGCAATGAGCGATCGCATTTTCGCCGAATCAAAATCTCCGACGATGCCCAGAATCATATTGGCCGGATGAAAGTATTTCTCGTAGAATGCCACCAAATCATTACGGGAAATATTATCCAGCGTCTGGTACTCTATCGTGCGAGCATAAGGACTCGTTTCACCGTAAATGAGCTTAGCAAACTCGCGGACAGCAATATTATCTGGGTCATCATTCCGACGGGCAATTTGTCCTGCCTGTTGAGTTTTCGCTAATGCCAACTTATCCTCAGCAAACGCAGGTTTTTGAATCACTTCAGCAAATAGATCGAAGACCAGATTCAGGTCTTCACTCAACGCACTAAAACTAGCGCTACCAGCCGAGATACTAATATCAGTTTCCACAGCAGCTGCCCGTTGTTCTAGTAACTGATTGAGTTCTTCCCCTGAATGCACAGTCGTACCACCCGTGCGCATTACTTCCCCAGTCAGGGTTGCCAAACCCACTTTATCTGGTGGTTCAAGGCGATCTCCTGTGCGCACCATTGCCGTACCGCTTACTAAAGGCAGTTCGTGGTCTTCCATAAGATACACGACCATCCCATTATTAAGTTGATAGCGCGTATACGCCGGAAGCTCAATTTCTGGTAAGGGCGGAAAGGTTAAATCCGTATAATGTCTGGGAGCAGGAGTCGCTACCGCCCAACGCGACATAACCACTAGGAGTATGGTAACCCCCACTAGCCCCACCCAGCCAAGAGATTTGAGAGTTGGAAGTTTAAATTTGTTCATTGTTGATTGTTGATTATTGATTGTTGATTGTTGATTGTTGATTATTCATTGTTAATTGTTCTTTTTTGACAAACAACAAACAACAAATAACCAACAACAAACAACAAACAACTACTGACTTGATAAAAGCCTGCCGATGGTGCGATTTTCTGGTGTGAAGGTGGAGCGGGCAACCCGCTGGATGTCGGCTGGGGTAACTGCCGTAATCTGTTCTAGCTCGTTGAATAAGTTCCGCCAGTCGTCGGTTTTTACTTGGTATTCTACTAAGTTTCTGGCCATGCCCATATTGGAATCGAGCGATCGCAATAAGCCTGCTCTGGTTTGGGTTTTCACCCGATCTAGCTCCTCTGGGGCAACTAGTTCTGTCTTGAGGCGCTCAATTTCACTGCGCAAGACAGTTGCAACTTCCTCTACTGTATGTCCGGGTGCGGTTAGGGCGTATAACAGCATTAAATTTGGATGTTTGTCGCCCGGAAAACCGCTGAAGCCTGCGGCAGAAAGGGCGACTCGTTTCTCTTCAACTAACGCTTTGTAGAGGCGAGAGGTTCTACCATCGCTAAGCAGGCGTCCGATCATGTCATAGATAACATGGTCTGGATCGTTAATTGAGGGTCGGTGATATCCTTCTAAGTACCAGGGTTGGGAAGGTAATTCCAAGGTTACTTCTCGCGTTGCCTTTTGGGGTGGTTCGACAACCGTAACTCCCGGTGCAGCTGGCTTAGCTTGGTAGCGTCCGAAGTAGATTTGTGCTAGCCGTTTCACTTCGGCAGAGTCAACATCTCCTACTACTGCCATCGTCAGCTTGCTGGGAACGTAGTGAGCATCGAAAAATTGCTGCACATCTTCGCGGGAGAGGTTGCGGATGTCTTCGTCGTAACCGATGACTGGACGCCGATAGGGATGGACTTGGAAGGCTTTGTCGAGAAATGCCTCGATCATTTTCCCGATCGGAGAGTTATCGGTACGCAGGCGGCGCTCTTCTAGAATCACCTCTTGTTCTTTATAAAATTCCCGAAACACTGGTTCTAGGAAGCGTTCTGACTCCAAGGACATCCACAGTTCTAGTTTGTTTGAGGGGAAGCTGTAGAAGTATACAGTCGCATCTGCGGAGGTTGTGGCATTTAAGCCCACACCTCCTGCCTGTTCGACAATCTGACCGTATTCATTCTGCTTGACCAAGCTGGCTGCTTCAGCTTCAATTTTGGCAAACTCTGCTTGTAACTGGGTAGCTTGTGCTTCTTTACCCGCTTTTTTCGCAGCTTTAATTTGCTCAGATAACTCATCCAAACGGTCTAATAGGGGTTGTTCGGCCTCATAGTTTTGAGTCCCGATGCGGGTAGTGCCTTTGAAGGCTAAATGTTCTAGAAAGTGCGCCACACCAGTTTTACCGTCTGGTTCGTCTGCACCACCGACATCAGCATAGGTTACAAAGGACACGACGGGTGCTTGGTGGCGCTCTAGGACGATAAACTGAATGCCATTATCGAGGCGAAACTCAGCGATCTGCTGGATCACCCGATCTAAGTAAGGCTGGATCGATTCAGAAGCGGCTTTTGGCGTCTCGGTGCGAGCC
>DNXU01000508.1:0-162 GCA_003505715.1 Cyanobacteria bacterium UBA8803 | reverse complement strand
AAATGTCACGATGACAGAGCGCCATCGTTGTTGCCTCCACCGGGTCGGCAAATACTGGAAAAGCAGAATAAATTTATTGAGCTGATTCATCTAAGCAATTGACGAGAGATCTAGCACGGCAATCTCTATTGGTATATCCTATCTGGAAAATTTGGGATGAGG
>DNXU01000155.1:2183-4384 GCA_003505715.1 Cyanobacteria bacterium UBA8803 | reverse complement strand
ATCACCCATTACCATAGACAACCATGGATCTGGAACGTTTTTGTCTCAAATTCTTAGTTCGACCCGAAACTACTATTGATGAAACTACTTTTATTGAAGTCTTTCATGAATGGATTCGCTTGCGCACGCTCAAAGGAACTTTAATTGATGTAGCGGATTATCGACACGTACCCAATGGACCGGGCGTGATGCTAATTACCCATGAAATTAATTACGCCATGGATCGAGGTAATGGCGAGTTAGGTCTGTATGCTCAGCGTAAACTAGGTCAAGGCGAAACTCATAAAGAGCGTGTCCTAGAATTAGCAAAGGCAACAGCAACCTTTGGCGCATTGCTAGAATCGGACAGTCGAGTAGCAGGAAAATTGCGCTTAGAAGGCGGTAAATTTTACTACATGGCTAATGACCGTTTGAGAGCGCCCAATACTGAGGAAGCCTTCGCTACCCTTAAACCCGACTTAGAAGCTGCTGCGGCTGAACTTTATCCCGGTCAAAACGTCTCCATCACGCGCTTAGATAATGATGCTCGCGATCGCTTAACGGCAGTGGTTCAGGTAGAAAAATCCATCGATATCAGCGCTTTAGCTCAAGCGGCTTAGGCAACTTCGATATCTTTGACTAGCTGTAACTCCTTTGCCTCAACAATCTCATGGCTCTCACCCTGTCGTCTAAAACTCAGTATGCCATTTTGGCACTTATTGAGTTAGCACAAAACTATGCGAGTGGCGAACCCGTACAGATGCAACATCTTGCTACCCAGCAAGATATCCCCGATCGCTATCTAGAACAATTACTAGCAATGTTGAAGCAATTTAAGCTAGTACGCAGCTATAGGGGGCCGCGTGGGGGATATCTCCTAGCTCGCGAACCGAGAGCCATTACCTTATTAGAAATTGTGAGAGCCATGGAAGGAGAGGTAACTCAACGTGGTGGGACAGAGAACGGCGATCGCAAAACAGCTACCCCTCTAGTACAGGAAGTTTGGCATGAAGCGTGCCAAGCCGCTGATGCTGTTTTGGCAAGTTACACCTTACAAAACCTAATGGAAAAGTGGGATGCCCAACGGCAGTCCCCAACCAATTTCATGTACTACATCTAAAAAGCCCCTCCATTTGGAGGACATAGGGTGTAGGGTGTAGGGTGTAGGGAAAATTGACCAACACCCCATACCCTAGGCCCCATACCTTTATCCCTATTGTTAGCTTACCATAGAGATTTATCTATAATTTAGCTTAAATACATTTAATAGCCTAGCCCGGAAAAGCTCTTAAAGTTTTGTTACATTAATTGGTAAAAACTCCGTACCCTAGCATTGAGAAGTACCAATTTGCTCTCATTTCAGCTTCAATTAGCCAACTGAGTGAGAGTATATCTGAAGCTGTTTAACTGACTCCGCTAGAAAAGCGCTCTTCATACCCAGGAAGAGTAAGCGCCAATCCCAAGCACATAGTAGCAAACAGGTCGATTAGATAGAGCTGAATTTGAAGGAGTCATCCTCGGTGGCAAATGCTAAAGATATCGTTGTACTTAAGCAAGGAGTAGATACTTGGAATAACTGGAGGCTACAAAATCTCAGCTTAAATCAGGACTTTAGAGATACTAAGCTTTTAAAGACAAACAGTAGTCGGGTTGACCTCAGTGGCTCTAACCTCACAGAGTTCAATCTCACTGGGTTCAACCTCAGTAGAGCCAACCTCAGCAGAGCCAACCTCAGCAGAGCCAACCTCAGCAGAGCAAATCTGTATGAGGCAATATGTCACATGACTAACCTCAGAGAAGCGATTCTAGTTGACACAAACCTCATGGCCGCTTTCTTAAGAAACGCTGACCTCAGGGGAGCTAACCTCAGAGGATCTGACTTGACAGGAGCCAACCTCAGCGGCTCCGATCTGACCGGAGCTAACCTGAGTGGAGTCAACCTCAGAGGAGCCAACCTCAGAGATACTGACCTCAGCAATGCTAACCTCGCTGGAGCTATCCTTAATGGCGCGATCCTCAAAGGAGCCATTATTTCTAGGGTGTAATCATATTTGTACGACACTGTCAAGTGTTGATTAACCATAATATAGCAGTCGCCAAGGCGATTAGGACAAATAGTCTAAAGCCAATTGTCAATCCCAGCTTTTGAAATGTTCTAACCGTTGTGGCGGTTGCTATAAAACCTGTGGCAGGGCGGGTTTTGACTTAAATCATATCTGTGA
>DNXU01000155.1:0-2167 GCA_003505715.1 Cyanobacteria bacterium UBA8803 | reverse complement strand
CGCCCCTACAGATATTAGGGATGAAGGATATTACCGGACACAATATGACTGTTACACCAAACTTACAGGAATTTTGCTCTCCTCTGTAACTTGTTTCTGCTTGGCCTCACCCGCTAAAAACTCAGCCAACTGTCCTTCAATCTGATCCCTCACAATCTGGCGATACTCAAGAAAATGCTCGTTATGAGCGCAAACGATGAGATAATGCTCCCAAACTTCTGGGTTTCGGATGATCATGCTCACCAAATGATGCCAGAACTTCCAGCGAGTTTGGCGTTTAATTCCCTGCCGCCAGCAGACAATGGCCACAGCTTTTAAATCGACCCAAGTTGGCAGTTTAAAGGGCGGCTTGCACTTCGGTGCCCCCAATTTTAAGAAATAGTGGTAAACCCGATCCAAATATTGTTCTGGTTCGTATAGCTGCCAGAATGCCTCAACGTATTCCCTGGCAATTTCTTCTAAAGGCCGAGTTGGGATAAAATTCATCAGAGTAGTTTGGTTAATGTTGCCATCTTTACTCCGCAGGCGTCCCTCCTTGTCTAACCGATGCCAGAGAGCCGTATTGGGTAAGGCTTGTAACATGGCAAATGTGGTAGTGGGAATGCCTGTCTGTTCCGCAAACCGGACAATGCGATCGCCTGCGCCCGATTTCTCCCCATCAAAGCCAACAATAAAGCCTGCAATTATTCGCAGACCTGCCCGCGTGATAGTTTCTACGGCTTCAACCAAAGAACTACGGGTATTTTGGAATTTCTTAGTCAGTTGCAAGCTATCCTCATCCGGGGTTTCAATTCCCAGAAAGACGGCATCAAAATAACATTCAACCATCAGCTGCATTAGTTCTGGATCTTCTGCCAAGTCAACCGAGGCTTCGGTATTAAACCGGAAGGGATACTGATGTTCTACTTGCCAAACTTTTAACTCTTTGAGTAACAACTTGACATTGCGCTTATTACCAATGAAGTTGTCATCCACCATAAACACGCCCCGCCGCCACCCTAACTTATACAGGCAATCCAATTCTGCCAACAACTGTGCTGGAGCCTTGGTGCGAGGTTTGCGACCGTAGAGAACAATAATATCGCAAAATTCACACTGGAAGGGACAACCTCGCGAAAACTGCACTGACATGGAATCATAAGCATCAAACTCCAATAAATCGAAGCGAGGAATAGGCGTTGTGGTTACATCTGGTTTCTCACCATTGGCGCGGAAAATTCCTGCCGTCTCACCACGCTGGATCGCCTCGACAAACATGGGCAGGGTAATTTCCCCTTCATCTAAGATTAAGTAATCTGCACCCACCGCTTCGACTTCATCTGGAACCGACGTTGGATAAGGCCCACCAACAGCTACCCGCTTGCCGCGCCGTTTCGCTTCCCGGATTTGGTCTAACAAATCTGATTTTTGGACAATCATCGCCGAGAGAATTACCACATCTGCCCATGCCCATTCCGCCTCAGTTACGGTTCGGATGTTCCGATCGACTAGCTTAAACTCCCAGTCTTGGGGTAAAATTGCCGCTACCGTAACCAATCCCAACGGTGGCAGGAGTACCTTGCGATTGACCAATTCCAGAATTTTCTCGTAAGACCAGAAGGTTTTGGGAAATAGGGGGTAAATCAGTAACGCTCTCATTTAAACAGAATCCTCATACTAAATTGAGATTCTAATCCTTTTCCCAAGTTCTAACACAAATAGCGAGGGGGAGAGGTTTATTGGATTACTGTGAGAATCAACAAGAACTTGTGATCCGCCAGCTGCAAGAACGCTTTCGACAAAAGTGCTGCTACACCATCCGCTATCGAAATGCTCAACTAGTTGAGCACACCTGGGATATTGACCGCTCGGAACTACGACTGCACGATGGCACCCTTTACCTATTTGCCTTAGTTCCCGATGCTCCCTACCGCCATTTCCAGAAAAGACCGAACCCTGACCAAAATTTCACATTTAGAGTAGATCGCATCACCTGCGTTAATCCCGCTTCTAATGTTCCTTGGGGTTTTTTCTATTTTCCGACCTTTAAAATCCGCTATCGTCTAAATAAACTACTCAGGCTTGCCTAGCGGCTGAAGCCTGAGTTTTCAGTAGCCCTGAAGTCACCCTTACAAGTTAGATCGGAAGAGCACACGTCTGAACTCCAGTCACGCCAATATCTCGTATG
>DNXU01000607.1:40987-48985 GCA_003505715.1 Cyanobacteria bacterium UBA8803 | reverse complement strand
CATAGGTCAAGCTCTCTCCCTCTTCTTGAGGACTCCAGAGTAGTTCAACCTTCATTAGATAATCAGAGCGTACCGATGCTACTTTCTCTAAAGCTTCCTTGAGGGCTTCTAGCGATCGCACTTCCTTAAATAGGGGCTTGTCGTCTGCCGTCCCTACTAATAGGGTCACTACGATATAAGACCCTAAGTCTTCTTTAACTCCAAAAGTCACCGCTGCTTTTTGTTTCACTTTGCCCCTAATATTACTCAGGGTTTCGGCGCTAAATTTGCTGCGCTCTTGTACAGAAATTTGGTTGAAGAGTGCTTCAGCTTTATCGATATGGATACTTTCTGAACTAGCTAAAACATGACTCCACGTATCAGTATTTCGCAGCAGTACTAAAGCAGATTCTTGCAGTAGTTCTAACAATCCTTCACGAGTTTCAGTATCGACATTCAGGGTTAATTGTGATAGCTCTGATTGCAGTCCTGGGGTGCCAGCTAACAGAGCAATCTGTAATTTACTAACCGTGACAGTATCATTGTCTCGCTCGCGGGCAGCGCTGCTGGCCTTGATCTGCTTGAGGATGAAATAAACTACCAAGAAAGTGGCTACACCTGCTACTACAAAAACCAATACCACCAACCAAACTGGCACAGAATTTTCAGAGTTTTGAGAATTGTTAGACTCTGTTGCCGAAGTTGAAGCAGGCGGTACAGGTGTAGTAGTTGTTGAGCCTGGTGTCGCAGAATTGGGAACTACTTGAGCAGGAGCTACAGGAGCCGTTGAGCCTGTAGTTGCCGAATTGGGAGCTGTTTGAGGAGGGTTGAAGTCGTCATCGTCATCCTCGATCTCGATATCAATATCGATATGCCTTGGTGGCGTGACAGAATGGGTCTTGATCGGACTCCTAGGTTGAGTTTGTTTGGGATTGGTTGTTGTCGCAGAGCGGATCGGACTGGTAGGTGAAGCGGGTTGTGTCAAGGTGCCGCCTCCAGCACGTCCACCACTGGTACGGCTAGAAGGGGCATTAACAGGGGAGGCTGGTTTAGTCGAGGTACTGCTATCTCTGATGGCAGGGCTGGAACTGGCACCAGCACTTGGGCTAGAGGCAGGTTTGCTTGATGAACTGCTAGTGCTGGGACGGCTATAACTGGAACTCGATCCTGACGAGGAAGAGGGTTTGGTGAACGAACTGCTGCTCCCCGTACTAGAGCGGCTGGAACTGCCGGAACTTGAATTTGAAGGAGAACTTCTAAAGCTACCGCCGCCGCTACGTCCACCGCTGCTTCTGGCTAAGGCTTCGGTGCTGGTATTGAGTTGTATTCCCCAATAGCCACCACGGGGCTGGGGAATTTCAATACTATTAATTAGCACCAAAGACAGAACTGTGGTGTAGAGAAACTTGAAGTTGATTTTGCGCAACATTGTGTAATTTGATCTCGCAATACGGCTTATCGCTTTTTTCCCTTCGCTCAAGGTTCGGCAACTGCGATCGCCCATTTCCAAGAGAAAGATAGGTTTGCCTTACCTCTGCGGCGTCCCAGATAAGCCTTTGGGAAGACTGATCGAGAAATGGCATAGTGGTACAATAAAATATTTTATTCTAACTCGGAACCGCTCTCCTTCACCCAATTGGAGTATAAGTCCGGACGGCGATCTCGAGTTCTCTCAATCTGCTGTTGTTTGCGCCAACGAGCAATTTCCTGGTGATTACCTGATCGCAATACCTCTGGCACCGTCCAGCCGCGAAACTCCCAGGGGCGCGTGTACTGAGGATAATCGAGCAACCCAGCTTCAAAGCTTTCTGATTTCAGGGACTCAGCTTTCCCAACTGTTCCGGGTAGCAACCGCACTACCCCATTAATAAGGGCTAGGGCTGGAATTTCCCCACCAGTCAAGACAAAGTCTCCCAAGGAAACTTCCCGCGTCACTAAATGCAACACCCGCTCATCAACACCTTCGTAATGTCCGCAAATTAGAATCAGTTGGTCATAACCGGTTGCCAATTCAACCAATAATTGCTGGTTCAGCGGTTGTCCCTGAGGTGTCATCATAATCACATCCCGCTGGGGCAATATGGGCAATGACTCCACAGCAGCAAAAATTGGCTCCGGTTTCATTAACATCCCCACCCCGCCCCCATAGGGTTCATCATCCACTCGTCGGTGCTTGTCGGTAGCGAAGTCGCGGGGATTGACGAAATGGACTTCGGCAATTTTTTTGAGTAGCGCCTTGCCGAGCAATCCCGAACTTAGGGCTGAGGTAAAGAAATCCGGGAAAAGAGTAACAACATCAAATCGCACGGCAAATCGAACAGGCGTAGAGACAAAAAGGAGCCATTATAAAGATATAATAAAATGCAATCAATTTGGGTGAGGGGCTTGGTATAGCCAATAGCCCAGATATAAGTTGAGCTAGATCCCAAATCATTATAGAGTGGCATTTTGAGCAACAGGCTTGCGCTCAACCCCTGAACTCACTTTATGCCTCAACTTGATAATATGTTGCAGTTAGAATCTCATCTCCAAGAAACTCGGATGCCTCAGTCTACGAAAACAGCGATTATGGTAATCGGCGGTGCTGAAGACAAAGTTCATGGACGGGAGATCCTACACACCTTCTTTTACCGTTCGGGCTCAAGTGAGGCGCGAATAGCTATTATTCCCTCGGCTTCGCGGGAACCTAGCATTATTGGCGATCGCTACCAGGGCATTTTTGAAGAGATGGGAGCCAAGGAAATTATGGTACTCGACATCCGCGATCGCGGCCAAGGCTCAGACCCCTATTTCCAGGCTTATGTAGAAGATTGTACTGGCGTCTTCATGACGGGCGGCGATCAACTGCGCTTGTGTGGGTTGCTCTCAGACACGCCCTTAATGGAAAAAGTGCGGCAGCGAGTACATTTGGGGGAGATTACCCTAGCAGGCACGAGTGCGGGAGCAGCAGTGATGGGTCATCATATGATTGCAGGGGGTGGCAGTGGGGAGTGCCCGAACCGTTCCTTAGTCGATATGGCAACCGGGTTGGGCATCATTCCAGAGGTGATTGTCGATCAGCATTTTCTCAATCGCAATCGGATGGCGCGACTGATGAGTGCCGTGGCTACCCATCCCGATCGCTTGGGGATAGGTATTGATGAGGATACCTGTGCCATGTTTGAGCGAGATGGTTGGTTGCAGGTTATGGGTAAAGGTACTGTCACCATTATCGATCCCGGAGAAATGTCTTATACTAATCATTCCGATGTTGGTGCCAACGATCCCATCAGTCTCCATAATTTACGGGTGCATATCTTATGTCATGGCGATCGCTATCATTTGCACAAGCGTTCCCTGATGCCGAAGGAAGGATGAGGGATGAAGGAGCGGTCGTTAGTTATTCAACGTTAGTCAACCTATTAGCATTTCATCCTTTAGGATGAATACCCGATTGGGAAGCGAATAACTAATTTTTAGAATAAAACTGTTCACAATGAACAGTTTTCCAGCTTTTTGAGGCTGGAAACTAGTGAAGGCAACTTTCTTAGAAGCTGTGATTCAAATATAGGTTGATGAATTTATGAATTCCGCTCTCTTCAATAAGCTTATCTGTAATAAGAATTGCCTTAGTTGAAGGAAATTCTTATGATTAGTAAAATCAAATATTTTCCAATCCTGCTTTTGGTCAGCCTCGCCTATTTCTTGAATCACCTTCTATATCATTTGTTATGCGAATTCTAAAAATCCAGACATTACGCGGTCCCAACTATTGGAGCATTCGGCGTCACAAAGTCATTGTTATGCGTCTCGATTTGGAGGAACTAGCACAAAAACCCTCCAACAAGATTCCTGGCTTCTATGAGGGACTTCTGAGAGTGCTACCCAGTCTGGAGGAACATTTCTGTTCCCTTGGTGCCCGAGGCGGTTTCCTGACTCGCGTCAAGGAAGGCACCATGATGGGGCATATTATCGAACATGTAGCCTTAGAACTGCAAGAAATGGCAGGGATGCGGGTAGGATTTGGGCGCACTAGGGAAACGGATACACCAGGAGTGTACCAGGTAGCGTTCGAGTACACGGACGAACAAGCAGGTCGTTATGCAGCTAGGGCAGCGGTGCGCCTGTGTCAAAGCATCGTCGAGACTGGCACTTACCTCCAAAACGAATTAGCACAAGATCTCAAAGACTTAGAACAACTGGCTCGCGATGCGGCTTTGGGGCCTTCAACGGAAGCACTCGTCAAAGAGGCAGAAGCCAGAGGCATCCCCTGGATGCTTCTCAGTGCTAGAGCCATGATTCAACTGGGCTACGGGATTTATCAGAAGCGAATTCAAGCTACTTTGAGTAACCATTCAGGAATTTTAGCTGTTGAGTTGGCCTGTGATAAAGAGGGCACAAAACAAATTCTGAGAGATTCAGGTGTTCCAGTACCTCGGGGAACTGTAGTTCAATACCTTGATGAATTGGAAGACGCAATTAATGATGTCGGGGGTTACCCCATTGTCATGAAACCCCTTGATGGCAATCACGGGCGGGGCATTACTATAGATATCGAAAACTGGAACGAAGCCGAAAAAGCTTACGATACAGCGAAAGAAATCTCCCGTGCGGTCATTGTCGAACGGTATTATAAGGGTTTCGACCACCGGGTTTTAGTCGTCAATGGCAAAGTGGTGGCAGTTGCCGAACGCATTCCCGCTCATGTAGTAGGGGATGGCAAATCTACCATACAGGAGCTAATTGACCAAACCAACCTCGATCCCCATCGGGGAGAAGGACATGATAATGTCTTGACTAAAATTGTTGTAGATCAGACCAGTCTGACGTTGCTAGGGCGTCAGGGCTACAGCCTAAATACGGTACTTGACAAAGGAAAAATCTGTTACCTGCGGGCAACGGCTAACCTCAGCACTGGAGGTATTGCCGTAGATCGTACCGATGATATCCATCCCGAAAATGTCTGGTTAGCGGAGCGAGTTGCTAAAATTATCGGCCTCGATATTGCCGGAATTGATATCGTGACGCCGGATATCACCAAACCCTTGCGGGAAGTTAACGGCGTGGTGGTGGAAGTAAATGCGGCTCCAGGTTTCCGGATGCACGTTTGTCCGAGTCAAGGTTTGCCGCGTAACGTCGGAGCACCTGTAATGGATATGCTGTTCCCGCCTGGAAAGCCGAGCCGAATTCCCATCATTGCCATTACGGGAACCAACGGCAAAACCACCACCACCCGCTTAATTGCCCACATCTACAAACAAACTGGTCATGTCGTCGGTTACACCACCACAGATGGCATTTACATTGGCGAGCATGTGGTCGAAAAAGGCGATACTACTGGCCCCCAAAGCGCTCAGGTCATTCTTAAAGACCCCACGGTTGAGGTGGCTGTGCTGGAAACAGCGCGGGGAGGGATTTTGCGATCGGGCTTGGCCTTTGAAACTTGTGATATTGGCGTTATTTTAAATGTTTCTGCCGATCACCTAGGCATTGGCGACATCGATACCATTGAACAGTTAGCCCATCTCAAAAGTGTAGTAGCAGAATCCGTTAGTCCCTACGGCTATGCCATCCTCAATGCGGACGATCCCCTAGTAGCGCCGATGGCAGCCCAGGTAAAAGGTCATGTCGCCTTTTTCTCCATGAACCCAGAGAATCCGGTGGTACAAAATCACGTCCGGCAAGGGGGTTTGGTAGCCGTTTATGAGAATGGTTACCTGTCACTGATCAGAGGGGATTGGACGTTGCGCATTGAGCAGGCCGTACACATCCCCATTACGATGAGGGGAATGGCACCTTTTATGATTGCCAACGCCTTAGCTGCGAGTTTGGCAGCATTTGCTCAGGGTGTACCCATTGAGGCAATTCGATCTGCACTAACCACATTCCACGCTTCTGTAGCTCAGACACCAGGACGGATGAATTTGTTTAATCTCCGCCGTTACCATGCGCTGGTAGATTATGCCCACAATGCTGCCAGTTATGAAGCGCTGGGTAGTTTTGTCTGCAATTGGCCGGGAGAAAGAATTGGAGTAGTTGGTGGACCGGGCGATCGCCGGGATGAAGACTTTATTAACCTGGGTAAACTCTCTGCCAAAATCTTTGACCGCATTATAGTTAAAGAGGATGACGACCTGCGAGGCCGCCCCAGTGGTGAGGCTGCCCAGTTAATTTGTAAGGGTATCTTGCAAGAAAATCCTGAGAGTCAGTATGAGGTGATTCTTAATGAGACAGAAGCAATTAACACGGGTTTAGATCGAGCTGCCGCAGGCGGGTTAGTCGTAATTCTCCCTGAAACTGTCAGTCGTGCCATTAGCCTGATTCAGGTACGTCGCCCCTTGCAGGAGAACAATGGTTATCAAACCGTTACTGCTGACACCTACACTGAGCTACAGCCCTCAGTAGCCAATCAATTTTGATGGGTGATGGGTGATGGGTGATGGGTGATGGGGTAACAAGCTGGCTTTTCCTCAATTACCAATTACCTATCACCCATCACCCATTACCAAAAATATTTTTTATGTATAGTAATACTCTTGATAAAAGAGTTGCCCTGTATACAAAGATGGGCGTAAAAGATTTATTTCTGCAAAGTCTTACAAAAAGTGCATAAGGTTGATCGTGCTAGAGATATGCAAGGGTAGGAAGCATTCTCATGTTGCTGAACCCGAATAGCCCTAAGCAGGAAACACTCTGCTCAGGTAAAGCGTTCTCCCTGTTCGGATGAGACAAACTTAAAAGTGAAGGGAAAAGCGGTATTAGATGCTGAGACTTGCCTGGGCAGGAAGTTTTGTGCTGCACAGGTTTAATTCAAGTGAGGAAAGCAAGAAAATTAATCATGGAACCCAGCCCGTTTATAACAATTAATGACAAATCTATTATCTCCAAATCTCTGGCAAGCTAAGGTCTTTGAGCGGGTAAATCCTGCGCCAATATGTTTTGGAACAAGAACTGAAAGCGCAAAATAACATTGGTATTAAGCTGGCAGCCAATCGAGCAGTGGGCTTTACATGAGCAATAAAAGTCTTCGATATCGAATTATTTTAGCCAGTAATCAGGCATAACTCAAGCATGTCCTAACTCCAAGTTTATCTGGAGAAAGCTATAGCAAAATGCGCCACAAAGTTACTTACCAAGTTTAGCTTTTTTGACCATTGATACACCGATCGTCCTGATTTATGGCGCTGCAAAAACGACAAAAATAAGGAGCATTCTTTCCATGACAGACCTCTATACTTTTACCTACACCTATGGCAATGGTGACCTTTACAGTGGCTACGGTTTCGCTAATTCTGGTACATTTGCTACAGGCCAGACCTTTAGCCCTTATGCTAATCAACTTGGGTTAAATGGTTTCTATACGATCACGGGTGTTCTTACCAACTACGGCAGTAGTTCTGATGTTGGTTTGGTCTACGTCTCTGATTACTTTGATGGAGATGCATCTGGCCAGAACTACACTCCCCTCTACTACAGCCAGGGTCTAGCTTCAGGTTACATTGGTTTAGGCAGCGAGCTTGACTATATCTCCGGGGATATTACAGGATTTGACGACTTCGGTAGAGGTTTCTATGAAGCCGATGCCGCCAACGTCTCTATGTACACCTTTTACTATGACTATGGCAACGGTGACTACTATAGCGGTTATGTGATTGGTAGCGATCTCGATTATATTGTTGGCGCTACTTACGACTCCGGCACTTACACAGGTCCAACTGAAATTGGCACTGACGGCTTCTATCAGATTACTGGGGAGTATAGCCTCGACGCTAGTTTTGCCAGCAGTTTGGGGGATGTATTCGTCACCTCCTATGTAGATGGTGACACCAGCGGTCAGACCTACATCCCCTACTACTACAGTCTAGGCTTTGCCAGTGGTAGCAACTACCTTGGCAGTGAGGTGGATTATATCTTCGGTGCTGGTACAGGCTACGACTACTTTGGCTATGACTACTACGAAGCCGACGCCGCAGGTATTAGCTTGTACTACTTCACCTACGACTATGGCAACGGTGACCAATACTATGGCTATACCTTTGC
>DNXU01000607.1:40540-40757 GCA_003505715.1 Cyanobacteria bacterium UBA8803 | reverse complement strand
CTTATCTCGGCAGCGAGTATGACCTGATCTACAGTAATGGATTGGGCTTAGACGGCTTCGGCTATGATCTTTATGAAGCCGATGCCGCAGGTATTAGCTTGTACTACTTCACCTACGACTACGGCAATGGTGACCAGTACTACGGCTATACCTTTGCTAGCGACATCGCTTACCAAGTCGGCAGCAGCTTTGATTCTCCCTACTATGCTGGAAACAA
>DNXU01000607.1:10400-40357 GCA_003505715.1 Cyanobacteria bacterium UBA8803 | reverse complement strand
GAGTATGACTTCATTTCTGGGGTAGTGACTGGCTTAGATGACTTCGGCTATGACCTCTATGAAGCTGACGCCGCAGGTATTAGCTTGTACTACTTCACCTACGACTATGGCAACGGTGACCAATACTACGGCTATACCTTTGCCTCTGATATTGACTATGAAGTAGGTGCAATATACGACTACTATAGTGGCAACAATCAAGCTGGATTTAATGGCACCTACACAATCACTGGTCAAATTTCGGGCTATGACAGCAGTGTACTTAGCTCTTTAGGACAAGTGGTTGTCTATGCCTACTATGACGCTAATACCAGTGGCAACTTGTACACTCCTGTTGCCTACAGCCAAGGCTTAAGCAGTGGTATCAACTACCTAGGCAGCGAGAGTGACTACCTTGTTACTGCTACGAATGAATTAGACCTGTTTGGTTACGACTACTACGAAGCTGACGATCTATTAGGTTAAGCAGCTCTGGTATTTAATCGGCCTATCAAACTTGAGTAAAAAAGCGATCGCCCTACCATTGAAAAGTGCGATCGCTTTTTTTGCTAGAAGTTAAGTTCATATACTTAGCAGCAATGGTGCGTGAGATCCCGCGTAACACACCCTGCTAATAGAGGCTGTGCGTAAGTCCTACCATAGCTAGTACAGGTGAGCCTAAGTTAACCTACCATTAACAGGCAGGGAGATTTTAGCTGGTGGGTCTTATGAAAGACGGTGAAATACTAGACTTAGTCCCGAACCACGATTCTACAGGAATGTCGGAGGGGTTAATGATCCCCCAAGCCCCAACAGGCTTTAAATCTGGCTTTGTCGGTATTATAGGACGACCCAATGTGGGTAAGTCTACCTTAATGAATCAACTGGTAGGGGAGAAAATTGCTATCACGTCACCCGTGGCGCAGACGACGCGCAATCGATTGCAGGGTATTCTGACTACACCAGAAGCTCAGTTAATTTTTGTGGATACGCCTGGAATTCACAAACCTCATCACCAATTGGGGAAAGTGCTGGTGCAAAATGCCCAGATTGCTATTGAGTCAGTAGATGTGGTGCTATTTGTGGTAGATGGATCGGTGAAGGCAGGAGGAGGCGATCGCTATATCGTGGATCTGCTCGCACGCATCCAGACACCAGTGATTCTCGGCATTAACAAATCCGATCTACAACCTCCCCAAGGAGAGTCCTTAGATGCCACTTACCATCAACTGGCAGTTCCCCACAACTGGTCAATTGCCAAATTCTCTGCCACCAAGGGTGATGGATTGAACCTCTTGCAACAACTGTTAATTGACCGACTCGAACTAGGCCCCTATTACTATCCTCCTGATTTAGTCACAGATCAGCCCGAACGGTTCATTATGGGAGAATTAATCCGCGAGCAGATTTTGCTGCTGACTCGCGAGGAAGTTCCCCACTCCGTTGCCGTCACGATTGATGCTGTTGAGGAGGAGGAAAAGATTACTCGCATTCTTGCCACTATCAACGTTGAGCGGGACTCCCAAAAAGGGATTCTCATTGGCAAAAATGGGAGTATGCTCAAAACCATTGGTTCTGCGGCCCGCCAGCAAATCCAAAAGTTAATTGCGGGTAAGGTTTACCTAGAGTTATTTGTTAAAGTGCAGCCTAAATGGCGGCAATCTCGCCTCCGTCTGGCCGAATTTGGGTATCAGCTAGAGGAATAATTACCCCAGCTACTGCCCATTCTATATTTGTAGGCTTACACAGTTGTCAGATTGTGAGGCCACGGGCTGTTGCGTAAGTCTCCAATTTTCTCGCTCCAAGGTTGGTGAACTGGGGGGCTATTTCCTAAGTTCTATAAAGGCCATTCGGCCACGACCAGTTGGTACATCGTGAAAACAGCGAGTACATTAGTCTTAATAGCTCCCGCACAGCCCATCCTAAACTAGCGGAGAAGATGGAGACAGATAATATTAAACAGCCGTTGTTGCTTAAAGAAAATCGTAACTGCTCACAGCCCCCACTGCTTATTGCTCAAGTTCAACGGCCAGACTTTGAACCGGATGAGTCGAATCTGCGACAACTGGTGATTTTGGTAAGGCGTCGAGCCTGGGCCATTGCTGGAGTTGCGATCGCTGTGAACTCGGCCATTGGGTTTTGGACTTGGAGCCAGCCCTCACAGTACGAAAGTGAGTTTAAACTCTTGGTGGAGCCAATTACAACGTCAGGAAATTTAGATCAACTAACACCAGTCTCTGATGGCCAAAATATATCCTCTAGCAGGCTGGATTACGATACGCAAATCCAGATATTACGCAGTCCAAATCTTATGTCTCCCATTATCAAGGAGATTAACAAATACTATCCTGATGTTACCTACAATTCCTTAATCGGTAAAAATCAGTTGACCATTGGCCGTTTGGGAGAAACTAAGATTATTCAAGGTCGTTACCGCGATACAGACCCCCAAAAAGTTAAGTTGGTTTTGCATGAGGTGGCTAGAGGTTATCTGCGCTACTCGTTTCTAGAGCGACAAACGAACCTGAAACAGGGTCTTCAATTTGTCAAAGGTCAGTTGCCCCAACTTTACGATCAGGTAGATAAACTCCAGGAACAACTGCAAGGATTTAGGCAGCAGAACCAAATACTCGATCCCCAAGATCAAACTCAAGAACTGGCCAATCGGGTTAGTACGCTGGAACAGCAACAATTGGAGGCTCGGTCACAGCTGAAAGAGGCTCTGTCTCTATATGCCTCCCTCTCCAGACAGTTAAGCTTATCACCAGACCAGGCGATCGCTACGGCTACTCTCAGTGAAGCCCCTCGCTACCAAAAATTACTAAACCAGCTTGCGGACGTTGAATCTAAGATTGCTGTCGAGTCGGCGCGTTTTACCGCAGACAGTCCCACAATCGAAGTATTGCGCCAAGAACAGCAAAATTTAGTACCATTAGTCAGTTCTGAAGCCGAAAAAGTGCTGGGTACAACTCTGGCAGAGGATAGTATATTTGCCGTTTCACCGAATTCCATTCGCCTGAATTTGACTCAGCAACTCATGGAAACAATTACCCAAATACAAGTGTTGCGAGTGCGCGAAAATGCGCTGGATCGAACCAAACAACTGCTGGATCGGCAAGTCCAACAAATGCCAGTGATTTCCCGTCAGTACACCGACTTGCAGCGGGAACTGAAGGTAGGCACAGAAAGCTTAAACCGCTTTCTCAAAGTCCAGGAAACCCTCGAAATTGAAACAGCTCAGAAGACACCACCCTGGCAGATTATTTTGAAGCCCAAACAACCTGAAAGTCCGATCTCGCCTAACATCGAGCGGAATATCTTCTTGGGTGCGATCGCGAGTTTACTATTGGGTATGGGAGCAGCCGTACTGATAGAGCGTTTTGATAATGTCTTTCATGCCCCCGATGAGCTACAAGAGTTTACTAAACTGCCACTTCTGGGCATAATTCCCTACCAAAAACAGCTCCAAGCCCTGATACCAGTGCCAAAGCTAGAAAAACTGCTGTCTCCAAGCAATTTAAAAAACGAGAAGACCAATCACCGCTATTTCCAACGGTACAATGCCTCTCCTTTTTTAGAAGCATTCCGCTCCCTGCATACCAATATCTGTTTTCTCGGCAGCGACACCCCAATTCACTCTATTGTGATTAGCTCAGCAACGCCAGCCGAGGGCAAGTCTACCACTGCCGTCCACCTCGCTCAAGCTGCTACAGCTATGGGGCAACGGGTACTGCTAGTTGATGCCGATCTGCGGCGTCCTCAGATACACCACATATTGGGTTTACAAAACTACTTAGGGCTGAGCGATCTGATTGCTACTAGAGTTAAAGCCAAAAAGGCAATTCAGCGATTGCCTCAATGGGATGGCCTTTATGTATTGACTGCTGGTCATCCCACACCCGATCCAACCCGCCTCCTCCGTTCTAAGAAGATGCAGTATTGGATGAGGCACTTAAAACGTGTTTTTGACCTCATTATTTATGACACGCCGCCGATGCTGGGATTTGCTGACAGCTGTCTCCTCAGCGCTCACACCAATGGCACGATCGCAGTCGTGGGATTAGGCAAAACTGATCGCACCGATCTCATACAAGCTTTGAACAACATGAAAATTGTCAACACTACTGTTCTAGGAGTTATTGCTAACGGAGTCAAGAGCTATACAACCAGTTCGTACTATTACTAGAGTGGTTGTTGGTTGTTGGTTGTTGGTTGTTGGTTGTTCATGGTTCATGGTTGATGGTTCAGTTCCATCTCATATTCAGCTTAATACTTAGGATAAGCTTGATGCTGAGATTTTGGAACCTAAATACTCGGAATTTTTTTTTAGATCGTAAGTGCTTATCCGAGCAGCATATTAATTATTAATTGTAATTAACCATGAATCATGAACTATTAACTATGAATCATGAACCATTAGCAATTATGATAGTAAGACCTATACCAGTTTACAAATTGCTCGACGCCAGCTTCGATGGGTGTGTTTGGTCTGAAGCCAACATCCTGCATTAAATCATCCACTTCAGCATAGGTAATTGGTACGTCTCCTGGTTGCATGGGTAGCATATTTTTCGTAGCTGTTTGACCCAGGCACGTCTCTAGGACTTCTATTAGTCGCAGAAGTTCTACGGGCTGATTGTTGCCGATGTTGTAAAGTTTATACCTTGCTTTACTGATTTGGCCTTGGGGTAGATTTCCTGACTCTTGAGGTTGAGGAATTTTATCCATTACTCGTACTACTCCCTCAATCACATCATCAATATATGTGAAGTCCCGTTGCATCCGACCGTAATTAAACACATCAATGGGTTGGCCTGCTAGGATGGCTTTGGTAAATATGAATAGTGCCATATCCGGACGATACCAAGGGCCATAGACCGTGAAAAAGCGTAGGCCCGTCATGGGAATGCCATAGAGGTGGCTATAGGCATGAGCCATCAGTTCATTGGCTTTCTTGCTGGCAGCATACAGGCTGACTGGGCAATCTACATTATCCTGCACGGAAAAGGGGATTTTGGTATTGGCTCCATAGACAGAACTAGACGAGGCAAATACCAGGTGCCTGATATCGGAATGGCGGCAACCTTCTAGGATTGTCATAAAACCAACTAGGTTGCTATCCACATAGGCATAGGGATTCTTGAGAGAGTAGCGGACACCAGCTTGAGCTGCCAGATGCACTACTAAATCGAAGTGCTGCTCGGCAAATAACTGAGCCATGCCTTCCCGGTTTGCTAGATCGAGCTTGTAGAATGTAAAGCCGGGTTGGTTTTCCAGTTGTGCCAGTCGATCTTGTTTGAGGGAGACATCGTAGTAAGCATTCAGATTATCAAGTCCAATAACCGTGTCACCTTGGGCTAGCAACCGTTGGCTGAGGTGAAAACCGATAAAGCCTGCCGCACCCGTTACTAAAACTCTAACCACACCTTTACCTCTCTAAAACTCTATTAATTTAGCAAAATCACCGGAAGACCCATGCTGCCCATTACGAGCAGCGCTGGATTGTTGACAAGAGTTTTCCCCAGCATGACAAGCAGATCGCTACGGAATTCAGTTAGCCCTATCTTGGATAGGAGAGGGAGAAGGGGGAGAACTATTTTCATCATGAGAGTTGTGGGCGATGGCTTATGGTGTTTCATAATCAAGTTGGAGCATTGGCAAAAAAGTTACCCACGCGCAGCTCTGCTACAACCAAGGCATGAAAATAGTTCTTCCCTTCATCCGGAGTCTGGAGTCCGGAGTCCCTACTTCCCATAAATTTTGGTTCACCTTAAGTCTGACGTTTGCAGCAATTTACGCTGCGCTGGCACTGAGGGAGGGGTTGAGCAGCGAGTATGTCGTGCAGGATGATGCTCGGCAGCATGTATTTTGGATGCGGCGCTTTCTAGATCCAGAGTTGTTTCCCAACGATCTAATCGCCGATTATTTCCAATCTGTTGCGCCTTGGGGGTACACCAACTTTTATCGCCTATTTACCTTCCTCGGCATCGATCCCATCGTCCTCAGTAAATTCTTACCACTGGTACTGGGTTTAGTTGCCACTTACTACTGTTTCGGCATCTGCCTTCAAATTTTGCCAGTGCCTGCTGCCGGGTTTATAGCGACTCTAATGCTGAACCAAAATCTGTGGATGAGAGATGATTTAGTATCGGCAACCCCTGTAGCATTTGTCTATCCCTTGTTTCTCGCCTTTGGGTACTATTTGCTGCGTCGTTCCTTGCTGCCTTGTCTGGTGGCGATCGCACTTTTGGGGGGAGTCTATCCCCAGTGCCTCTTCGTGGCTGCTGGTATTCTGATTTTGCAGCTGTGGCACTGGGAAGGTGGCAGCTGGCGGTTTTCTCTTCACCAGAGCGGCTGGTTTTGTGGGTTGGGTTTAGGAGTGGCGCTGCTGATTTTATCTGCCTATGCCTTGCATTCCTCACCCTTTGGCTCTGTCATCACAGCAACACAAGCTAAAGCCTTACCAGCATTTTCTGCGAAAGGGTGGTCGAGTTTTTTTCATAACGATCCTTGGAATTATTGGGCCTGTGGGAAGCGAAGCGGTATGCTGCCGACGGAATGGTGTCGGTTAATGGCAAAGTATTCTATTCTTTTGTTACCTCCCCAAATCTGGGTTAGTTTGGCCTTGCCAGTGCTGCTGTCCTACCCTACCCGGTTTCCCCTCGCCAAACAGGTTACCGCGAGGGTGGTACTGTTGCCTCAGATACTACTAGTATCTGGCAGTATGTTTTTTGCTGCCCATCTTCTGCTATTTAAGCTCCATCTACCGAACCGATATACGGAGCATAGCTTGCGGATTGTCTTTGCTTTAGCAGGTGGTGTGGCGTTAACGCTAATTGCAGATGCTATCTGTCAGCTGGCTCGAGAACGAGGTAAACCCTTATTAGCTCTGATTTTTACAGTTGGCTTGGGCGCAGCAGTACTGCTGTATCCCAGCGTTTTAAAAGCCAATAACTACCCCTTTCCCACCACTCGTTACACAGTTGGGCAATTTCCCGAACTCTATAAGTTTCTCCAGGCACAGCCCAAAGATATTGTAATTGCTGCTTTGGCAGAAGAAGCAAATAACTTACCCAGTTTTGCCCAACGCTCAATTCTGGTAGGAGGAGAGGGATATGCCTTACCTTACCATGGCCAATACTACCACCAGGTTGAGACCCGAACGCTTGATTTGATTCAAGCACAGTACAGTCAAGATTGGACAAAAATCCGAAATTTTATTCAAAGATACGAAGTAGACTTTTGGTTGCTGGAGCAGACTGCCTTGACACCAGAGTATGTTGCGCAAAGCCGCTGGATTCAAGAATATCGGTTAGGTGTTACAGAAACCTTAGCCAGGATTAATTCTGGTACAGTTCCAGCGTTGGTAGAGGGTATGGATAAATGTACTGTCTTGGCAACTAACGGTTTAGTTCTACTAGAAGCCAAATGCCTATTAAAATCTGCACTCGTTAACTTTTGACGTTCTTTTTTATACACTGAAATTATGTATTACTTTCCGTCATAAATCCCAGAAAAAATTTCATCTACGTCATAGGTTAATCATCTGGTAAAAAATAGAGATCCACATCGATTTCTGCATTCAGCTCAGTGGCTTTTCGGACAATATCTTTGTCGAAATGAATAGCTGGCACTTGTTTATACACATAGATGGCGCAATCTATAAGTGCGTCATGCCTAGCACAGATTTCTACCAAAGACTGCCAGCCTGGTTGAAGTTGTTCAAAAACAGATTTGATTTGTTCATCTAGATTAGTTGACTTATCGAGTTTAGACTCTAGGCTCCAGCCATTACACTTCCTGCGGATACTACTCCTTGGATCAATTAAGTCACCAATTTTCCAAGTTTTGCTAGGAATTATACCTACTAAAGCCGTAATTTCTTCGGGGTTAAAATCAATTCCAGCCAACCTAAAAGATACTGAAATTTTAAATTCCATTGGAGGATAGCATTTTTATTTGATATATAAACTAATGTAGGTTGGGCTGAGAGCTGTCTTGAGTCCACTGCGGGATAACAGCTTGTGGGATCAAATTCGAGGGAACTTTAGCAATAGCCAACTCGTCTTTGAAACTAGTGCCGTTTGGCAGAAATAAGTGGCCACTTAGATCGATCCCGTGGTCATCGGCATTGTATAGGGTCAGTTCGAGCTATATCTGCCGCAAGCAGCCCATAACCTGGGTTAACCTGCCTCTACAAATAGACAGGAATTAGGGTAGCAAACTTGAATATCAAGTCCTCCTACTCTTCCAGCTCCTTCAGCTTAATGTAGAGTTAGTCAGAAACTTATACCCGGATGTACGAGAGCGTCTGTAAGTTCAGCTGAAACCCTTGATATTTGTTATCATTTTTAACCTAAGCTTTATCCAGCAACTTAAGATTTTTCTACTAAAAAAGAAGATTTGACAGTCCAATAGTTTCTCTAAAGCCCAGATTTAGATTCATCGCAGGGTTCAAAGTAATCCCCTTGGAGGATGGTATGGCAGCACCAATTTCTATCGTTATCACCACCTATAACCGAGAACGCTATCTGGGCGCGGCAATTGAAAGCATCCTATCACAAACGAGACGCGATTTAGAGCTATTAGTTTGGGATGATGGCTCCACCGATGGCTCTATTAGGATCGCCCAGAACTACGCAAGGCGCGATCGCCGAGCCCGGGTGATAGCGGCAGAACATCAAGGACGAATTCTAGCTCTGGCAGCTGCGATCGCTCAAAGTAGCGGCACGTACATCGGTTGGGTAGACAGCGATGACCTGCTAGCTCCGGAGGCGATCGCCAAAACAGCAGCGGTACTCGATGCACGGCCAGAGGTAGGTTTAGTTTATACCGATTATTTAGTAATAGATGATCGCAGTAAGTTCAGAGCCTACGGCAGTCGGTGCCACATTCCCTACTCCAAGGAACGCCTGCTGAGCGATTTCATGACCTTCCACTTCCGGTTGCTGCGTCGTTCGCTCTTCGAGCAAGTCGGTGGTCTTGATAATTCGATGACCTATGTAGAGGATTATGACCTCTGCCTCAAGCTTTCTGAAGTTACGGAAGTACATCACGTCAAGCAACCACTCTATTATTATCGCTGCCATGCTTTGAGTGATTCCCAACAATATCCCCAACCGCAGGCTTACAACGCCTACAGAGCGATCGCAAAAGCCTTAGAGCGTCGAGGACTGGCTGAGGGATGGCAAGTACAACTGCAAATCCTGCAATCTTTCCCTTTCAAGTCTAGAGTCAAAATCACTCCCAAGACAGGGACGGGTAGGGTAGTTGGGGAAGAGACGGTTATCTCTTTGAATGCAACTCCCTATAAAGAACTACAAAGAGGATTAGCCTGTTGCCTTCTGCCGCTAGCCGCAACCCTGGCACCTCTGGGTTTTTGGCTTATTCCGACTTTGGCTCAAGCTCAATCAATTATCCCAGCTCCAGATGGCACTAATACCAGCGTCACTGTCAACGGCAACCAGTTCGATATCAATGGCGGACAGACTTCTGGAGATGGCGCTAATCTATTCCACAGTTTTACTCAGTTCGGACTACAGGCAGACCAGATTGCCAACTTTGTCTCTAACCCCTCCATTCAAAACATTCTAGGGCGGGTCACTGGCGGCAATGCCTCCATCATCAACGGTCTCATGCAGGTGAGTGGCGGCAACTCCAACCTCTTCCTCATGAACCCAGCAGGCATCCTCTTTGGCCTCAAAGC
Organism: Cyanobacteria bacterium UBA8803; assembly: GCA_003505715.1. Taxonomy (GTDB): domain Bacteria; phylum Cyanobacteriota; class Cyanobacteriia; order Cyanobacteriales; family Coleofasciculaceae; genus UBA8803. The sequence continues at coordinate 30,672 of DNXU01000607.1, read as the reverse complement.
CAGCCTCAACGTGCCTGCTGCCTTCAGCGCTACGACTGCTACTGATATCGGTTTTGGCAATGGCTGGTTTAGTGCCACAGGTGTTAACAACTACCAGGCATTGATTGGAACGCCGAACTCCTTTAACTTCAACACTATCGAGCCTGGTAGTATCGTCAATGCGGGGCAACTCGCTCTCCGAGCAGGACAAAGCCTCACTTTAGTGGGTGGTAGTGTTGTTAATACTGGCAGCATAACCGTACCCGGAGGAACTATTACCATCGCCGCCGTACCGGGAACCAGTCGGTTACTCCTAAGCCAACCCGGGCAAATTCTGAGCTTGGAAATTGACCCCCCTACCGATAGCCAGGGGAATATTTTACCGATTAAGCCTCTGATGTTGGCTGAATTACTGACCCAGAGCAATGTCAACACAGGATTAACTGTTAATCCCGATGGGACAGTAAAAACAGTATCCGGTACTGTGATTCCTAATCGCACCGGAACTGCGATCGCCTCTGGCAATATTGATGCCTCTAACCCAGCCATAGGTCAACGGGGAGGCACGGTGAATATTTTAGGCGATCGCGTTGGACTGTCCCATGGTCAGATCGACGCCTCTGGTACTGATGGAGGTGGTAAGGTACGGGTTGGTGGTGATTATCAGGGCAAAGGCTCAATTATTAATGCCTCTCGCACCTACGTGAGTCCTGATTCGGTAATTCATGCCGATGCTTGGGAGCGTGGCAATGGGGGAGAGGTAATTATATGGTCAGAGGAAGCAACGCGCTTCTATGGCACCATAACAGCGCGAGGTGGCTTGGCCTACGGCACTGGTGGCTTTGCGGAAGTATCAGGTAAGCAATTTCTTGACTTTGCTGGCAGCGCTGACTTATCGGCACCTCTCGGTCAGTGGGGAACCTTGCTCTTAGATCCCACTAATATCACGATTGTCGCCGGACCAAACAATCCAGCTCAGTTGGCAGCTAATGACCAATTTGCCGATCCGGGGATAAATAACACGATCAATAACGGCACGATTAACGCGGCACTTGGCAATGTCATCCTGCAAGCCACTAATGACATTATCTTTAACGCAGCAATCAATATTACCAATTTTGGATCGGGCATCATCGCTCAAGCTGGCAATAACATTACCGTTAATCAAGATATCACCACATTCAACGGTGACCTCGACTTCCGCGCCAATGACAATACTGCTGGTACGGCTACAGGGACGGGTTCCGTTTTTATTAACGCGAACCTTAATACCCAAGGAGGTAACTTTAGCAGTAGTGGCGTTAACTTCACCAGTACGGGAACTAGTATTACTACAGAAGGTGGGACGATTACCCTCAATCACAATACTGGTGCGATCGCTACAGGTAATCTAGATTCCTCAAACTCTTTCAATTCTGGTGGAGCGATTGTCTTAACAGCTGCTGGTGATATTTTAGTAACTGGTACTATTAATTCCTCTACTGGGGATAGCTTTTTCGGCACCAGCACAGGAGGAGAGGTTACCTTATCAACAACTGGCGGTAACATCACAACCAATAATATTGATTCCTTCGTTGTGGGTAATAATCCTTACGGCTCTGAAGGCGGCGCAGTAACTTTAAATGCGGCTGCTGGCAATATCACCACTGGTGCAATTAATTCTTTCTCGACTAACACCCCTAGCTTTTTTGGGACTTCACCCCTGATCTCTACAGGTGGCTTGGTGAACTTAACAGCTGGTAACACAATTACAACTGGTGCCATTAATTCTTCAGCCTCTGCTACCTTGGATTTCACTGGGGATGTGTTAGTAGTGACAGGAGGTAGCATCTCGTTAATTGCTGGTGGCGACATTACCACGGGCACAGGTGGCACGCTCACTTCAAGTGCATCAGCAATCATCAATGGGTCTGGTAATATTACCAGTACCGCTGGCTCAGTGGATTTAATTGCTAACAATCTCGGCAGTGATATTGTTTTCACCAGTATTGACACGAGCGGTACGGCTAGTGCCTTTACCATTGCACCAACTGCTACTAGTGGCTCCGTGCAAGTCCTTGCTAACGGACGGGTTCAAGGCACGGGTGCCGTAGCCGGAAATACGATTAATACCCGCTCGGCTGCCACCACCGTATCGACTGTTTCAACTACAGTTGAAGGCGGAGCTACGGTTACGATTCAGCATGATGGTGGTATTGATAATAATTTATTTACCGTAGGGGATAGCAGTATCAATGGGACAGCCGGAGCAATCGATGCTGGCCCTGGCATTGACACCCTTTCGCCATTACAACAATTTCCAGCTCCAGGGACTCTGGTGCCAAATAATATTATCTCTACCCAAGGCAAGATCGGTATTACCTTTGTTAACCAAGCGCCAACTCTCACTGTTGATTCTCAGTTAGCAAGTACTCAACAAAATCAGCCCATCACTTTTACCTTGGCAAGTCTTAATCCGATTGTGGGGGATGCTAATCTCGATAACACCCTAATCCAGATTGATACTATTACAGGCACCCTCACCAGAGGAGGGGTTGTCCTCAATCCAGGAGACACGATCACTCTGAGTGATGTGTTAATTTATACCCCACTCCCTGATGCTACAGGTCTGCTGCCCGCGTTCACAATCAGCTCTAAGGATGGAGTTTCTTTCTCCGCACCGCAACAGCTCAGCATTAATGTAACTGAACCACCACTGCCACCACCACCGCCACCGCCACCGCCGCCAGAGAATGGCACGCCGGATGATGAACCGATCCCAGATAATAGTGTCTCAGAGGGCATTGCGCTCTTGCCAGAGGAGGAACCAATTAAAGCACCTCCAATGGTGCAACCCATCTCTTCCAGTACGCCGATTAAAAGTGAAAATGAGGCTCGTGAAATTCTCAGCGAAATCGAAAGGGCGACTGGAGCGAAACCCGCACTCGTTTACGTCAGCTTCGTGCCGACAGAAATTGCTGCCAATACTACCTTTACTGGACTCGAAACAACCACTACCGAGGAATTCGATCGCCATCTGAAGCGATCGCCACAGCATATTACAATTGAGCCAAGCGATCGCGACCAGCTAGAAATTGTAGTCGTGACCTCCACTGGACAAGCACTGCGACGACGGGTGGCAGGGGTCACTCGCAAGCAAGTCCTAGAGGTAGCGCAACAATTCCGCCGCAGCGTTACCGATATCAACATTCCCCGCGACTATCTAACCCCGGCTCAGCAACTCTATCAGTGGTTCGTTGCCCCAGTCCAAGAGTATTTAGACGCTCGACAGATTAATAATCTGGCATTCATTATGGACATGGGTTTGCGCTCTCTCCCCATGGCAGCGCTCCATGATGGTAATGGATTCCTAGTGCAACGATACAGTATCGGCTTAATGCCCAGTTTATCCCTTACCGACACTCGCTACGTGGATGTGAGAAATCTGCAAGTCTTGGCGATGGGAGCAGATACCTTCAGCGATCAAAACCCCTTACCAGCAGTACCGTTGGAGTTAGGGGCAATTACAGGAAATCTCTGGTCGGGAAAATCCTTTCTCAACCAAGCCTTTACCTTAGACAATCTCAAAAAAGTGCGATCGGCACAACCTTTTGGAATTGTGCATTTGGCCACTCACGGGGAATTTAAACCCGGTAAGCCTAGTAACTCCTACATCCAGTTGTGGAACCGCAAGCTAGGACTAGATCAGTTGCGGCAGCTGGGGTTAAATAACCCACCCACAGAACTCATGGTATTGAGCGCTTGCCGCACAGCCTTAGGGGATGAAGAGGCGGAGTTAGGTTTTGCGGGTTTAGCCATTCAAGCTGGGGTGAAGTCAGCTTTAGGCAGTCTGTGGTATGTTAGCGATGCTGGGACATTGGGATTCATGACCAGTTTCTACGAACATCTGAAAACAGCTCCCATTAAAGCTGAGGCGTTGCGAGAAGCACAATTAGCCTTGCTTGAGGGATCGGTACGCATGGAGGGGGGAGAGCTAGTAGCAGGAGATGTACGGGTGCCCTTAACCCCAGAACTGGCTCAGTTGGGTGACCAAACCTTTACCCACCCCTACTACTGGAGTGCGCTAACGCTCATTGGCAACCCTTGGTAGCGATCGCCAACTTAACAATAGGCAACAGGTAAAAAGGAGCGGTTGCCAAAATCTTTAGGCTATACTTGGTCACGATAGACGTTGGTCATATTGCCTCAAGATTCTCCTAACAGGTGCAATATTCAGCTTTGCTAATAACTAGGACAGGAGACAAATAAGTTAGTCTGATTCACCTTATCCGAGGTGAAAGCTGCTCAATTGATATTAACTTATAGATGTATGTGTAATTCCTCTAGAAAGCCGTTAGACCAAGTCTGTGGATTAAAGCTGTATTAAAATATAACCTGGCTAGAAAATATGGGCAAAAAAATTGTGGGCATGATGAGCAGCTATTCTGGGCTTACTGATGTAGATTGGCTGTGGCAACAAACACCACATCCCTTGGGAGCCTGGGGCAACATACAAATGCTAGCAACCGCAGCTAAGCCGGACTTTTTACTGCTCTACAACTTTCACAATTTCCCAGGATTAAACACTCAAAAGCAAGGATTGGCAGGCTTCTTAGATCGCTTTAAACAGCAGCTAGGCACCAGCGAAACTAATATACAAAGCTGGTGGCGGGGAGTGCCTCAGAAGCGCATTATTTGTCTGGTTCGGGAACCTCCCTTTGAGTCTTTATTAAACAAAAGAATTGCGGAATACCAACAGGCTCAGATGTACTGCGGGTATGTTTCTGGCCCAGATGACTTTGCTCCTATTCCCGACTATATGCCAGCTATCTGGTATCATGCCAATTCCTTCCGGGAATTAAATGAGATGGGATGGCCCAATAAGGAGAAATCCTGCTGCTGGATGACTTCTGGTATCGATCGCACCCCCGATCACCGTAGACGTTTGGATTTTTTGAGGTTATTAAGGGAGAGTGGTCTGGAATTTGACCTGTACGGTCGAAAATTGCCAAACTGGGCTGATGCTTATGGCAAATTTAACAATAAGTGGAATGTGATGGCTCCCTATTACTACAACCTGGCGATTGAAAACTATGCTGGCAATGAGTGGTATGTCAGCGAAAAGCTCTGGGACGCTTTGTTAGCATGGTGTTTGCCGATCTACTATGGCGGGGCTGCTGCTGGTAAACTCTTGCCGCCNNCGAAGCTTCTTGAGGCTACCCAGCCTAGATGAAAAGGGCATTGCTTATATTCAAGAGGTGACAGCAAGCCTTGACGCTTGGCATGAAGCGAAGGAGGCGATCGCTGAGGCGCGTCAGGTGATTCTCCATAAATTGAATTTGCTTAACTTCTTATCTAACTTAGTAGAAAAGCTGGGATAAATAAAATGACAGAAGGAATTTATACGCTAGCTAATGATGCTGTTTACGATCAATTAGTGGCGCTGCTCAACAGCATTGAGGTGAACGTTGGTCTAGAAACTCCGGTGCAGGTCATTGCCTACGACGACCGTATAGAAAAGGTTCGCGCCGAAATAAAGAAGAGGAAAAACGTGGAACTTTTTGACGATAAGGAGATATTTGCCCGCTGGGAAGATTTTTCCCTAGAAGTGTGGAAAGCGCATCCTTATGCTTTGAAAGTTTGGCAAGAAAATGGCATACAAGGAGTTAATCGGATCGGAATGAACCGACGCTACTGTGCTTTCGATTCCGATAGCCCTTTTGAAAGGTTTGCCTATTTTGATGCTGATGTTTTGATATTAAACTCCCTAGGCTCAATCTTTAATGCCTTAAACCAAAATGATTTTGTAGTTTATGATTTTCAATATAAGAATATTTCCCATATTTACAATAAGAAATCGCCTAAATTACCAGAAATTTTTGACCGCTCCCGCTTAGAGACGGAAATATTCTGTGCCGGATTTTACGCTTCAAAACGGGGAATATTTTCTTCAGAGCAAAGGGAGCGGCTACTTTCTCACCTTCAAACAGGAGAAGCAGAAGTTTTATTCATGCCTGCCCCTAACCAATCCGTTCTCAACTATATGGTTATGCGGTCTGGTATTCCCGTTTATAATTTAGCGCTACAGTTGCCAGAAAGCGAAAAAACAGGAAATGCTGTCAAATCATCCCACTTTGAGAACCGGGATAACGTTTTGTACGATAAGGGGAGACGCTTGACCTATCTCCACTATATTGGCATATCTTCTAAAATCTTTAGTCGGGTTTGCAAGGGAGAAAACCTCGATTTTCCTTACCGAGATATTTTCTTATATTATCGCTATCTTCATGAACCAGAGAATCAACCCCAGTTTACAACAAAGCCCAAACCCTATCAGCAACCTCCTAGTCTAACTACTAAAATCTTGAGAAAACTGAAATTAGTCCGTTAAGGAGGTGGAGATGAATCAAGGCATTTATATTATTGCCAACGATCGGGTAACTGAGCAGGCGATCGCTCTTCTCAAAAGTATCAGGCTCTACGATCCCGATACTCCTATAGTAATGATTCCTTATAACGACCAATATCAAGTGATCGCAGAACTCATAACCCAACCCTATGGCGTGCAGATCTATGAAGATTTGGATTTTTTAGACTATATTTCTCAGCTAATTACCAAAATCTGCGGCAAAGATTTTTTTGATAGACCCAATCTCCTGCGCAAACTTGCCTGCTGGTTTGGCTCGTTTGATGAGTTTTTATATATTGATACAGACATTATAGTCTTTGAAAGAATTATAGATAATCTTAGCTATTTGAAGACTTATGACTTTATCTGCTGCGACTATCAACACTTAGGGGGAATTAATCAAATCTTTAGACCGAAAATTTTTGAAATTTTCACTCAAGAGGATATCAAAGATGTTTTTAATAGCGGGTTTTGGGGTGCCAAGAAAAGCTTAATTTCTCAAAAAGACTTAGAAGATACTTTTACCTTTTATGCCTCTCATCCTGACTACTTCTATCTTTTAAATTCAGACCAAACCGTCCTAAACTATCTCGTCCTAAAGAAAACATCCCGCCGATTTAATCTAGTACGCGAACCAGGGCAAGGGATGGGAAATTGGGCAGGAAGCAAACATTTTCAACCGCAAGGAAATGTATTAATCGATCCCAAGGTGAATCAGCCTCTGAAGTTCCTACACTGGGCAGGAGTACCCCTTAAGCCAGGAAGTCCCTACTGGGATATTTGGAAGCATTACCGCTATCTAGGCGAACTGATACCTGATGATAAGTCCTTATCAGCCCAAACCCCTCAAAATGTCTGGCAGCAGATGGCAAATAAATTGAGAAGCGTCCTTGGTTCATAGTTGATTTAAAATCCCAAATTGCCACCAACAACCAACAACCAACAACCAACAACCAACAACCAACAACCAACAATTAAATTTCCCACGCCGCCTGAAAAAAGTCTCGTTCGCACAGCATGGCATAGCGATAGATAGATTGGATAGATGCCGAGAGTTTGGCGTACTGGTCAGTTAAAGCCTCCAGTTGCTCTGCCAGTTGCTCAAACTGGCGATCGCTATAGGTACGAATCCAGTCAGAGTAGTCGTGATTGGGAATCCCGTCCTTTGCCAGTTCTTGGCCTACAAAAGCGTATAGGCGCATACAGGGAGTCATGGCTACGGTAATTAAACCAGCCTCACTTCCCCAAGCAGTTGCTAGTAAGAAATCCGTGTACCGACGGGTAGCCATACCAGGTTCGACCTTTGACAGATCTACTCCCCATGCTGTTGCATAACTCTGGTGCAGACTTAATTCTGCGAGAACACCGCCTGCGAGGTGGTGAAAAGTATTAAATCCCTCCCAATCATGACATTTAGCAGCTGCCAGACTGTAAGCGCGAGCGAAAGCCTCTAGGAAAAAAGCATCTTGACCAACATAGTAAGCAAATTTGAAGCGGTCAAGAGTACCATTGGCAATACCTCGTACAAACGGGTGTTCCAGACACTCTTGTGCCAAGTCTTGATTCGACTGCCATAAGTCTGTACTAATAGTCATGATAGAGAAAGTATTGGTTACCGCCACTGACCCACAGGTTGTTCTGGGATTGGGGGCAGCTGTAAGACTGAAGGCATTGGAGTTCTGTAGAAGCCACATTCTACAGATAGATAAATTGAGAATGTGACCGCGATCGCTAGTAGTAATCGTTCAAGCATGGCACGATCCTCTAATCGCAGTTAATTAACTAGTAAAGGCCAGTATTGTTTAAATATCTACGATCTCTATTTGGTAGCAGGTGATTGAAGATTGGGAAGGGTGGTGATGAATTTTTGCAAGTTAGGTGATGTGGGTCATAGATAGGTGCCTTTGATTGGACTACCGAAGATGCGCATAGAATGTCAACCAAGTTAGCATGAAATCCCAAATCTTTGCCACTACTCTTCTTCTCATCCCTCTAGGGTTGCCCATGCCAGTAAAAGCCCTCAATGTATTGCAACTCGAACAATTGCGACGAACAGGAAGTTGCGTGGGGTGCGATCTCAGCAGTGCGCAATTACCCGATGCACTCCTGAGCAATACTGATTTAAGAGGTGCCAATCTTACTGGTGCTAACCTCAGCCGTGCTGACTTAAGGCGTGCTAATCTCGAGGGAGCTAACCTGAGTGGTGCTAACTTAATGTATACCAATCTGACCGATGCCAACTTGGCTGGAGCTAATCTGATTGTTACGACTTTAATTCGTGCCAACTTGACGCGCACTAACCTAAGTGGTGCTGGGTTGAGTCTAGCCAAGTTGCCCGGTGCTAATCTCACGGGTGCTAACTTAAGGCTAGCCGATCTCAAAGCAGCTGATTTGAGCAATGCTAATTTGAACTCCGCCGACTTAATAGAGGCTGATCTCACGGGTGCCAACTTAAGGCTAGCCGATCTCAAAGCAGCCAATTTGAGCAATGCTAATTTGAACTCTGCTGACTTAATAGAGGCTGATCTACGGGATGCAGATCTAGCCAATGCCATACTCGATAACGCCAAGATGAAAAGTACGATCATGCCTGATGGCACTTTTTATCCGTGAGGCTTGAACACTTCCCTAGGGGTAAATCTCATAATCATTTATTTGTTAAGATTTTCCCTTAAAAACAAATATTGGAATATGAGGCATGTACCGCTATTTACTACTTTCACGGCGTTCGCTCTTGGGTTTAATTGCCTTCATGAGCGTTTGCCTATTTAGCTCTGCTGCCAATGCTGCTGAATCAGTAGTGCTAAAGTATCGTTTCCTACGAGAAACCATTTCTGTTTCCGAACTTTCCACCTTTGCTCAAACAGGCGAACTTTCATCCTCCCTGCAAGCCTATCTCAAGCTAGCCGGAAAAGACCCCGAGGAGTTGCGCAGTATTCTGACACAAGAGATTGCCGTTAATCCTATTTTGCTCTCCCGCGTTCTCAATAGCGTGGTTGGAGAAGCGATGCTCGATCGAGCCAGTCAAGTGGTTCATACTCCCAGCGATCGAGCTAACCGCGAATCTCTAAGATCTGCTTTGGTAACTTCTGCCCTTGGCGATGAAAAAATTACCCTCATTGAAACCTTGGAAAACTATCCAACTCCAGAGGTTCATGTTGAGGGGGATCGTTTGGTTGAAATTGTTCAATACATGACGCGAGTCATCGGTAGTCTACCTAGGGTTAGAGTTTTCTAGTATGCTAATGTCTCTAAGGTCTCCCTCAAATACCGACGTACCTGGTATTCTAAACTACCCTCTTGGAGTTGTTCAGCAGCAAGATGTTCCATCTGCCAACGCTGAAATCCGGAACTGGTAGCGATCGCTTGTTTTAGGTTGTTCCAAATTTTGCTGTTTTGGGAGAATTCCCTGGATTCGGAAGTAGCTGAATTTGCCATAATTCCTTAAAAATCGATACAGAATAGTCAAATAGCGCTTTTTAATTGCACTTTTAACCTTATTTTTAGGATAGCTTACCTAATTTCTCCAGATTGTACGCTTGGCAACATCTGTCTTGAAAGTCGGGAATGGGGAATGGGGAATGGGGGAGCTGGGGGAGTAATTTGTACTCGGTACAGAAGGCTCAGGAATTTTCTAGCTATGACCATGAATTAGCCCTGCTTCCCTCAGCCCTCTTCCTTTGCCAATGGCAAAATTTGCTTGACTCGAATACCTGGTATTGTGAAATTCCTAGCTGTTTGTTCTAGCGGATAGGGAACAGTACTTGCCCACTCTGTCTCGCTAGTCAAAAGGACTTGAACTACACTCAGCGGAACTTGTAAGAACAAATTACTAGCCGCAAATGCCAAGCCAGCCTCAATCAGTCCGACAATACGCCATTGCGATGTCAATGGCACAACCCCTACTGCCATAGGTGCGACTCGGTTGATTTGCCACAATAGCCATAGCATAAGTACGGCAGCAGCGATGGTCAGAAACTTGTTTGTCTTCATTTTAAACAAGCTCAAAAGGCGTCGCTGCTGCTCAGTTAGCTGTTCTGGCTTGATCGCTACAACCAGAAGGCTAAAAATGTCAAAGGGACGGGTTAATTGCATCCACAACACTGGCACCAGGCCAATAGCTGCCACCAACAGCAGCTCTAGCCAAACGGGCAATAGGGGATCGCTCACTGCCAGTCCCAGCCAGACCAGTTCTAAAGTCAGGGGCAATGCCGCCAAACCGGCTAGATGGAGCCATAAGAACGGTTCAGTCCAGAAGGAGCGCATAGGTTTGTTATTTGTTGTTTGTTGTTGGTTGTTTGTTATTTGTTATTTGTTGTTTGTTATTTGTTATTTGTTGTTGGTTGTTTGTTATTTGGGATTTGTGGTTGGTTGTTGGGTAGGGGGAGCTTTTCCCAACAACCAACCACCAACAACCNNACCAACAACCAACAACTAACAACTAACAACCAACAACTACGTTGTTGACAAAGTGCGTCGTTTAGTCACCATCTTGAACGTTTCGATGATGTCGCCTTCGACCCAGTCATTGAACTTATCAATGCCAATACCACATTCGTAGCCAGCGTTGACCTCCTTGACATCCTCCTTCATCCGCTTGAGCGAATCCAGCACACCTTCGTAGACAACTTTGCCGCCACGCCGGACTCGAATTTGGCAATTGCGCACCGCTTTGCCTGACAGTACGTAGCAACCCGCTACCGCACCACGACCGACTGGGAAGACGGCTCGAACTGCGACTTGACCCAGGGATTCTTCGACTAGCTCTGGCTCCAAGAGACCTTCCATGGCACCTTGAATATCATCTAGAAGGTGGTAGATGATGTTGTATTCCCGCACGTCGATTCCCTCTTGGTCAGCAGCAGGTCTAGCGCCATGAGCCAGGGTGGTATTGAACCCAATAATCACAGCACCACTAGCAGCCGCTAAAGCGACATCCGTCTCTGTAATTTCGCCAGCAGCGGCAAGCAGAACTCGGATTTGTACTTCATTTTGAGGCAGCTGCTTGAGGGCACCGAGAATGGCTTCTACAGAACCTTGAACATCAGCCTTCAAAATTAGGTTTAGTTCTTTAAGCTCGCCTTTTTGAGCCTTATCGGAGAGGCTATTGAGAGTGATTTGGCGACCTCCTCGCTCTTGCCAGCGTCGCTTCTGTTCCTCGTCAGTTCTGGCAGTGGCAATGGTTTGAGCTTCTTTTTCGCTGGCAAATACTTCAAACTCATCACCAGCAGCCGGGACATCCCTCAAACCCAGCACCTCTACAGCAAAGGAAGGGCTGGCAGCGTCCACCCGCGCTCCGCGGTCGTCGATCATGGCTCGCACCTTACCGAAGACAGAACCAGCCACCAGCGTATCCCCTACTCGCAGGGTGCCATTTTGCACTAGGAGAGTAGCAATTGGGCCTCTGGCTTTATCAAGGTTTGCTTCGATAACGGTGCCTTTGGCAGGTCGATTGGGGTTAGCAGAGAGTTCTTCAATATCTGCTACCAGCAGAATCATCTCCAAGAGCGTATCCAAGTTTTCTTTTTGGATCGCGCTCACGGGAACCATAATTGTTTCGCCGCCCCACTCTTCAGGCACTAAACCATATTCAGTTAATTCCTGCTTAACTCGGTCAGGCTGCGCTTCAGCTTTGTCGATTTTGTTGATGGCAACAACGATCGGAACTTCAGCGGCTTTGGCATGGCTAATGGCCTCAATCGTTTGAGGTTGAACCCCATCATCTGCTGCGACCACCAAAATGGCAATATCAGTGACTCTAGCTCCCCTTGCCCGCATGGCGGTGAAGGCTTCGTGACCTGGGGTATCGAGAAAGACTACTTGCTCAACTTGGTCTTCATGCTCGACATCAACGTGGTAAGCGCCAATGTGCTGAGTAATACCTCCGGCTTCGCCTTGAGCCACTTTGGTAGAGCGAATGGCATCCAAAAGGGTGGTTTTGCCGTGATCGACGTGACCCATAATCGTGACTACAGGCGGACGCCGCTGGAGGTTTTCTAGGTCTTCAGCATCCAGCATCTCTGTCACTTTAGTAGCAGCAGATTCTTCTGTAGCTGTTTCTACTTCAACTTCCAGTTCTTCGGCTACCATGCTGGCAGTCGGAATATCCAGGGTTTGAGTGATATTCACAGCCATGCCTTTGGCGAACAGCTTCCTGATAATTTCAGTTTCAGCAATACCCAACTTCATAGCCAGTTCCCTGACAGTTAAAGCGTCTGCCAAAACTATTTTTTCTGGCCGTTCGGGCACGCCTTTCTTGTCCCGCTGGCGATCGCGATTATCTGACTTGCCGCTACTGCTACTACTTCTTGGCGCTGGCTGTTTTTTCCGCTCTACATTTGATACTGAAACTGCCGACAAGCCGGATTGTCCCGGGCGTGACTTGGGTTTGGGCGGACGAACTACAGCCTCGCTTAACATGATTGAGGTATTGATGTCTTTGAGATCAGTCTCGAAATCGTCGTCCTCATCTTCAATCAGTTTAGGCCGCCGCTTGAGTTTTGCTCCAGCTTTTCCTGCTTTGGCACTCTCTTGGCTCTCGTCTTCCTCTTCCTCCCACTCTTTCTTCTTCAGCTGTCGGGGAGGTGTTGGCCGCCTGAGCCTGGTTTCTTTTAGGCTCTCTTCAGGGGTTACCAGGACGCTATCTTCCTCTTCACCAACAGCTCCTGCAACAGCCTGAGGGTTGGCTACAGCGTCTGCTGCTGTAACTTCGAGATTTTTGCCCTCCCGGTTGAGTCGGACTCGTCTTGGGGGTTCCTGAAGTTTGGGAACTGCTGGGGAAGGTGGACTGTGACGGGATGGGGCTGATGGTTCTCCAGCGCTTGACCCTTGGCTAGTAGCTGTTGGTTTGGCAGGACTTGGAGTTACCTTTGACTCTGAACCTGCCACATCCGGTCGATTTCGTTTCAAAATCGGTCGCTCAACTTGAGTCGGTTGAGTTTTTGGCGACATTGGCCTGACAGGCGGCTCTATGAGTTGGGGTTTCTCTTCAAATTCAGCTGAGAAATCGCTCTCTTGGGAAAGAGCTAATTCAGACTCAGCTATTGGCTCAACATCAGCCTCCTGTTGATTAACTCGCTTAGGCCGATTTATAGGGAGCGAGGGACGCGGTGATGAACCTGAGGGTTTGACGGGGGGTTGAGGAGGGGTTGCCACTTGCGGTGTTCCCTGTTGAGAGCTAGAACCAGGACGAGACTTAGGCTTAAGACTCAAGATTTGCTGTTTCCGTTGATGGTTGGGACGTCCAATTTTATTATTAGATGGTAACTTGGGGCTTTCTTCAGCTAAGGCAGCACCGTCACGACTTTTGGTGGCTGTGGAAACCTCAGCGTACTTTTCTGCCGCCGCCCGAATGCGTTGGGCCTCGGATTCTGTAATCGTGCTACTGTGACTTTTGACTGCAATGTGGAGTCCTTCGCAGATATTTAAAATGTCCTTATTGTCCAAATTCAATTCCCGTGATAATTCGTAAATTCTGACTTTGCCGTTGTTCATCCACTATTCCCCCCTCTTCCTTAAGAGTTTTTATGCCATAACCCAATTCTCGAATGACTGCTTGCTCATTTCCTTTGTACCCAATGTGTGAAATCTGAACTCTTTAGTAAAGGTGCTTCTGAATAATTAACACTCAATGCTACAGAAGATCTTATCGCTCGTTAGCTTGTTGGATATCGTTACACTCCTATTAGACCCTTCTTGGGTAATCTTTTACAAATCTTAACAAAACTGGAGCAATTTCCAGCAACTGGGTTGAGACTCACCTCCAAAACATCAAAATTAGTTTGCTTCCTTACTATCCTAACGACTGGTGGAGTTTCAGCGTAGATATTGGCTCTATTAGTGTGCTGATTTTTCGATCGCGCTGCCCAAGCTAGGTAGGGCAGCTAAACGCTGCCACAACGTTTGATACAGTTCTTCAGGCACTGATGCCTGAAGCGATCGCCCCAGTCGGTTTTTCTTTTGAGCTGCTGTCAGACAACTCGCTTGAGGGCATAGGTAGGCAGAACGACCTATGCCCTCATCTAATTTTACCTGTCGGGATGGATGGACTCGAACAACACGCCAAAACGCCTGTTTAGGTGCCACTTTACGGCAGCTCAGGCAACGTCGGTAATTTGGTTCCATAGACAGTTGGGAAAATTAACCACAGGGAGAGGGGAAACTAAGGAGAACCATTTCCATCTTGAAATATAAATCGGGGAGGGGCGGATGGGGGAGGGGGATTTTTCCTAGTAACCTCAACTCCAAACCTTCTGCTGTTGTTTTTACTCTTCTTCTAAATCGGAATCTTCCAGGTTTGGCTCGGAATCTGCCATGTTGAGCATTTCTAAGGTTCCCTCCTCATCCTCCAAATCAGTCTCGTTAGCAGCAGCCGACGCTTTCATTGCCTCTATTTGGCGATGTTCGGCTTCATAGTCATACTTGGCACCATCTTTAATATCAATCTTCCAGCCCGTAAGGCGGGCAGCAAGGCGAACATTCTGACCTTCTTTCCCAATTGCCAAACTCAATTGGTCATCCGCCACTAAAACGTGAGCTTGACGCCCCTCTGGGTTAACCAGTAGCACCTGATCGACTCGTGCTGGGCTGAGGGCGTTGGCGATATAGGTGGAAGGGTCGGGCGACCAGCGAATTACGTCTATTTTTTCACCTCGTAATTCATTAACGACTACTTGAATGCGGGAACCTCTAGCACCAATACAGGCACCGACTGGATCTACATCTCGCTCTAGGGTATCAACCGCAATTTTAGTTCTCGGTCCGACATGACGAGAGGGTGGATTCGCTTCCCGCGCTACGGCGACAATCCGCACCACTTCATCCTCAATTTCTGGGACTTCGTTGGCAAATAGATAAACGACCAACCCAGCAGATGCCCTAGAGACCACTAGCTGAGGGCCTCGGTGAGGGCCTTCGCGAACTTTTTTGAGATAAACCTTAAACGTGCTGTTGATGCGATAGTTGTCGTTGGGTAACTGTTCTCGCTTCGGTAGTTCAGCTTCTACCTCAGGCTGACCAAAGCCACTGCTGATCGCCATAATCACAGATTGCCGCTCAAACCGCAGCACCCTTGCTTGCAGAACCGTACCTTCTAATTCTTCAAATTCCTCTTGGATCAGCTTGCGCTGTTGGTCGCGCAGTTTTTGGGATAGCACCTGCTTAGTTTGAATGGCAGCCATCCGACCAAACTCTCCCTGGTCTGGGGTAACATCTAAAATCACCGAATCACCCAGCTGTGCCTCAGATGCCACTTCCTGAACTTCTTTGAGGGAAATATGATGGTCGCTGTTGCCCACTTCCTCAACAATGGTTTTAGTAGACAAAATGCGAAAGCCTTCTTCTTCGACATCAAGATCGACTTCAAAATTGTCGAAATAGTTTTCATCAAAATGAAACCGATCCATACGTTGAGCCCGACGATAGCGTTCGTACCCTTTAAGTAGGGCTTCTCGCAGCGCCTGTTGAACGGCAGGCTTGGGTAGATTGTGGGTTTGGGAGATCTCTTCGATCATCTTTTTCAGCCCGGGTAGATTAACTATCGACATAGGCACGTCTCCATAATGTTATTGGTTGTTGGTTGTTAGTTATTGGTTGTTAGTTATTGGTTGTTAGTTATTGGTTGTTGGTTGTTGGTGCTGGGGTAAATAACAAACAACAAACAACAAACAACGATTAGCTTTTATCGTCTAAATGCACCCTAGTGACTAACAGACGGGGAATAGCGAAGGCACGGCCTTTTTGGTTCAGGTACACTCCGGTATCATCGCGACGAATCAGTTGTCCTCGCCATTCTTGATGACCCTCATAGGGTTCAGAGGTTTTGACAATAACGGGAAACCCTTTGAAGGAAATGAAATCTCGATCTGTGGTTAGCTCTTGGGAGATGCCGGGGCTGGAAATTTCCAAAACATAGGCGTCGGGAATTATATCCACAGCATCTAATTTTTCTTCTAGTGCCCGACTCATGCGTTCGCAATCATCCAACCCCGTGTCACCCGTACAGTTACGGATATCCACTCGGAGTACGGGGGGGCGTCTATTGGTATGGAAAACTGCCCCGACTATCTCCAAGCCAAATTTTTCGGCTATCGGGGTTGCCAAATCGATTAGCTGGGGAATCAGGGGATGAGTCATAGGAAAACTCCAACAAAAAAAGTGGGTTCAACCCACCTCCAGGCAAAATTTTTTACAAGAAGCCTAGCGACGATGGACATTATCTTCACGTTAAAGCTGCGGGTTTAACGGGAACTTCTAGCCTTGTGGTCTAGATTTCCTGCTTCAGAGCCTCTTCAGTAGAGAAACAACACCTTTAGTATTGCGCCACTGTCAAATCGTCTCCACAGGAGTTTTTGCTTAACGTCTGCGTAATGCCCAACCGCAGACGGAATGCATAGAACTCTTCAGATCTTCATGTTGACACTGTTTAACGTGCCTTAAGGTTATAAGTTCCAAGTTTAACATTTTTCGGCTTGAGGAGGCCATACCCTGACCAAGGTTAAAAAGCTTACTGTAAAAGCTTTCTTCCCTTGGAGCCTTGGAGCCTTCACAGCACTAGAGAAGGTTAATGCTGGTTAATTTGGCGAATTGCCCGAGTTTGGTCGAGAATTTCCTCTAAATCTTCTTCAGACAAGCGCTCGATATAATTTACTTTGACTTCCTCTAAAAAATCGGTCAGTAAAGACTGAACTTCCTCTAAGGTCTTCTTGGTTTGTATTTCCGAACCAAACGCTTCACCTAGATGGGCAATCAGGCGTTGCAAAATTTGATCGCCTTCTGGGTCTTCTGCCATTGCCATGTTAAGACCATCGTAGACAGCTTGAGTAATTTGCTTTGCCAAGCGCTCGGTGAGCTGGTTCCTTAATTCTCCCAGCCCTGGTACTTGTTCCATTCCTTGGTAAACTTGAGACTGGTTAAGGATTTTGGCGATATTGTGTTGCAACAGAGCTTCTACATCAGGTTGGATTTTGGGGAGAACCTGATAAACGGTTAGCTGCACTGCTATTTTGGTGAGTGTTGCCACTTCATCTGTATTATTCAGGTCGATATAGGGGCGAACTTCCCGTTTTGATAGCCAATTGGCAATTTCTCCCTGGCGAATGGAGTCTTGAATCTCGTTAATAACTCGAATCACAATAACTTGCGTCATGTCGCCAGCTATTTCGGCCACAAATCCCTGACGCGCCTGTTTTTGGATGGCGCTGAGGTCGATTAACTTAGCCTGGTCTAGGCGAATTATGACTGGAATGATACGCAGCCAACGCCAGATGGGAATCAACAGAAAGAGGTCATACCAGCGCCACAGCATAGCATCGAGCCAACTCACACCTGTATGGCGGCGGCTGATCGACCAGGTACGTCCCAAAAACTCTACAGCAAATAGGACGAAAAAGGGGAAATCAATCAACCCAAAGAGGTCTACAAATTCACCATTTTCTCCAATGGGGCGGAAGTAGTTGGTCTCAATTAAAGGCCGAATCTCATTATTAAAAAAATTGAGTTCTTTTACGGGATTTTTGCCTAAATTATCTTGGCTCCAAAACAACTTAAATGCTTCTTTAGCCGAATCCTGTTCGTTGGGAACATGCTGCCGCATCTTATTTTTAATTTTTTCCAGAGACCCCGTCTTATTAGCGACCTGAAAGGGATTGGTCTCGATCATTTCTTGACTCCGACGGCGCAGCTCGGCAAGAATTTGCTCAACTTCTGGCGATCGCAAACCTGGCTCGATCAGCTTGTTTTGTAATTCATCAACTCTTGCCAAATACTGCTGGGTATCTCGATAAGGTTCAATGCCCTTAATTGGGTCATACCACGGAGTTATATTGGGAAGGGGAATCGGGACGGCAAAGCCTTTAGACTTAATTGGGCCGATTTTAAAGCTAAACAGCTGGATTTTGCGCTGTAGCCAGAAATCTCGCAACGGAATGTAGCTCAAGTCAAACAGCACCAAAAACAGGTTGACGGCTGCCGCAATTGCCATCACCCGTTCAAACCAAAGGTTCCGCCGAGGTTTAGTTCTCCTGCGGTTTTGAGAACGCTGATGGCTTGTTCTACTGTCCAGTTTCTGTAAGGATGACATGGTTGAGTGGTTAGAGATTAGCGATCACAGACAGACTATCGGATTGTGCAACCTATTAGCGGACATCGCGACTTGTGAGTTCGGTTCTACGACCCTAGATCGATGACTAATCCAAGTATGCTCGTAAGCAGAACAAGAAAGCTGGCCGTGCATGGGGATAAAGAGCGGTGCAAAAGTGGTTGTTGCCAAGCTTAAGTGAAGTTTTAGCTCAGAGTACGCAGGCTGAGTCTAGTGATGCGGTTGTATATCAGGTAGAACCAGCAACTGTCACCGAGAGGGGACAGCGGAGTATAACCAATCGCAAGGCAAAAGAGCTGATCCGAGCCAGAAGGGAGTGGCAGAGTGCGATCGCCTCCCTAGAAAAATTGCTCGTACAAGTGTCGGATACAGATGGTAAGGTGTCGCCCCTCCAAGGGTTGGTCTTAGCTGGTCCAGTACCAGTTTTAAGTGACCCAAATTTAGTGTCTCGTTTCCAAACGGGGATCTTTACTACTGAAGCGTTGAATTCTTGGACTTGGATGCCTTTTCAGCTACCTCCGGCTCAAGCTGGAGAACATCAACCTATTGCCAAGAGAGCTTATGAACTACCCTTGTTTCCGACTGACCCACTGGCGGCAGAACAGTTTTGTTTAGTATTTACCCCTAGTTTTAGTTTAGTGATGGCCTCCGGAGAGGATAGCAATGGCATTCCAGCCTTTCGGTTCTCCTTTGCTCCAGAAGACATCCAGAAGGCTTGGGCCTCCCTTTACCCTCGGCTGTTACTGACAACTCCCCATCAACTCAGCCAATTGGAGGCGCTAGTCAAACAGTTCGCGCCTCAGCCGCCCGATTACCGAATTGTCATGGAATTTGGGCGGCAACTGCTCCAGAATTTACCAGAGTTGCCCCAAACTGAAAAGGGCGAGACCATCCCTGCTATCTCTACAAGCTCAAACGATCAAGGCTCAAAATTCCAGGCTCCTAGTGAGACGTTCCGTACTCGCCATTGGGAAAGGTTGGTGAAAAACGACCAGCGGGGTGGAAATAAGGTATCTAATCTGAATGAAGCAAGCCCGGACATCGAACTGCTCAAAGCACTAACCCACGAAATCCGAACCCCCCTAACTACTATTCGCACCTTAACCAAACTGCTGCTCAAGCGACGCGATCTCGCTCCCGAAGTGATTCGGCGTTTGGAAATCATTGACCATGAGTGTACCGAACAAATCAACCGCATGGAGCTGATTTTCCGAGCGGTCGAATTAGAGACGGCTACAGTTAAGGAAACGCCAGTGAATCTGACCTCTATGTCGCTGGCTCAGGTGTTCCAGCAAAGCATCCCTCACTGGCAAAAGCAAGCACAGCGGCGTAACTTAACTTTAGATGTGGTTTTGCCGCAAAACTTGCCAACTGTGGTGAGCAATCCCAACCTACTGGATCAGGTACTGACGGGTTTAGTGGAAAACTTCACCCGCTCTCTGCCAGCGGGGAGTCACATCCAGATACAGGTCACGCCAGCAGGAGACCAGCTCAAATTACAATTCCAGTCGCAGTCGGATTCGGATAATACTAATAATTCAGTAAGATCGGGAGACTCCCCTTGCCAGACGTTAAAGTCAATCGGTCAGCTCTTAATCTTCCAGCCTGAAACGGGCAGTCTCAGCTTAAATCTCAACGTGACCAAGCATCTGTTCCAAGCCTTGGGCGGAAAACTGATCGTGCGCCAGCGACCTCAAGCAGGGGAAGTGATGACTATATTTTTACCCTTAGAGGTTGGCAACAGCTGTTACTCCCATCCCTTGCCCCATTAGTCAAGCGATTGTAGATTATTTTCTCCAATCTAAAAT
>DNXU01000607.1:0-10326 GCA_003505715.1 Cyanobacteria bacterium UBA8803 | reverse complement strand
TCCCTCATCCCTCATCCTTCCTTAAAGGATAGGCAATGGGTAGTAGAACTTTGAAGTTAGATCCCTTGCCCAATTTACTGGTAACCGAAATCGAACCGCCACAACGGAGTAATAATTGCTGCACGATGGTTAATCCCAAACCGGCGCCCATGTCTTCCCCAGGGGTTGGCCGTCCTCGGTAAAAACTATCAAAAATCTTAGGAATTTCGCTAGGGGCAATGCCGATGCCAGTGTCGCTAAAGGCGAGCTGAACGTATTCTCCCTGTAAACTGGCAAGTACCCTCACCTGACCGCCTGTCGAAGTAAATTTGAGACTGTTGTGTAGGAGATTGATGGCAATCTGGCGCAGCCAAGTTTCCAAACAGGAAACTGAGGGCAACTCAGCAGGCACGGTATACCCAAGCTGGATGCCTTTCTCTTGGGCAAGGGGTTGATAGGTGCTGACTACACCGGGAATAATGTTTTCTACCTCCACCGAGGGTATTGTTAAGGCTTGGGGATCTTCGTCGATCTGGACTAGCTCTAGCAATCCAGCAATTAAGGAATTTTGGCGATCGCATTCTGTATTAAGAAGCTGCATGTAGCGCTGGCGCTGTGCAGGTTTGAGTTGCGGCGAATCTAGCAAACTCAGAGCTGTTTTCATATTGGTTAACGGTGTCCTGAGTTCCTGAGCGACTCGCTTCAATAGCTCGTCTTTGTAGTGCAACTCATGATGGAGGGAAAGTGCGCTAGAGGAGTGCCAATTTTCCCCAGCGTGTTGTAATTGTTTGAGCAACACCCGGGTCAGTAGGGTTTTCTCATCCGAGTCACTTAGCTCAGAAGATGAAACTTCCCCATTGCCGAGTAGCTCATCAGGAATGGTATCAGCTACCGCGATTGCTCTTTTGATCTCCTCCAATACTCGCTCAACAACCTGTCGGTCAAACGTACAAACCGCTAGCCATGACTCAATGAGTTGTTTGGCAGTTGCTTCAAGGGGGACAGTGGAAGGGAGTGGATAAGTTACTATTAAATTGCTCAACTTCTCAGAGAGGACTAAAAAAAAGTACTCTCGTTGAAGCTGACTGCCAGCAGCGAGCTGAAGAGGAAAAATATAGGAATTGCCCTCAGGAGCTGCCAACTGCTCAACTGGCTCGTTCACGTTTACCAATTCATCCGCAAAGGAGCTGCACAGATAAATCTTTGGTGGGACGCTAGCTTGCTGCTGATATCGCTTCAGTTCCTCTTGCCAACCCTCACCAGTTGGCAGCTTGACCAAGATTGTAGCTGGGATTTTTTCCTCAATCAATACCTCAAGAATTGATTGCACCAATGATTTGAGCGTTACAGAACTAACTCTGAGAGAGTGGGAAATAGCAAGATGATCCAGAGTTAGTTGATAAAGAGACAAATCTGGAGTTGCTGGCAGGTTCATAGCTGTTAGCGCTTAGCTTCTAGTTCAGGCTGGTAAGTCCTTATCATGAAGGGCATACACTAGAGCAACAAGGCAGTCCCAATGAAAAAATTTCACCACCTTAGAAACCCCATGTCCAGTCTTAACCAGCTGTGTTTAATTTTACCCACCTCAGGTGGAAATGCCCTTTTTATCAAACTCGCCGGGAAGACCCCCACTAGAGCGGGAAGGGGATATATCGAGCGTAGCGAGTACCCCTGACAGTTTAGTGGTGGGATGAGAGGCGGTCAGAAAAGAGGGTTCGATGCCCTCTTGTCTGACATTTAATGCGCCGCTAGCCATGAGTAAAAGTATAATAGTGGAATGTTGACCATCACTCACCGCTATCGAATCTATCCCGACGCCACTCAAGAGCAACAACTTATTGAGTGGATGGAAATCTGTCGAGGGGCGTATAATTACGCGCTTCGGGAGATAAAAGATTGGTGCGATAGCAGGAAGTGCTTGGCAGATAGATGCTCCATAGAGAAAGAATACATCCTTTCTCCTGAGTTAAAGTTTCCCCACGAAATTCAGCAACTTAACAACTTGCCAAAAGCCAAGAAGGAATTCCCCAAATTGAGCGAAGTCCCTTCTCAAGTTCTCCAGCAAGCTATTAAACAACTGCATCGTGGTTGGGAATACTTTCAAGAAAGAGGTTTTGGCTTTCCTAGATTCAAGAAGTTCGGTCAGTTCAAGTCGTTGCTGTTTCCTCAATTCAAGGAAAACCCAGTAACGAACTTGCATCTTAAATTGCCTAAGATAGGGGCAATCCCAATTAACCTGCATCGACCTATCCCGACAGGATTTGTTGTTAAACAGGCAAGAATCTTGAGGAAAGCTGACAAGTGGTATGCATCTATCTCCTTGCAATGTAATATCAGTGTCCCTGACCCAATACCTCATGGTCATCCCATCGGTGTTGATATCGGGCTGTCCAAGTTCTTGGCAACTAGTGATGGTGTTCTCGTCAAACCACCTAAGTTTTTTAAGAGGCTGCAAAGTCGGCTGAAAGTGCTGCAACGCAGACTGTATAGAAAACAGAAGCGGTCTAAGAATTACGAGAAACAACGCATCAAGGTGGCTAGACTTCACCATCAAATTGACAACACGAGAAAGGATTTCCATTACAAACAAGCACACGCCCTTTGTGATGCGGGTGATATGGTCTTCATGGAAGACCTGGACTATCGCACCAGCGCTAAAGGGATGTTTGGCAAACATATGCTTGATGCTGGTTTTGGTCAATTCAGAACCATCGTTAAATATGTCTGCTGGAAGAGAGGTAAATTCTTTGGTGTAGTTGATGCAAGGGGGACTTCTCAGGAATGTCCTGAATGTGGTGGTGAAGTCAAAAAAGACCTGAGTGTTAGAATCCACGATTGCCCTCATTGCAATTACAAAACTGATCGGGATGTGGCAGCAGGTCAGAATATTAGAAACAGAGGAATTAAGTTAATCAGTACCGTTGGCCAGACGGGAATGGAAACTGCCTGTGCAGACGATCTACCGGGGGCTGGGGCAACGGGAGCCTAGGCAAGTGTCGAGATCTCGTAAGAGAGCAACCAGGAACCCGAAGAAGTGATTCTTGGGAAGCCTACACTATAATGCGCTTCGCATTTAGTGTAGGAGGATGTCACCATCTTGCTCTGAGCGTTCAGTAATGAATTACAGAGAGCAGCCCTGTTTTACTCCTGCACTATTGCAATGTTACAATGTTGTACTAGGGGATATAATTACATAATTACTTTAAATTATCTATTTAACCCTGAGATTTATATGAGTTTTTATGGTTCTTCAGTACTTAGTATGCCAAATCAATAATTAAAGCTCCAATTAAGCAAGCATCTAATTCGGTGATGAGGTTGTAGTAGCTGATTACAATCAAGATATAAAAACTAGGAATGCCAGCTTTTACCTCTATGCAGAAAGTCTAGATGGCAGACAGCATCCCGTCCGTGGCAGCTATTTGAGTAGTTTTGGGAGCAGAAGCTTGCATATGGCAGAGCGAATGTTTTCGCTAAACCCTGAGGGAGATTTTTATTATAGAATAACTTGTGAAAAACAAATATAGAAGCGGAGAGAAAATTCATCATCAGCGATCACGCAATTAAAATCCCCCCTTGCTCGAAATAAGGAGGGGAGTAATACTGAGGTTATATAGTGTCCAGGCAATTGGGATTAATCTCTAATCCCTAATCGCTCACCCACAGCATTTCGCGCTTGCTCTCGGTCGTCGAAATGGATTTTTTCAGTCCCTAGG
This sequence comes from Cyanobacteria bacterium UBA8803, assembly GCA_003505715.1. Taxonomy (GTDB): domain Bacteria; phylum Cyanobacteriota; class Cyanobacteriia; order Cyanobacteriales; family Coleofasciculaceae; genus UBA8803. Next base: position 6,631 of record DNXU01000607.1, on the reverse strand, counting down.
ATTTGGTAATCTTCGTGACCCTTCCCAGCAATCAAGACGCCGTCTCCTGGTTGGGCCTGTAAGATCGCGGTGCGGATCGCCGTGGCGCGATCACTAATCACTAGAGGTGCCACCGATGGCGGAATGCCCTCCAAAATATCTTGGATAATCCTTTCTGGGTCTTCAGTGCGTGGGTTATCTGAGGTGACCAGAGCCAGATCGGCCAGTTCGGCAGCAATTTTCCCCATTTTGGGACGCTTGGTGCGATCGCGATCGCCCCCGCAACCAAACACGCAAATCATTCGGCCTTGGATGAAGGGTCGTGCGGCTTTAAGCAAATTCTCCAGGCTATCGGGCGTGTGGGCATAATCGACAATAACGCTGATGTCCTGTGCGGAGTGGATCTGTACCCTTTCCATCCGTCCGGGCACACCAGGAAATTGGGGCAAGGTGGCGACGGTTGGTTCTAAATCCAGCCCCAGATCTAAAACCGCACCAACCGCTGCCAGCACGTTAGACAAATTGTACTGGCCTACCAAAGGCGATTGAAAAGCTACATCACCGGCAGGAGTATGCAGGATACCGCTGACTCCAGTTGGTTCGTACCTCAGGTCACTCGTCCACAGATCTGCCGAACTATTTTGGATACTGTAAGACCAGACTCGCTCCGGTGGCAGCTGCTCAATTAACCTTTGTCCGTAGGGGTCGTCGGCATTAATGATCGCCTTCCCTTGGAGGTAAGCTGGAGTAAACAGCAAGGTCTTGGCTCCGAAGTAATCTTCCATATCGCGGTGGAAGTCTAAATGATCCTGGGTCAGATTGGTAAATACAGCCACCTCAAACTCACAACCCATGACCCTACCTTGAGATAGGGCGTGGGAACTCACTTCCATCACCCCGAACTGACATCCTGCTGCCACAGCCAACCGCAATTGTTGTTGCAGTTCTACAGGAAACGGCGTGGTATGCACCGCTGTTTGCTGAAAGCCTTGCCAGCGGGCATAAAGCGTGCCGAACAGCGCTGTGGGCAATTGGCTATGAGTAAGCAGAAACTCAATCAGATGGGTGGTGGTTGTTTTGCCATTAGTCCCAGTCACCCCAATCAGCTTGAGTTGCTCAACCGGATAACCATAGAAGGCTGCTGCTACCGCAGCACAGGCTACATTCATATCCTTTGCGGAAATGACATAGGGAATTTCTCCGGACTCGCCCTTAGCTTCGGGAGGACATTTTTGGGCAGCTTGGGGAGAAATTAAGGCAGCCACAGCCCCAGATGCGATCGCACTTGCCCAAAACTCACCACCATCCACTCGCGTTCCTGGCATCCCAATAAATAAATCCCCTGGGTTGCAGGCATGGGAATTAGTAGACAATCCTTTCACCTCAGCCTTCAGTGCTGGATGATCCGGCATTTGCACTAGGTCAGGAATTGTGGCCAATAACTCGCGTAACTTCATCGTAATCAACTCCTCGCAAACAAAGGGACTCGAAGTCATCCTAGCTATCAGACCCATCTCTTACAACAATTCAGGCTAAAAGCTTGGAGCCTTTAAACCGGAGAGTGTCAATACAAGTTTTATTGAAATTGGAGGTTCCGTACCTAAAGGTTAGGATAATTCCTTGAAAATCTATGCTTGATAACTATTAATCAGGCCAGCAAATATTTCCGTAACATTCCTTCCAACTGCTGCACACTCAAGCGTGGAGAAGGACGAGGTAGTGCTTCTTCCCGATCGCCAATAGTTTGACACAGTACCGGGACCTCATACTGATAAGCTTGAAACCAATCCTCGCGGCTAGTAATGTCTCGCACTTCTAGTTCGATCTGTAAGCCTTGGATCTGTTCAAGCTTTTCTTGCAGCCCCTCACAAAGGTGGCAACCAGGCTTACTGTAAAGAATTAATTGCATGGCTTAGGTTATGTGGCTGACAAATCAGGTGTCATGGCGGAGAACCCGCCACGGAGAATAAACGCTGAGGTTGTCTTTACCATGCCACTACCAGAGCCGTAGTCAGCTATTGGGAAAAGGTCAAATGATATCATTTTGATATCAATTCTGGCTGTTTTTACTCAGAAAATGGGGTTGAGCCAGTGGAAAAATCAACGTATTTACGTTATTGCAACGCCCTCGGCAGGAATCGAACCTGCGACCAAAGGATTAGAAATCCCTTGCTCTATCCTCTGAGCTACGAGGGCATCAACTGTTTCTCCAGACCAGCCTATGAAGCCTCTACTTCTAGTTGGCTAATGGGCAAAGCAGTGCTTTTGTTAATTGACCTGAACCTTTAGCCAAACTCCAACTCCAGCAGCAAGGAAGAAGGATTCACGACAACCTTTGGTTGCATTGTACCCTATTGGCGCAAAAGCTCCAACCGCTTGAAATTCTATCTGGCTGCCAACCCAAGCGGCTTGACGGTCAAGTTACAATAAACCAGCATGTACAATTTCATGTCGCACGTTAAAGGCAAGTACCCGAATACCTGACCTCTTCCCGTGCCATCAAGGTGGAAAAGACACCGATTCCAACCTTGAATTGGTACATTATTATTGCCATCAGCAAATTAATGCCCAAAGGGCATTTATAGCCCAAAGCGCCTATCGCCCATCCATCAGACTATAGCATAAGCATTCTGGATAGAGAGATGGTCGCTTGGGTATTACAGCAGTTCCCAAAGCGCTCCCAGCCCGGTCAAGAGTCATTTGCCAGTGTTATGTTTATTTTAAAAAGGCAGGATGTTGAAATCTCTAGTATGCAGCACCCCAAGCGGGAGCAGCAAATCCCGATTCTCAGTTATCAGGGACAAACCTTTCGCTTGATTAGCGTATTTCGTGCCAATCAAGCTGAAGAAGCCAGAGCCTTCTGGCGAGACCTGACCGATAATCGTGGGAAAGCCTGTGTTTTGTTAGAAGAACCTGATCGCTACAGCGTTTGGGGAAAAATTCGTCTAGAGCAACTTGGAAGTGAAGTCGGCCCTGACTCGAGAATCATACCCTATACCCAAGCCTGTCTTTTACTGTTACAAACGGTTTCCATGGATATTGAAGACCTTTTAGGACATAGGCAAGCTGGATTGTTTCACAAAGATATCACTGAAGTTTTTCAGCAATGGCACTTTCCCCAGGCTGATTCGCCCGATGCTGTGAAAAACTTGCTGAGTCTCGATCCCCTGAACAGCCTACAGGTGCCGCCGTGGGAGGAACATCACCTCATCACTCTGTTGCAGGAACTCTATCGTCTGGGTAAAGAATATTTTGGCAATACCAACTTTGCTGAAGGAGTAAGCGATTTATTACAAGATATGCCGGAAAACGATCAAACTCAGTTTATCGACTGGCTGCAATCCTCTCCCCTAGGGAAGCTATGGCGATAATCTAGATAGAAGGTTAAACAAATGTGTCGTAGCTGGCACTCAAGATGCAATCTTAGTGCATCAGCAGCTAAGGTTTATAACATTAGCGTTTTGTAATGTCCATTGTCAGGGATCTCAAACAAAGGTATTATGAGCAGCTCTGTAGATAAATCATCTGGAACTCAATCCCTTCTGACAGGTCAGAATATTGTCTATGCAGGGATTGCTTGGGCAGTAGTATCGCTATTATTTTTTCTGCTGTTTAGCGTGACTCTGCCTGGAGAAGACAGGTTTTGGTATTTGTTTGGCACGTATGTTCTAGAATGTTTGCCCTTTCTAGGGGCGGCTTTACTCTGTTACAGAAATTGGGGTAGCCCTCAGATTGCGAGTGGACGTAATGTTTGGCTCGGAATTGGCCTGGGAATGCTGGCTTACTTTGTCGCCAACTTGATATTTGGGGTATGGGAACTTTATTTCGGTCTTGACCCCGATGTGTCACCCGCAGATTTCTTTTACTTGATCTCCTATGTGCTAATTGGCTGGGGAATGGTTTTAGCCGTTTTGCCTAGACGCTTAAATCTAGAGGTTTGGCAGTGGGTAACGGTAGGGGCAATCGCCGCCTTGGGAATTGCCTTGGCAGTCTGGATTTTGCTGGCTACGCCAGAGGCTTCAGAAGCAGCTGGTGCTGTTGTAGCTGAGGAAGTCCCTGCTAATCTGCCCGGTTGGGTGGCATCAATTGACCAACTCCTAAGTCCCCTGTCCAGACAGGTGAATTTTGCCTACATCGTTTTTGATGTGTTCTTGCTGATTATTGCCTCAACGCTTTTATTAGCCTTTTGGGGCGGGCGTTTTGCCCAGTCTTGGCGGATGATTGCCGCTGCCACGTTTTCCCTCTACATTGCAGATATGGGCTTCAAATATGTTGATGCTCTCGCTCAGGCTAGCGGTCAAGAATATGAAAGTGGAGGTGTACTGGATGTGTTTTTTGTTTTCAGTGCAGTACTCTTTGCCATAGGAGCTGCCCTGGAATATGACGTATCAAGCCGTTCTCGCCGTAGTGCGCGTAGGCGAACTTAAGGTAAGCTATGAGTCCTAGAAAACTAACTGATGCCGACAAAAAAGATATCTTGAAACTATACCGACATCCAGAGGAGACAACATCAACTCTGGCAGATCGTTATGGTGTAAGTAACTCAACAATTAGCCGCCTTCTCAAGAGCAGCTTGTTAGAGTCAGAATACGAAGCGCTGATCCAGCAAAAGCGATTGAATCGTACACCTAGTACGACTGTTCTTAAAACCTCTCAATTAGAGACCAATTTAGAGGTTGAATCAGCGCCTTTTATTCAAATGAATAAGTCATCGGTAGAAGCTGAGGATAAACCATCAGCCTCAACTGATATAGATCGGCGTCGGCGGCGCAAGCGTTCTTCAGTGGTCTTTGAAGCAGGCACTGAATCAGAAGCGATACAGACCGAGTTACCCTTGGACATTCACTCTCTTGAAACTGAAACCGAATTTGATGAAGCAGAGGATGAATTCCTTGAGAGGATGGAGCGGATAGAAACCAGCGAACTACAAGAGTTGCTGGATGATGAGTTGATGGATCTAGATGAAGATTTAGATGAGGATCTAGATGAGGATCTAGATGAAGATTTAGATGAGGATCTAGATGAAGACTGGGACGATGAGGAGATAGACATCCACGATCGCAAACCAATCCGAACCACTCATATTGCCAGCGGTATTCCCGTACAAGTCCTACCTTTATCTGAAGCTTCCCTGCCCAAAACCTGTTATCTGGTAGTAGATCGGGCAGCAGAGTTGATTACTCGGCCATTGAAAGAGTTTAGTGACCTTGGACGAATTCCTGCTGAGGAAATTCAGCAGAGAACGCTGCCAGTGTTTGATAACCACCGAGTAGCACGGCGTTTTTCCAATCGTTCCCAGCGAGTGATCAAAGTTCCCGATGGTCAGATGTTACAGAAGGTTGGCTCCCAGCTGCAAGCGAAAGGAATTACCCGACTGTTAATTGACGGCCAAGTCTACTCGTTATTACCGAGTACCTGAACTACATCCCCACCTATAATCTTTGATTCAGGTGGGGTGCGTTCAATAATACTTACCCAAAGCCATAACCGCATTCTGCCCCCCAAAACCAAAACTAAAACAAAGCACCCCTCCCACATTACACTGACGAGCCTCAGCCACCAAATTTAAATCAAACTCCGGTTCCCGTAACCCTACACAAGGGGGTAATACCCTATGCTTCAAGGCGAGCGAGCAAAAGGCTGCACCAATCGCTCCAGACGCACCCAAAGTATGACCAGTTGCTCCCTTAGTGGAACTAACCGCAACTCCCTCAGGAAATAAATGCTCAATTAACTGAGCTTCATTCTCATCATTTAACCTAGTACCAGTCCCGTGAGCGTGGATGTAGTCAATATCAAGTGGAGAAAGTCCACTGCGCTCCAAACATTGCTTGATTGCTGTGAAAGCACTTTTACTCATTGCCCTAGGTGCACTCCTATGATAAGCATCACAAGTCAAGCCAAATCCTAACAGCTGTCCGTAAATGGGTATTCCTCGACTCAAGGCGAACTCAGCAGACTCCAACACCAAAATAGCTGCTCCCTCACCTAAAACTAAGCCCTCTCGCTGCCGATCGAAGGGGTAAGCACCTGTTTGTGCCAAAGCTCCCATTTGCTCAAATCCGACCAAGGTGAGGGGAGTAATGGGAGCTTCCACAGCACCAGCCAAGACCTGGTGACACTGACCTGTTTGGATCAGTTCAAAACCCCGAGCGATCGCCCAAATCCCAGTGGCACAAGCCGCCATTGGTGCTAGGACTGGTCCGGTTGAACCAATTTGACGAGCCGTTGCGATCGCAGCTTGGTGGGGCAGCGTATCCAACCAATACTCTAAGTTAGGAAACAGGGCATCCTGCTCTTGGTCGAGACTGTCCTTGCTTCTCAGTACCTTTGCCAATTGCTCCCAGGCAGCCTGACAGCCTCGGCTTGAGCCAACTACTACACCAGAGTTGGATAACGGCGCTTCTAAACCCGCATCCTCAAGAGCATCCGCCACTACTANNNGTAAGCGTTTCTAAAGAAGTTGGTATCCGATCGATGAGAGCCAAGGGTCGAGAGGGTAAGTCGGCAAAAGGTTGATGCTGCCAGATACCAGACTCACTATTGAGCAGCCTGCGCCAACTCAGTTGTAAGCCACCCAAAGCTGAGACAAGACCAATACCAGTAACAACTACCTGCACCAAGGGAATTAGGGTGAGGGGGTGAGGGGGTG
>DNXU01000568.1 GCA_003505715.1 Cyanobacteria bacterium UBA8803 | reverse complement strand
TGAGGGAGTGAGGAGGTGAGGGGGTGAGGGGGTGAGGGAGTAAAGATTTCATCAAAAATTTACAGACCCCTAACCGTTTCTTGTTCATTGCTTTACCCAATCTGTGATTTGCCTTTCTATTGTTGTATCTAGAAGGGTTTAACCCTGTTGGGGCGCGACGCGATCGTTTATTAATTGAGACCTATGAACAAGACCTACCTCTACAGCAGCACAGTTTCCACTTCAGCAGTAGCTCATCAGAAACTTCACTCCGCTCAGAGTCAGCGACTGTTCAATATCCCTTTCCAGCGTCTAGAACCCTTGCGTCAATGGCTGGATCGGATTGAAATCAAGAACCCGAAGCTAGCTCGATTTCTTTCGAGAGTCATTCCCTCTCAATGTCCCTTTGAGCGTGATATTAAAGTATTTGGTTACTTAGTGGCACATATTCCTCCCCTGTGCAAGCTCAATCCTCTTTACGACCAATTGGTCGGACTGCGTTTCCGCGCCCTTTGTTACCTGGTCGATCAATGTGGGGAAGATATCCGCTCCTACGCTTGAACCCCACATTCCGCACCTAGAAGTGTCACACTCTGTCATTTGGGGAATGGGGAGCCGGGAATGGCCTGCTGGTGTAGGCCGTTCATAAGTATTCCTTAAGGACAATAGTCCCTAAAGTGTTAAATGGTACAATGAGAATCCAAGGGTTGGATATCGCTTCACAAGAAAAAGTTGCCGCTACGCGAACACAACCCAACCCTTAAGTAAAACAAAGGGGTGTTTCCCTGGAGGGGGAACTGATGCATCTACTTCATAGCTAAAAAGCAAAAAGCAGGTGTAACGATTTTCGCCTGAAGTCATACTCAGGCGATCGCAACGTTATTACCGCTTGGAGGTTGCCCTATTTGATAGGGTTAGATTTGGCTTGTGCATTTAATTAGAGCTGCAAGTCCGAGGTTAAAAGCTTGCAGCTCTGGATTTTTACACTTGGGCAGCAAGTCAAATCTTTATTTAAACTGCCTAAATAGGTAATAGCTAACCAAAACCCAGAGAAGTAGACCAGGCTCTGGGGTTGGCAATTCTATTTTGCTAGCTGAAGAAGTTTATGAAACACCTTAGGCTAACTCTAAGCTCCAAGAACCTAGAGATCCTGAGTCACCAGCGGAGCAGTCGTGGATGAGCAATTGCCATGTACCAGCGGCGGAGAGACCTTTAAATACAGATAGGGGTTGGAGTGCAGCGTATTCCCCGCTAGGGATAACGTCATTGCTTGCTGCTGCTGCATCAAAGTTGCCAACGAATTCATCGTTAAAACCGTAGTCGCCGTTGAGGTCGCTGCTATAACCACTGGAAGAGAACTGGGGTTGACCTGGTCGCCGGAACAAATCTACCACAGTACCCGTTTCAACATGGCGCAGGCGCACGACAATGTCACCTACCCAGGTATGTTCCAGACCTTTAAGGTTGACAGTGACGCTACCAATTTTGAGGTTATCAGTAACGACAATATCATCCTGAAAACTACCTGTTCCATCTGGAATATTGCCGCCACGACCGAGGAAGGTTAAAGCACCAATCTTGGCGCTGGTGGGAATTTGAAGATCTACGGTTGCGGTTGATGCAGAATTCATAAGCTTGGACATAAAATTAGTAGCTCCAAAAACACTAAAGGTTGAGAACGGGAAAACTTAACGGGAAAACTTGGAGAGCGATCGCGAAATCTAATTTGTTAAGACAATTCAAGTTTTTTCTTTCATCTTAATAGATGACACCCATAATCTTCATTTAATTTCGCAATCCGACAATAATCTCTATTTATTTAATAATGCCATCAGTGGTGCATATCTATCTAGTACCTCCGAAAAATCTTTACTAAAAAAATACATTTACATCCAGATTAAACTGAGTCATTAATCTGCTATAATCTTTGCCCTTCAAGGCTTGCAGCCTCAACATTGCCTAAATTATGACCAATGTTTATGTGAATTTATGGCAAAGATAAATTGGCTTAATCCTGCACAAGAGTTTAAATACCTAGCCTACAAAAAGACGCAACTTTTGTACAAGCTTCTTTACTGTATGTTAACTATTACCATCTGAAAATGTCAAATTGTAAAGTTAGACAACAGTATAATTTCTTCTGTCAAGTTTAGCGCTTTATCTTGTAAATTTCATTTCCTCCTGGGTAAAGATTTATTTACTTAGGCTACGATAATTTGCTGTCTTACAGCCATAACTTTTCCACTGGAAATTAGGGATTTTTCCCCAGAGTAAAACCCACCAACAGCTACAGCTTTGGTACTGTCTGACGGAACTGTAACCCTAGCCAATCAACTGCTAAGTTAATAATTTGTCGGGAATTGAAAAATCGATTCTAGACTTGTTTTTTTTGGGTTTATCTCCAAAGGGTAGCTCTTATTATCCTTAGAGGCATCCAGACTGAAAGACATGAGCTGGGTGCAAGATCTAATTCTTGAGAAAGAGAAATCTGGGTTGGAGGTAGAGAACTGGGGTTGCCTGTCCCCTACTGGCCTTCTGTAAAACTTCTCAATCTGTCATACCAGCGTATGACCTGTATTACATTAGGAGAATGATATTGCAATCAGCTCACATCAGCAACCACTTTTTTTGATTAATTTCCGTAATTTCGGGTAAAGATTTGTTACAAAGTGCTGAAACCTGTATCAGGCAAGACATACAGGAGGAAGTCCTAATCAGGAAAAGGCACCGTTTATGAGATGCCTTTACACTTTTGCTCAAATACTTCTATCGAAACCTGAATTGAAAATAGGCAGAGAGCCGAGGGAAAAGGAGAAGAGTTTCCAATCCGCTCTATACAACTTGGACAAATTTGGATAAAGTTTAACTTTGTTTCCCATTGTCCTGATTGCTTCCCGTTTCACCCAGAACTGTCTAAGTACTGTCCACGGGGTTAACCTAGGATAGAAGCTCTATCCTAGGCGACTCCATAAAAGAAATCTAGAGGCTGGCCTGTGGCTTAATAACAAGCGTAGCCCACACTAATTTTTTATATTGTATCAATCTTAACATAAGTTGCAGCGCTGCCTACCTTATTTGTTAAGAAACAAGGCAGGCAGCGCTGCTGATAGTAAAAATTAAGGAGGTTTTGTCTATTCGGCAGTTGCCAGTTCTGTACTTCCGGCAGTACGACGGCGGGTTAGGCTGTTAAAGAGCATCTGACCAATAGCTTTGATCAGGTTGCCCTCTAGTTCCATGAACATCTTCATGTTCATCCCGAACGCGGCATTGGCTTCGTCTACGATCCGAGCGGCGGTTGCTTCATCAACAGGGAGTTCATTTAAGGCTTTCCGGTAATTAGCCTTAAAAGCCTTCTCATCGGGAATCTCTGGAAATTCATAAAAAGCAATGCCTTTCTCATCCGAGAGATTCATAGCCTGTTGGGCAATCTTCTTGAGAATTTGTCCTCCCGATAAATCCCCTAGATAACGGGTATAGGATTGAGCAACCAACAATTCGGGTTCCTTTTCAGAGACTTCGCGAATCCGCTGCACGTAGGCACAAGCTGCTGGAGAAGGAGCTACTTCCTCCCGCCAATTGGCACCGTAGTAGTAGTATAAATCTTGCTCTAGGCTCTTTTTCCGGTTCAGTTCCGGAAAGTAGATGTGAGAGAGGACGGGGTGGGTGCGGTGCCGCTCCAGCTCTTCTTCGATCGCGCAGTAAACGAAGTAGAGATTGGCAACCAGCTTCCGGTAAGAGGTTTTCTCAACGACTCCTTTTAAAAAGCATTTAACAAATCCAACATTTTCCGCCATTGTGTGAGATTTTTTAGTGCCCTCACGCAACTTGGTGGCTAAATTGCTACTCATCCTATAATGTCCTATCCCTAAGAGTTGACTCGTGTAGTCTTGCTTACAAAAAAACGTCCCAACTGCTTAGAGTAAACTGATTTGATGAGAAGTGCTGTTAAGATTTTTTACAAGATAGGATGAGGGGGTGAGGGATGAGGGATGAG
>DNXU01000133.1:902-5836 GCA_003505715.1 Cyanobacteria bacterium UBA8803 | reverse complement strand
AAATTTGTTTAAGTCCCGCTATTTGAAACACTATTTTCATGGTTAGGTTTTCAACGGCGAGAAAAGCCTGAACTGAAAGCGATCGCACCAAAACCCCAAATTGCAGCGCAACAAATCAATCAGGCGGACTTTGCCACCCGCTATCAAGCTGGAGAACGTGACTTTCGCTGTGCTGTTCTGGTTGATGTCGATTTAACCGGAATTGATTTACGCGGAATTGACCTCCGTTATGCAGACCTCCGCTTGGTGCGCGACTTGCAGCATAACGTCCGCTTAGCTAATGCCGATTTAACGGGAGTCAATCTCAGTGGTGTAAATCTCCAAGGACTTGACCTCAACCACACAATTTTGTGCCAAGCTGACCTTACAGGCACACAACTGAGTAAAGCCAACTTAAGAGGTGCAAACCTCAGCCAAGCAATTTTAAACTGGGCAAGTTTGGACTATGCCATTCTTCAGGATGCTGACCTTTGTGATGCTCAGCTCAATAAAGCAAATTTAGATCGCGCCATCCTGGTAGGAGCCAATTTATCCGATGCTCAGCTGTGTGGCACCAACCTCAGTAAAGGGGATTTGGAACGGGTGAATTTGAGCAGAGCCAATCTCAGTCAAGCCAATCTGAGTTGGACTAACCTCAACAGTGCTAATTTAAGCGGCACTAACCTAAATTGGGCTAATTTAAGTTGGGCAGATTTAGATAGCACTAATCTCGAAGAAGCCTATACCCGAATGACCAACATAACGGGGGTACGGCTACCTCTAGGAATTTTCTTAGTCCGAAAGCACTTCCGCCGCAGCTCGACCATTACTGAAGGTCAGACAGCTAAAACGGTTTAATTTAGGACTGACGCAACTACGCTACATATAGTGGCAATGGTGCGTTAGCTCCCGCATAACACACCCTACTAATAAAGCTACCAACAACTAATAACCAAAAACCAAAAACCAATAACCAATTACCATGACCAGTCCTCTAATCTGTCACATTTTAATCGGCCCTCCCGGCAGTGGTAAATCGACCTTTGCAGCTGAACTTGCTAAAGTCGGTAATTATCGCATCGTCTCCACTGACAAAATTCGGGAAACTTTCTATGGTGATGCCAGTATCCAAGGGGAATGGTATGAGATTGAAAGGGAAGTTATCTCCCAGATTAAAGAGGCGATCGCATCTCACCAACCTATCATCTATGACGCTACTAATGCCAAGCGCTCCTGGCGGATGAGTTTTCTGATGCAACTCAATTCTCTCCTCCCCCCTGTCCTCTGGATGGCGTGGCATTTGAAAACTCCGTTAGCAACTTGCAAACTGTGGAACCAGCAACGGCAACGTCGAGTTATTGATGGGGTGATTGAAAGCATGGTTAAATGGCTGCACGATTTCCCACCCTTAGCAGCTGAGGGATTTGCTGCTGTTAATTCGGTGCAACCCATACCAGGGGGTTTTGATTTAGTAACAGTTCAGCAGAAAATTAATCAGCTTGCCCGCAGTCTTACTAATCGCCGCAATCGTACTCAGCATAGCAAGATCGCCCTACACCGCTATTCCCAGCTTTTAGATTTTGACCGCTTGCTGCACTTAATTGCCTTAATTATTAAATATCCCGGTAGTGGTAACTTACATGTTACTAACCCAACGCTGTTGGAAACAATTTTAGGGGAAGTGCCCAAGTTTATGATGCCTGTAGAGGAAGTCGGCGCACTGATGGCTAAACTCCACGGCTCTATCTATGCCGACCTGAATGCGATCGCAGCAGATTTACAATGGTTAGAACGTAATGGGTTTATGGATAGTAAGCCTATTGATAGCGAAATCGAAAAAGACCAGGATAATTTAGTTAAAAAATTCCCCCTTTTAGCGACTCATGCTTATTCCGATCTTGAACCCTTCCAGCGCCTGTTAAAAATCATTAGATTTATTTTACACCATCCCTTCTTACCCAATTCAGGAGAAGGTAACCTAGCTACCCTAGTGCAGGGTCTCAAAGACCACCATGTTATTGCATGGGATGGGGTAGATACGGTACGCAGAGATATTGAAAAGGTTTTAAAACCTTATCAGATTTTACCAGAATTTGCGCTAAGACAAGGCTATTTTGCTGGCACAGCAATTTTGTCCCAGCCAGAATTGCTGAAGGTGTTTAATTTATTGCAATCCCAGGCCAAGAACTTAGAAGATCCGGTCGCATTGAGCGTATATGAGATGTTCCGCGATCGCTTATTTGATAGCAAGTTAGATCGCCAGGAAGTACTAGATATGTATCCTGTCCGGGCAATTGCCAATCGCTGCATGATTGATGTGGCGTCGCTGCCGCATTCAGCTTTACTAAAAAATCTGGAGAAGTTGGAAATTGCGATCGCTAATGGGGAAATGTTGGAATTAAGACGTTTCGCTGGCGGTGGTAGATTTTCAGGGGATGATGATGGCTTTTTTAAGGTTTGGCCGTTGCAACTAGTTTTTTATAATCATGCCTGGTACTTGGCGTTGGAATGTGCGTCGGGAAAAGATACCAATTTATTCCGGTTTGAACGGTTAGATCGGCTATTTATGGGTTGGTCTCAAGACAAAAGGCGGAACAGGCAGGAACAGGAGAAATCTTTGCACAAGTTACAAAAACTCCATGAGGCAAGCGCAGGGTTATGTTTAGGTAATAGCGCTAGCGACCAGCAGTTATTTTTAAGTACCAATAAGGCCGAACGGTCTAAGGTTGAGATCAGGGTTGAGTTATGGTTTAATGATGATAAGTTCCGCTTTGTAAGTGAAGGGACGAAGCGATTTCCCCTCAAGCAAATGAAAATGTCTCCGCCCTTACAACGGGGGTCAGCTTCTAATAAACCTAAGTCGTTGTTTTCCCTTTCCCAGACTGGAGACGACCATTTCCCTAATCGGTTTAGAGTAATTTTGCCCAAGTGGTCACTATTTGACGTGGACTTATGGCGCTGGATCGTCGGGTTTGGCGGACATGTCAAGGTGGTAGCACCCAATGAGTTGGTGAAGATAGTTAAGGAAATTGGTGAGGGGATTTGTCAGGTGTATGGGTAATTGACGACTAACAATCGAATGACATACAGGTTATTTGTAGAGACAGTGCATCATTTTGTACTTACTGAATTTTTTGCAAGCAAGAACTACTAGAAAAAAACTATACAAATTGTAAGGTCAGGGCAGTGCTGCTCTGAGCTTATTTCCATTAATTCAACTTCCTAAGAAGCCTAAAAAGCAGCGTCTATAAGCCTTACCCTCGCTCGATTCTACAGCAGTTTTATGTGAGGATTCAAGCCGAGGGGGTAATAACTGAGAATAGGTATTAATAAGCCGCGATATGACATCCCTCAAACCCATACCCAGAGAGCGATTTGCGGGGGTAAACGATAGAATGCGGGTTTCAGCGATTGCCCAACCCCCACATATAACCCTTCTTCTCAACACGCTCAAAAGCACCCAACCGAACACCACCAACCCACTTAACTCCTCTCAATCAACACTTGCCAGCTCAAAAACTGAAGCGGCAATCAATAGTGCTAGCTAAATTTGTCATTCGCATCAAAAGACTGGTTTACTCTCAATTCACCTCTTATCTTATTACTTGGGAAGAAAACCCATTGTTCGCTAGCAACTCAAAGCTAAGACTGAACAGTAAGGGCAGAGCGCTCACTAGTTCTTTTCGTTTCAGGAGTGATTAAGCCTGATGATTCTGCCATATTTCCTCCAACCGTGAGGTAAGCAGAACACAAGGACAAAATCTTACTTCTAATCCTAACAAAAATCCCAACAGAGTGCTTAACAATATTCCCTATACCTATGGGGAGATTTTCCCTCTGATTCACAGCTAGTTTGTTGTTGAGTTCACAAGGAAACCAGCCTTCAGCAAAAAGTTGACAGGTTTTTGAAGGCGATTCTCTAGCCAAGCTTTTCATTTAACACAGCCGATATTCAAAACGGCAATGTTGTTGTTCAATTTGTGCTGTTCTTTTATTCAATTTAAGGAGATTTCATCATGGCTACCAACAATCAATCTCAAGCAATTGCTTCTTCTGTAAATGATTCTGTTGTTTTGAATTTAGGGACACAGAAATTAGCAGTTGAAACGCCTGAGAGCCTTCCTCTATTCAATTTCAAGAATGTTTTTGAGAATCTTGTACAAGATGGTGGACAATCTATAGTTCCGTTTATAAATGGTCTTTGGACGACTCAAGAAGAATATTTGGCACAAGCAAAGCTGCTTAGTGATAAATTGCGTCTGGTTCAGAATGAAAAAATAGAGATAAATGGAGAGACGTTTGCAGGTAGCATTAAGTATCAGTTTGCAGGCGAGAATGAGCAATACGATAAATATTACAACAAATCAGATAAAACTGGAGATTTTGTTATTGACATAGGCTTGCCAATTGCAAGAGGTTTATCAACAGGATTATTAGTATTTGCTTTAAGTAGTTTGGGTGGTAAGACTTCTGCTGATGAGATTATTGAGAAATCCTCTTCGGTTAACTGGTCAAACATTACTGACGTACTTAAATTCTTGCAAGATGTTGGGGGTTTTGATCCAGCTGGTCTTCTGGAAAATGGTCTTAAAGGCTTTATACAAGGTATTTCTGATGTTGCTATTTTGCAAGAAAAAATGGTTAATGAAAAACAAATTCTTGATGATGCAAAGGCAGTTTTTGATGAAGCAAGAAACACTTTAGATAATGCAAAAGATGCTCTTGCAAATGCTGTTGAAGGAACCTTGGCAGCATTGCAGGGTAAATTTGATGAAGCACAAAAACACTTCAATGAAGTACAACATAATTTCAATGGTGTACAACAAAATTTTAATGATGCTGCGAATAATTTTAATAACTTATTCGGCAATATGACGAAACAGTATGGGGATGCTTGGGGAGAATATTTTGATAAATATAAAGGCAATGGCTTTATCACAGAAATGATAAAAACC
>DNXU01000133.1:0-876 GCA_003505715.1 Cyanobacteria bacterium UBA8803 | reverse complement strand
AAAAATCCAATTACAGATGCTGATTTCTCTAAGTCTGTCATTGATACAGTAATTGCAGTGGTTACTACATTATTTGAAGATTCTGTTGTATTTAAAGGTATACCTGTGATAAAGGTTGCAAATGCTGTTTATGAAGGTGTCATTGCTGCTTTACCAGAAGATATTAAGGAAGCATTTGGACAGTTTTGGTTTAGCGGCACAACGCTAAGTGCTGAGAATCTAAATAATAATTGGATGGAAGCTGTTATTACGGAGTTGAAAGGCACAAATAACTCCTTTATGCCAATTGGCTACTCACAAGGAAATTTCTTCTTTGAAGATGCCTTAAAAGATATGGGTGACAATGTATCTAGTGAGAATACTAGAGTATTTGCACTAGGATCTCCTACAAAATATCTGGCTGTTGGTGGATTACAGGCATTCAATGGAAGTAATGATTACAACATTAAAAATGCTAATGATCCGATTACGAAATTGCAATTCGATAATGATTTTTTTATTGATAAATTTAAGGCTCTGTTTGATGCTGCTGTTACAGCATTTCAGCATGGTATATCAGAGCATGACTTTGGCAGTTATGTAGATAACCCTAAACTGAAACAAGGTTTTAATAGCTCTTTTCAAGAACTACATCCTCAAGGTTACTACTTCCCTAATGATCCAATTAAATCTACAGGCTTTGCCGAGGGAACAAAAGATGATGATTGGCTAGAAGGAAGTAACTCCAATGATACATTGTCTGGATTATCTCGAAACGATGTTCTTCGAGGCAATGGCGATGATGACACCTTAATCGGTGGTCAAGGCTACGACATTTTAGACGGTGGAGAAGGAAACGATACAGCCCATTACTCGAATGGCACTTAGTTAAGCCCA
>DNXU01000552.1:3640-4481 GCA_003505715.1 Cyanobacteria bacterium UBA8803 | reverse complement strand
GACAAGGGGGACAAGGGAGAATTTATTCAATGAACGATGAACAATTACCACAAGCCGAGTATCTAGTAGATTTATGAACCAAACCGTCTGGATTGCAAGACATGGAAACCGCCTCGACTTTGTAAACCCTGAATGGTTTAACACGGCTCAGCGACCCTACGATCCACCCCTGTCAGAGGATGGTACAGTACAAGCAAAGCAATTGGGTCAACGCTTGGTTGGGGAAGGAATCCAGCATATTTTTGCCTCACCCTTTTTGCGAACTGTACAAACGGCTAACCAAGTCGCGGCATTCCTGGACTTACCTATTAAGATTGAGTCGGGTCTGAGTGAATGGCTTAATCCTGATTGGATGACTACTGAACCAGAAACTTTGCCCCTTGAGGTATTGCACGAAAGCTTTCCCCGAATTGATTTAAGTTATAGCTCGCGGGTGGTGGCTCGCTATCCAGAAACTAGCGATCGCGTACTTGAACGGACTGCCCAAACAGCAAGGCTGCTGACGGCTGAGTTCTCCAATGATATCCTACTAGTCGGTCACGGTGCATCAGTTGTAGGGGCGACACAGGGGTTAGTGGAGGGTACGCCGGAAATTAATGCTTCCTTGTGTTGCTTGGTGAAATTGGTGCGTCAACAGGAAGAATGGGTGATGGAACTCAATGGAGATACCTCTCACCTGAGTCAAACTGAGAATGCTATTCGCTTTCATTAAAGTAAAAGCTTATGACATTAATACTGGCAGGAGATATCGGGGGCACCAAAACCATTTTGCGATTGGTGGAGGAACTATCTTCCCAATCGTGGCAGGTTCTCCACGAGGCACTTTATCCCAGCCGCGACT
>DNXU01000552.1:2726-3611 GCA_003505715.1 Cyanobacteria bacterium UBA8803 | reverse complement strand
CGATGGTGCAGCTGTTCTTATCGGAGGCTAAGCAAAAGATAAATCGGACTCCTTCTCCTGAAAAAGCTTGTTTTGCGATCGCAGGCCCTGTGGTTAACGATACCTCTACCCTAACGAATCTGGCGTGGATTCTGGAAGCGAGACGCTTAGAGCAAGACTTGGCAATTTCTAAAATCAGCCTGATCAATGATTTTGCTGCGGTCGGGTACGGTATCCTGGGTTTGAAAACCCAAGACCTGCATACCCTCCAAGCAGCCACTCCCCAACTCAATGCGCCTATTGCCGTGATTGGTGCGGGAACTGGCTTAGGGGAAGGCTTTCTCCTCCAACAGCATGGAGGATATCAAGTCTTTGCCTCCGAAGGCGGACATGCTGACTTTGCACCCCGCAACGAGATAGAATTTCAGTTATTGCAATACTTGCGAGATAAATACGACATCCAGCGAATTTCCGTCGAGCGAGTTGTTTCCGGTCAAGGAATTGTAGCTGTTTACGAGTTTCTTCGAGATCGGCAGTTCGCGGCAGAATCTCCTGAGATCGGAGAAATTATCAAAACTTGGCAACGGGAAACTGGACGTACTGAAAAAAGTGTTGATCCAGCTGCTGCTATCTCGAAAGCAGCGTTAGAGGGGAGCGATCGCCTTAGCGAACAAACGTTGAAAATTTTTGTTGAAGCTTACGGTACCGAGGCTGGTAATTTGGCTCTCAAACTTTTGCCCTATGGCGGTCTTTATATTGCTGGCGGCATTGCCGCTAAAATTTTACCCCTAATCCAAGAAGGGAGCTTTTTGCGAGCGTTCGGTGAAAAAGGTCGGGTGAGTCAGTTACTGGAAAAAGTTCCAGTTTATGTGGTTTTAAATCCGCAAGTGGGACTTATTGGTGCGG
>DNXU01000552.1:2482-2619 GCA_003505715.1 Cyanobacteria bacterium UBA8803 | reverse complement strand
CGCTTTCATCCCCTCGCTGAAGCTGAGGGGTTCTCAGCTTTTATGATATTTTGACAGGATTGTCGGTTATGGTTGTAGGGTGAGTATTACCTAAAGGGTTGATATCATGTCTGATAGCATCTTTCCTTGTATAAAAA
>DNXU01000552.1:1708-2463 GCA_003505715.1 Cyanobacteria bacterium UBA8803 | reverse complement strand
TAGTAACCAATAAGAGTGGTTGAGCGTGCCTACTACTAACATTAAGGGTGCAACCGAACATGACATCACCTCTTCAGAAGCAATTCTCACCCTGAAAATAGTCTGGGCTAGGTTGTATGAATCAACGACGTGAACTTCCCGACTGGAAGCAGTTATATCGAGAAAAAGCCGTAGAAACCATGCCTTGGTTCAACCCCAATCTCGATCCGGATCTTGACCAGGCTTTAACGAAGTTGAACCTGCATCAGGGGAGGGTACTAGATCTCGGTACTGGTCCCGCTACACAAGCTATAGCATTGGCAGAACGAGGTTTTACAGTTACAGGCACTGATATTTCAGATGCTGCTATTAGTATGGCTCAAAGGATAGCTCAAGAAAAGGGATTGGCTATCGACTTTAGACAGGATGATATTTTTCACAGCCAACTTGATGGAGAATTTGACTTAGTTTTCGATCGCGGCTGTTTCCACGTATTCCACCCCGAACAGAGACAAGACTACGTCCGCGCTGTCAGTCGTTTGCTAAAGCCTCAAGCTTACTTGTTTCTTAAATGTTTCAGCCACTTGGAAACAAGGGAAGAAGGCCCCTATCGATTTACGCCCGCAGAAATCGGACAGATTTTTGGTAGCCAGTTTAACATCTCTTCTATTGCAGAAACGGTGTATCAAGGCACATTGGAGCAATTTCCCAAAGCGCTATTTTGCGTTCTCGAAAAATATTGAACAGAAGATTACCCATCATATCTGTAGGGGCGG
>DNXU01000552.1:0-1683 GCA_003505715.1 Cyanobacteria bacterium UBA8803 | reverse complement strand
ATATGTCTTAAGTCAAAACCCGTCCTTGGATAGATCTTATTGCGGTTAATTAATTGAGTATACTCTCGCTCAGAGCGAGGTGCTATCGATCGGAAAGGAACCAGTTTCCTGTTGAAAAAGTCCCATTGCAAAGTCGATATCCTTCCCGCAAACATCGAGGAGCATCATGGTAAATCTCAAGAGATCGGGAGTATACCTCCGCCGCGCTGCTGCTGTCTTGGTGGCTTGCGCCTTCATGTCGTCCGAATCGGCTGAATACTCCGCGCAGGCGGAACAAATAGAGTTTGTCAAAGAATGGGAAGCCGCTTCGGGATTGACAGGGAAGATTAACTTCACTCAATACAACCAACAACTGGCCACCTACAAGGGTTTCATGTACGTCGTCGTAGTTGACACTGCGCTTAGACCTCGCATAGTCAAGATCAATGAGAAAACCAAGGCAGTCCAGGTTAAGTACCTTCACCCCGATCCCAATTACAAAGTCCGGGATGACGGCCACAGCAAGTTCTCACTGGGAATAGACAACAAAGGATTTATTCATGTAGCTGGCGACATGCATCACCACCCCCATGCCAACACCGACCATATCAAGATAGATGCGCTCAGAAAGTCTCGATGTCTTTACTGGGTCTCGAACAACCCTGAGGACATTACTTCGTTCACCTTTGTCGGCAACGACTCATCAAGGGTGCTTCCGGGATACGGGTTCTCATATCTTCAGTTCATCCCGGATCGCAATGGCGTCCTCTTCGCAGTTTCACGACAATGGGAGAGATCCGGTGATGGCAGCTGGGTGGCGGGGAAAATCGGACTAGGAGCCGCCCGGTACAATAGCGACACCAGGAAATGGCAGGCGCTTGGGGGTACAACACCGCTGGTATCGAACTTTCCCAAGCAGAAACTCATCTTTTGGGAAGACAATGGATCGGGTGGAACAGCATACCAGGGTCTGATGGTGGGGTTTGAGGTCGATAACGCCAATCGTATCCATTTGAGCGCAACGATCAACAACGATAACTCCGGCCTCAATTACTGCGACGGGAAGCTCAACTCTACCTCCAGCCATACCGATGTGGTCTATGCGCGTTCCGATGATAGCGGAAACACTTGGAAGCGAGCTTCGGGTGCAACGATATCCGCGCTGCCAATACGTGTGTCCACCGCCGATGCGCTCTTCAAGACCCGTTGGCTCACCGGGGAAGCTTCAGTATCTATTCTCAAAGGGATGCCTATCGTGTTCTACCGAAAGATCTACAACGTGACCACACCGTCGTGCCAGACACAGTCAAACAGTCTTTGGAGTATGTATAAGGGAGCGTGGACTGTGGCCGTTGCGCCACCGATTTCCGGACGCAGACTAATGGCCGTAGTTGATAGACGCAATGTAATGACTATTGTCAATACAGAGAATGGTTATTTCTATCGGCTGAGAGATCTCGCAATACCTGGTGTCAAGGTCGGCACGCCAGCCAAGATGTACTACGCCGATCGCACCTACCTGGCGGCCACCGGTGAACTAAGGTTCTTCGCACAACGCGGAGCGAATGCCGCGATCTACACAGTGCGTGTTTCGGGCGACTAATAGAACCCACCTTCCGCACCCTGAACTGGCATAATCAGTTTTTTGGGAATTGGTTGACCCTGAGCATAGCCGAAGGGGGATTGGGAATTGGTAACTTTTAA
>DNXU01000098.1:24383-28586 GCA_003505715.1 Cyanobacteria bacterium UBA8803 | reverse complement strand
GGAGTCATGGGGTTAGGGGGTGAATTATTTTTATTCCTTGGTTGCCCGTGATTCCTTATGGTGCCTAATCTGAAAATAGTGAGAGGGAAAAATATTTTCATCTATTGTCTTAGACAAGGGGCTATGGGAGTCTAACTGATCATTGGTTTTGTGTTAACAAATCCGTTATATCCGTTACATCAGTGGCCAAATCCGTTGCCAAGGAAATCGAGGCCAAAAGGGCAAAAATGTAAAAAAGTGTTACCTTAATATAATGATTTATTGCGATATCTAAACAAATACGGGGATGCTAGTGGAATTAAGGCTTAAAATGGCCTGTATTACCTAGTCAGGGGATTCCTATATACTTGCATGGTAGTATAATCCTTACCCCGAGCCTACTCTTGTTTTTGGGAAAAGGCTGTCCAAAGCAGCGGAAAACGCTACTTAAAAATTCCAGGCTACACCAATGCTAACCCTAATAAACATTGCCCATGCAGCCCAATGGTCTGCTCCCGAATTCCTTATCTCTGGACCCAGCAATTGACTCTCATTTTCTGACCGTGGCACCAGGCACCCCGCTGGTGGATGTCTTGGCTCTCATGAGCAGATTTCGCAGTTGTAGGCTACCTAGTAGCGGTTTGGGTAGAGAGAGCGATAGAGTACAGGTCGGTATCGATAAAATTTCTTGTATCTCTCAGGAAGAGGAGGAAGTTATCGATATTTCCAATACCGCTGGTGGTTGTGTATTGGTAATGGACGGTTTGCAACTGGTTGGAGTATTCACAGAGCGGGATATCGTCAGACTTGCAGCAGAGGGCATTCCCTTATCTAGTGTGAAAATTGCTGACATCCTCAGGCAACCGATAATTACACTCCAGCAGTCTCCGAATCATGACATTTTTACAGCTCTAGGGCTATTTCGCCAACATCGTATTCGCCACCTACCGATCGTGGACGATCGAGGACAACCGATAGGCATTGTCACTCACGACAGTATTCGCCGCTCGCTGCAACCTGTCAATCTCCTCACTCGACTGCGGTGCGTACAAGATGTAATGACAAGCGAAGTCATTCACGCTCCTGTGAACTCTTCAGTTTTACAGTTAGCCCAATTGATGACAGAACATCAGGTTAGCTGTGTTGTTATTTGTCAATCTGCCCTCTCAACCAACAATCAATCACAAATCCCCGTTGGCATTGTTACAGAGCGAGACATCGTACAATTTCAGGCCCTGGAGCTGGATTTATCGCGCATGGTTGCTCGTGATGTAATGAGTACACCATTATTTTGCCTTTATCCCGGCGATGCCTTGTGGGTGGCTCACGAACAAATGCACCGCCATCACGTTCGACGCCTAGTAGTCACGAGCGATCGGGGAGAACTTGTCGGAATTGTTTCCCAAACCAGCTTGCTACAAGTCCTCAACCCGGCGGATATGTACGGTGTGATTGAACTGTTGCAACAGATGGTGGAAGAGCGAACCTCTGCATTAAAGCAGACTAACGAGCGGCTACGGTATGAGATTGTTGAGCGCCAGCGAGCTGAGTTAGAGTTGCTCGAGTCTCGCGATCGCTTGCAAATAGAAGTTGAGCAAAGAACATCTGAGCTAACCCAAGCCAACTTGCAGCTCAAGCAGGATATTTTAGAACGGCAACGGGTAGAGGCAGCATTGCGGAAAAGCGAAGCCAAATTGAAAAAACAAGCACACAAGCTGCGCCAAACTCTCCAGGAACTGCATTCCTATCAAAGTCAGCTAATTCAGACCGAAAAAATGTCTTCTCTGGGGCAATTGGTTGCCGGTGTAGCTCATGAAATTAACAACCCAGTTAATTTTATTTATGGCAATATTGCTTATGCTAGTCAATATATCCAGGATATGATGCACCTGTTGCAACTTTATGAAAAGAACTATCCCAATCCAGTAGCAGAGATCCAGGAAGCAGCTCAGGTCATTGACCTGGATTTTGTGAGAACCGACCTGCCTAAACTGATCAATTCCATGAAACTGGGAGCTGATCGCATCCGTGACTTAGTGCTGTCCTTGCGGAACTTCTCGCGCTTAGATGAAGCGGAGATGAAATCGGTCAATATTCACGAGGGACT
The DNA here is from genome assembly GCA_003505715.1 of Cyanobacteria bacterium UBA8803. Lineage (GTDB taxonomy): Bacteria > Cyanobacteriota > Cyanobacteriia > Cyanobacteriales > Coleofasciculaceae > UBA8803. The sequence continues at coordinate 26,500 of DNXU01000098.1, read as the reverse complement.
AGATAGCACCCTGCTGATTTTGCAGAATCAGCTGAAATCAACACCGATATACTCGGAAATTAAAGTCGTTAAGCAGTATGCTAATCTCCCTCCAGTGGAATGTTATCCGGGGCAACTTAACCAGGTGTTTATGAATCTTCTCAGTAATGCAATCGATGCCCTAGAAGAATCAAGAACCCAAAATTTACAATTAGCAATTGGCAATTCTAAATACTCTACCCCCTCCCCGACGATTGTCATTCACACTTGGCTAGAGGAAGTTTACAGTTTAAAAAATACGATTGAATCTTCCTCCTTGAAGACCTATGCAGTGATTGGAATTAGGGATAACGGTTCTGGTATGAGCGAGGCAGTACGCCAGCGTCTATTCGATCCGTTTTTCACAACGAAACCCGTTGGCAAAGGTACGGGTTTGGGTTTGTCGATCAGTTATCAGATTGTGGTAGAAAAACATGGCGGACAGATTGAGTGTTTTTCCGCACCGGGACAAGGCACGGAGTTCCAGATCAAAATTCCCATCCACCAACAAAAGCGATCCACGGGCTTTGCGATCGCTTAATCGAAGAGGAAGTTGAGGGAGCCAGGGGCAGATGGGGGAGCTGCGAAGGCTGGGAAACTCTCTAATTGATGAGAATAAACTATCCCTCAGATAGATCGCATGTTAAGAGCAATACTCTTACACTAATTACAATCAAACATGGAAGACTGTTCTCCCGAAAATCCCTCAGCCTCCTGACGCTCCTCCAGCTCATATCGTCTCCCTGTCCTGTCTCCCTTTATGTCAGGTACAATTGAGGCAGTAACAAGGCAGAAATTGCTGGTTGCAATACTACAAAGTAAGCACCTGCAAAAACTATCGTTGAGTTTCAAAGGCCATGAGTTTATCCTTGAAGCAGCTGACTGTTTATCTGACTTTGCTGGGCTTAGGCGGTGGAGCAGGCGTTTTAGGCAGCCGCTATCTCATGGCAGAGGAGCAGGTGGAAGGCCGTCCGGAGGTAGTACCAGCTGTATTAGAGCGCTTCTCTGCCCAACCACCAAGTCGATCTAGCGACGAAAACCTCAATTTTATTGCCAAAGCAGTCGAGCAAACTGGACCAGCAGTGGTAAGAATTGATGCTGCGCGTCCAGTATCGGCAGAGATACCAGAAGCGTTTAAAAACCCCTTCTTCCGCCGTTTTTTTGGTAATGAGATGCCAAACCCAGATCAACGGGTGGAGCGAGGCACGGGTTCGGGATTTATTCTTAGTGCCGATGGGCGCATTATTACTAATGCCCATGTGGTTGATGGTACTCAAAGAGTGAAAGTTACCCTCAAGGATGGCCGAACGTTTGAAGGCAAAGTGTTGGGTACAGATCCAGTAACTGACGTGGCTGTCGTCAAAATAGAGACGAACGATTTACCAAAGGTACGTCTGGGCAAAGCTGAAAATTTAATTCCCGGAGAGTGGGCGATCGCGATCGGCAACCCCCTCGGTTTAGATAATACCGTAACCGTTGGCATCATCAGTGCTTTGGGGCGATCGAGTTCCCAGGTGGGCGTTCCGGAAAAGCGAGTCAGCTTTATTCAAACGGATGCAGCAATCAATCCCGGCAATTCCGGGGGGCCTCTTTTGAATGCCAGAGGCGAAGTCATTGGTATGAATACAGCCATTCGCGCTAATGCTCAGGGATTGGGCTTTGCAATTCCCATTGAAACTGCACAGCGAATTGCTAATCAGCTATTAACCAAGGGTAGAGTAGAGCATCCCTATCTTGGTATTCAGATGGTGACTCTCACACCGGAGTTGCGCAAAGAAATCAATCAGGACAATGAGGCTGGCTTCAAAGTTACCCGAGACAAGGGCGTATTGATCGTCCGTGTCGTCCCTAACTCACCTGCCCAAAAAGCTGGACTTCAACCTGGAGATATTATCCAAAAAGTGGGCGGGCAAACAATTGAGACAGCCAACGACGTGCAGCAGCGTGTCGAAGCCAGTGAGGTAGGTGCTAATTTAGAAGTTGAAGTGAACCGCCAGGGTAAGACCACAACTCTCCGAGTACGACCAGGGCTGTTTCCGAGCAACGAGCCAGAATAATAGGGACTCCCCAATAAACAAGTATCCAACTGTAGGGGCGAG
>DNXU01000098.1:23688-24315 GCA_003505715.1 Cyanobacteria bacterium UBA8803 | reverse complement strand
TATTCTTTGGCAGTCCCTTAGTATGGGCATTTAATTGGCAAAGACCCAAGCGCAGAGAGTCCTCAGCCCTATGAAAATTTTAGAGCATACTTCAACTAATCTGACTCTTATCGACTCAACAGTAGGGATTTGGTTAGGCAGATTGATTGGTAGTATCTTTTTAAGTTTGGGTTGCTTGGGTCTATTTCTACTAATTACTTCCAACTCTTTCCCAAGCTTATATAGTCTAATTTTCCTTACTGTTTGCCTGACTGTAGGCATTATATTTGTGTTCTTTCTTCCTAAGAATACACTTTGGTTTGATAAAAAAGCTGGAAAGTTAATTTTCAAATCTCAAAAATTGTTATGGACAAAAGTTGTAGAATATCCCCTAAGCGATATCACCAGCGTGATAGTAGACAAAAGAAGAGCTTCAGATAATACTACCTATGCTGTTACCTTAAAGATAGCTTCTAGACCTCAAAAATTATGTTTATCCAGTATGGTTTTTATGCGGTTAAAGAAGGCAGAGGAAAGGGCTAATTTAATCTGTACTTTTCTGAATACGCCTTTATGAACCGACAATGGGTTTTCAAATCAAAGGAAGAGCTGCTGAAGAGGTGCCTCATATCATGTCCGGTTAAACAC
>DNXU01000098.1:20880-23506 GCA_003505715.1 Cyanobacteria bacterium UBA8803 | reverse complement strand
GGGTTGAGCGTAGTCGAAACCCGGCCTGCTACAGGTTTTATTATGGGTGATTTGCCGGACATCATATCACACTATTTACTCTGTTAAGGCGACTCGCCCCTACAGGTGTAGAAGTTCATTCCTCGGAAGTTATTTCCAACCCAAAAACCCGGCTAAAGGCTTTTTCCACCTTATACCCCGAGTCAATGGACTCGAGAGGGTCTTTGCGCAGTCGGTGACGCAGACACAAAACAATAACGCGGTGAATATCATCAACCGTGGCTTCGGTACGTCCTTCAAAAGCCGCAATTGCCTTAGCTGCTCGGTTAGTTACAATGTCACCCCGCAGTCCATCTACATCAAGTTCCGAGCAGACTTCAGAAATTTTTACTCGTAAGTCGTACTCCATTTCAACATGAGGGAGTTTCTCTTGAGCGGTCACTATCTGCTGCTGTAAAACTTCTTGAGCAGATTGGTGTTTTTGAATGTACTCTAGGGGGTTTTGGTCAAACTCTGCCCGTTCTTCTACAATTTTTACTCTCAAAGCTGGCTCTTTAACCGTGTGGATTTCCGCGTGCATCCCGAAGCGATCGAGCAGTTGCGGTCGCAGTTCTCCTTCTTCGGGGTTACCAGAACCTACCAATACGAAGCGAGCCGGATGGCGAATGGAAATGCCTTCCCGTTCTACAGTATTCCAACCACTGGCAGCGGAGTCTAGCAGTACGTCAACTAAGTGATCGTCTAGCAGGTTGACTTCATCTACATACAGAATACCGCGATTGGCTTTAGCCAGCAGTCCGGGTTCAAATGCTTTCACCCCTTCTGACAAGGCTTTTTCAATGTCAATAGTCCCGCATACCCGGTCTTCAGTTGCCCCCAAGGGGAGGTCAACCATCGGGACTTTTTTCTTGACAATTTTGCTTGAATTTGAAAGAGAGGTATCTGAACTCATCCAATCCGGGTCATTGGGGTCGCTGTTGAAAGGGTCATCGGCAACCACGTCAATTTCTGGCAACAAGTCAGCCAATGCCCGAATAGTGGTAGATTTGCCTGTACCGCGATCGCCCATAATCATCACCCCGCCAATCTTGGGATCGATTACATTCAGCAACAGAGCTAGTTTCATTTCTTCCTGACCCACAATAGCGGTGAAGGGAAACACCACGCGGCGAGCAGTCATGGGCGCTTGGGCAGTCGGACTCACTTCGATATACCTGATAGCTAATCTTGATGACGCTTCTCATTGTGCCATACTGACTCCCTAGGAAGTGGGAAGCTAGCATTCTAAACATCTCTCATTCTGAATAGGGAACAGGGAATAAGAAATTAAAGAGTTCTCCTCACCCCTCACCCCCTAACTCCCTCACCCCTTTATCCCTCTCCCTATTAATCCTGCTGGTGAGCAAACTTATGAGCGCCCCTCACAGCTAGTGCGATCGCTACCACCAGCAGAATTGGGATAGAATACCAGGGAAACTCGGATAGGGGCAAATAGGCAGCCGCTCGGAGTCCAGTGCTGGTATAGCTCAGGGGTAGCAGATAAACAATCACTTTCAACCCTAAGGGTAAGGTTTTGGGGTCAAAAAACGTCGCTCCTAAAAACGACATCGGCACAATTAAAAAGTTATTGTAAAGACCAACCGCTTCCAGAGACTTGACATTTAAACCAACAATTACCCCTAAACCTGCAAAAACTGCACAATTGAGTATCAGTAGTAGCCAAAATAAGGGGTTGAGAAAACTCCAAACTTTACCAGTGAATACTACGGCGATCAAGATTACCGAAGCAGAGGTCATTATCCCCCGCAGGATACCCGCTAGCATTTTGCCCAAATACAAGGCCAGGGGATGCACGGGCATCAATAGAGTTTCTTCAAAGGTTTTAGTGTAAAGCCGTTCGCCACAAATCGAAAAGGTTGTGCCCCCAAAACAAATCGTCATCGAAGACAGCGCCACCATCCCCGGCAGAATAAACTCCAAATAGTTAGCACCCGCAGCAGGTTTCATGGCCGCATCCAAGGCACTGCCCAATCCTAAACCAAACCCTAAAATATAAATAAGTGGCGATACCAGCCCAGTGGCCGCAACTTGTACAAGTCGTACCCGCAGTTTCAACCACTCTCCCCAGAAAACTGTGAGGCTGTCGGCCACGATGGTTTGCACCTGAGAGGTTTTGATTATTTTGCTCAATGACAATTTCACGGCAAGTTTAGATTAATCAGATTTTAATATTACTTTATATATTGTAGTCTAAGTTTATCTTATTCTAAGTACAGTGGTGCTGCGAAAAGAGGCAAAAATTATGCCAGCAACTGGTAATCGTTATCCCATGCGGGCTTTAATCAAGCACAAGGCTAAAGCTCAGTTAAGAGCTGCTCTAGCTAGCGATCGAACCGAGGAACCCTTGGATGAAAGGCTATTGGAAGAATTAGCTGCTACCTTATTTCACCAAGAGCAGAATCAAGCATTCGCTCAACCCTGCATTTCTAGGGCAGAAGCTGACGAAATAGAAAATAGAATGGCAGCTGACTTGGTACAAACCTACAGGGATATGAAACAGCGCCAGAAAAATCCCCTAGTCGAACAATTAAATCGATTGCTATAGGACTACGAGCAAAAACAATATGCCCCCCTAACCCCCCAACCT
>DNXU01000098.1:15249-20809 GCA_003505715.1 Cyanobacteria bacterium UBA8803 | reverse complement strand
TATGCGAAAGCTAACGCACCATGGCTATATTTAGTCTGGACTTAACTAGCAGTATTGCCCTCTCGCCTCTCTCGTGCGAGGGGGCATTTCGATTTAAGTTCAAGCTTTTAATAGCTATATAGCTTTTAATAAATAAACTTTAACAACATTAATGTTGCAAAAAAAGTTATAAAATTTTTATTAACTTAATTAAGGCCAACTCATAAACAACAAGGTACTCGGCATGACCGCAACCACCCCAAAAGCTACGTCAACTACCCCAGCCTTTTGCGAAGGCATTCAATATTTTGGGCAAACCTTTCCAGGTTTTGAAGCCTATGGTGGAACACCTGCCATTGCTGAGAACAAAGTAGCGATCGCTTCTCCCTCAGAGCCAGCAGCTGTATTCCAAACCCTCCTAGCTGCCGACGCCCTCCGTTACCTGATCTTACAAGTTACCGCATCTAAAGCTTCCGGCCACCCAGGAGGGTTTGCCAGCATTGCTGAAGGCATCGCCGCATTGGTTATGCTGGGTTACAAGAACATCATTACCGAAGTTGGGCATCACGCTCCCGGTTTCTACAGCACGACGTTCCTAGATCGCTCTCTAGAGGACATGGGAATTAATACAGTACAGCAGCTGCGAGAACGCTTTCGGGAAATGCACGGACTCCTCGGGCACCTTTCCGGCCAAATTCCTGGACTGCTGAACCCGGCTGGGCCTTTAGGACAAGGGCAACATTTTGCCATGGCAGGAGCCTTACTCCACCCTGATGTGTTATTCCCCGTCACCATTGGCGATGGTGGTTTAGGCGAGCCTTATGTAATGAGCAGCATAGCCCACTTCCACACCGCCTATCCAGAGGTAACCAACTTCCTCCCCATCCTGGTTTGGAACGGCTATTCCCAAGAACACCACAGTATGGTGTCCACCAAACCCAACGAGGAAATGATTAAATACTGGCAGGGTAATGGTTTTGAAGAGGTCATCTTAGTTAATGCCAAAGACTATGACGATGCCAATCAACCTGGTGAATATGTTGATAGCACCAAGTTTTCCTTAGAAAAGCGGTTGGAGTTTACCAAAGCAGTACTGGAAGCAACAGACAAAGCTGCTAGATCCGCGCTTAGTGGCACCTTAACCGTACTCATCGTCAAACAGCTCAAAGGTGCAGGAGTGCATGACCGAGGAGCAAAATCCCACAACCTCTACGCTCACCATACCTTAGACAATGAGGATGTGGTGAGCGCTCTTCAAGCCCGTGCCTTACCCCCACAAGCGTGGCAATTGGTACGTAGTAACTTTGAAAGAGCAGGGGGTGGCCCTGCATCCCGCCATGTAGTCACCGAAAAAGAATTACCTCTGCCAGATTTAGGCCAATTACCCTTACAGGAATTTCCGATTAAAGCAGAAAAACAAGTCGCAACCACGGCGATGGGATCGTTAGTTGCCCATGTCGGTAAGCATGACCCCAACTTCATCATTTCTAATGCAGATGGGAATGCAGCCTCTGGAATTAATAATATTAACGTTGCCCTCAAAATTATTCACCCCACCCCTGACGATACCTATTTCCAAGGGCCAAAGGGTCAGGTTTACGAACCTTTAAGCGAGGATGCCTGTGCTGGGTTAGCAGTAGGCTTAGCATTATTTGGGGCACGTACCCTCTGGTGTTCCTACGAATCTTTTGCCATCAATGGCTTACCCATCTGGCAGACGGTAACTCAAGCGATGGCCGAATTGCGCCGTCCTACTCCTTCTACCATTACGTTATTTACAGCTGGAGCCTTGGAACAAGGACGCAATGGTTGGACTCACCAGCGTCCGGAGATTGAAAACTACTTTGCTGCGATGATGCGGAATGGCAATATTTTTCCTCTATTTCCTTGCGATGCAAATAGTATCCAAGCTTGTTATGAGTGGGCGCTCACTACCAAGAATAAAGGAATTACCATTACCGCAAGTAAGTCACCCTTACCCGTTCTCACTACCTTTGAACAAACCCGCCAAGCACTGAAGGATGGCGGGGTAGTACTGCATGAAAGTGAAGGGAGAAAGAAAGTGGTATTTGCTGTAATTGGCGATATGACTTTAATTCCAGTGTTTGATGCAGCAGTTCACTTAGAAAATGAAGGAATTGGGGTGCGCATTATTTCGATAATTAGCCCTCGCCGCTTATACCGTCCTGATGATGTGGCATGGGAAACCTGCACCGAACAAGATAGCCACTTCTTAGATGATGAAGGATTTGAAAGATTGTTTGGTGGGGATGCTTTAATTGGTGTCAGTGGCGGTACGAGTGGCATGTTAGAACCGATTATGTTACGGAGTAATTGTAAGCGGGATACCTTTGCCTGGAAACGAGGGGAAACAACAGCGACGGTGGGTCAATTGATGGGATTTAATGGGTTAACGGCGGAGAATTTGGCCAAGCGAGCAACTGAGTTGGTTGGTTAGAATTGACATCCTGTCCGGTAGCGTCTTGCCTTGTATAAAAGGTTCGTAGTAACCAATGAAAGTGGTTGGCAATACAGCATTTTCAGGGACTAAAGTCCCTACTACAAACAATCTGTACAAAGAAATCTGATTGCTTGTTCCCTACCTAGGTTTGGCCTGGGTGGGGAATTTTTAGTTTAATTTGAAGAACAAGTTGTCTCTAATCTAGGACTTAGGCAAAAGCCCCCCTAGCCTTCCAACCTTAGGGAGAACTGGAAGTTTATGCCTCTCTTGTCCCTCTCAAATTTGGGAGGCTTTTGCCTAAATTCTCCACATTGCGCGATCGCAAAGCTTGTACAAGAGACTTCCCTCCCTTTCCCTCTCCCTCTCCCTCGGGCTACTATGAGGCTAAAATATAAAGACTGTAAACAGATGCAAATAAAAAATGTTTTGGGCTGACAAAATCGCTGCTGATGCACAAGGCGACCAAGTGGTTAACGACTCCAAGACCCCTTCCGGAAGAGTTCATGTCGGGTCTTTGCGAGGCGTGGTTATTCATGATGTTATTTACCGAGCCTTGAAACACGCAGGAAAGCCCGTAAAATTCTTGTACGGCGTAGATGACTACGATGCCCTGGATACGGTGCCTAAGTACCTCGACCGGGAGAAGTTTTCGCCCTATCTTGGCTTTCCCCTGTGTAACGTGCCTTCTCCTGGAGAGACAGCCAGTGATTATGCCAGCTATTTTATGGATGAATTCCTAGAGGTCTTTAATTATCTGGGAATTAGGCCAGAGGTTTACTACCTGCGGGATCTGTATCGCTCTGGTAAGCTGAATCCTTATATCGATATTTTTCTCAAAAACGCTCACCTGGTCAGAGAAGCCTATAAAGAGGTAAGCAAGGCCGAGCGCCCCAATAACTGGTATCCCTTTCAAGTAGTTTGTGAAAAGTGTGGCAAAATCGCTACCACTGTTACCACAGATTACAATGGTTCAGAAGTATTTTACACCTGCAAGCCGGAGGCCACCGACTGGGTGAAGGGTTGCGGACACTCCGGTTGGGTTTCTCCCTTTGATGGCAATGGCAAGCTACCTTGGAAAGTTGAGTGGGTTGCCAAGTGGGAACTGTTGGGCGTAACTATCGAAATGGCAGGTAAGGATCACTCCCAAAAAGGAGGTTCCCGCGATGTCGCCAATGCCATTTGCCGTAAGGTCTTAAAAAAACAACCCCCCTTCCATTCACCCTACGAATTTATTCTCGTCAATGGTACGAAGATGAGTTCATCCAAGGGTGTAGGGTCAAGTGCTAAGGAAATTGCCGAGTTACTTCCTGCCGAACTACTACGATTTTTGATGCTGCGGACTCAACCGCGCACTGTTATCAACTTTGCACCTAATTACGAAACAGTTACCCGTCTTTTGAGAGACTACGATACGCTCATCGGTAAATATCAAACTCAGTTAGAGTCTAATCCAGAGCCAGCCAAATTACCTGAAGACTTAATGCCGCTGTTTTACGCCCAATGCGGTGATGAGATTAGACCCTATCACCCTTTTGATTTCAGCACGCTAATTTCACTACTCCAGATTCCCCACCTTGATATTAAAAAAGAGGTAGAGCAGCGGAGTAATCAAGCTTTGAGTGACTTTGATTCGGAAATTGTCAATCAAAGGATTGCTACAGCTAAGAAGTGGTTGCAAGACTATGCTGATGAGGAAGAAAAGTTAGTTCTGTATCTGGAGCGAGTTCCTGAGAAAGCAGGTGAATTGACTCAAGAGCAAGTGGCTTACTTGGAAAAATTAATAGGGAATTTAGCAAATGTAGAAGCATGGGGTAGTGAGGAGTTACAAACTACCTTATTTTCCACCTCTAAAGAAGTAGAGATTCAACAATCTATTGCCTTCAAAGCCGTTTACTTATCTTTCTTAGGTAAAGAGCGCGGCCCCAAGGCGGGTGCTTTGTTGTCTTACCTAGACCGAGATTTTGTTATTACTAGGTTGCAAGAGGTAATAGAGACTAATCAAGCTAAAGCTGAAACCACAAAAAACAATCATAAATCCTTGTAAAGCTTAAAAAGCTTACTGTAGAAGCTTTCTTCCCTTCAGCCTTCTGGCACCAGGTACGTTTCAGGGGATTAAGATTTTGATAGACTTACCAATTATCTACCACCCCGATTACGTCGCTCCACTCCCACCAGGGCATCGCTTCCCCATGCCCAAATTCAAGCAACTCTACCAACTCCTCCTCACAGATGATGTTGCCACTCCCGCACAATTCCACCTTCCCAAACCTCCTTCAACCGACTGGATCGGGCTAGTTCACACTCCAGACTATATCCAATCCTACTATTACGGCACTCTCGACCCCAAAGCCCAGCGCCGCATCGGTTTACCTTGGAGTCCTGCCCTCGTTAAGCGTACCTGCACTGCGGTAGGGGGTACTATCCTCACCGCCCAACTCGCTCTCAAGTACGGTTTAGCCTGTAATACAGCTGGAGGTACTCATCATGCCTTTCCCAGTTATGGATCGGGATTTTGTATCTTTAACGATTTAGCCATTGCTACCCGGGTTCTCCAACACTTAGGACTGGCTCAAAAAATTCTTATCATTGACCTTGATGTTCATCAAGGAGACGGTACTGCTTTTATTTTCCAAGATGAACCGAGCGTCTTTACCTTCTCCATGCACTGCGAAGTCAACTTCCCTGGCACCAAACAAAAAAGTGACTTAGACGTTCCCCTACCCGTAGGGATGGATGACGATGCCTACCTGCAAACCCTAGCCAGATATCTTCCTGACTTACTTTCTAACCTTCAGCCAGATTTGGTACTTTACGATGCCGGAGTAGACCCCCATGCCAGCGATCGCTTCGGCAAACTAGCCCTCACCGATACAGGACTCTACCGTCGGGAGATGCAAGTTCTAAGTACCTGCGTTGCTGGAGGCTATCCCGTTGCCAGCGTCATCGGTGGCGGCTATAGCGACGACCTCAAAGCCCTTATCTACCGCCACTCCCTCCTCCACCGCGCTGCTAGCGAAGTTTATCGCCAATATCAACTCTAAGAGAACTAGTAACTTGATATTATTTCCGCAGCGCTGTACTAGCCATATCTGTTCCCAGCCCCTCATCCCTCATCCCTCA
>DNXU01000098.1:9195-15142 GCA_003505715.1 Cyanobacteria bacterium UBA8803 | reverse complement strand
ATCCCTCATCCCTCTCCCTCTCCTCCATCATTCCAACTTGATTGATACACTTTAAGAGTGCTCTACCCAGGTTCAACAAAAACCGTGCTGCTATCGAAAGGCTTTGAAATTGAAATGTACACCGGCACGCCCGCAGGGGAAATTGTCGGTCTCTCCGATCGGATTGTGGCGTCCCTAGATGGATTCGTGCGAGAGCCGGATAGCCGCAACGTGGAATATACCACTGCACCGTTATGCTGCTATGACCGTTTGCTCTGTGCCTTAGTGCGTCCTCGGCAGCAACTGCGGACGTATTTACAACGTTTGGGAAATTACACCCTGATTCCAGGTAGCACCTTGTCTTTGGGTAGAAGCGATCGCTTTTATCGTTCCGATCCCAATAACCCTTACCACGACTACATTGAGCAAACCTACGGCACCAAAGTAGTCACGGCTAGCGTCCACATTAATATTGGTATTTCTGACCCAGAAATGCTCATGCGAGCTTGCCGTTTGATTCGGGTAGAAGCCCCCCTCTTGCTTGCTCTGAGTGCTTCTTCCCCTTTCCTGGACGGACATCCAACGGGCTATCACTCTACTCGCTGGGCAATCTTTCCCAAGACACCCGCAGAAGTTCCCTTATTTGAAAGCCACGCTCACTTCATTAACTGGACTGAAGAGCAACTAGCAGCTGGGACAATGCGCAATGTCCGTCATCTTTGGTCTTCAGTTCGACCGAATGGTAACCGACGCCCTTACGATCTCAACCGCCTAGAACTGAGAATCTGTGATTTAATTGCCGATCCCATCGCCCTGTTATCGGTTACGGCATTACTCGAAGCACGTCTAATTCAGCTATTTGACGAACCCAGTCTCGATCCCCTCGAGCGTAGTACTTTACCAGCATCCAGACGTGCTGAAGATTTGGTGGCACTAACTGATGCCAATGAAGCCGCTGCTGCTAAATCCAGTTTGGATGCCCAGCTCAAGCATTGGCAAGATGGCAGAACGATTTTAGCCAGAGATTGGATTGAGGAAATTTATCAAGAGGTTTGGCCGATTGCTAAGCAGCGAGGTTTTAGCTGCTTTCTCTCTCCCCTCAAGAAAATTCTGCGTCAAGGTAACACTGCCCAGCAGTGGTTACAGTTACACTCAGTTGGCCTGGAAAGCTACCAAGTCATCTTCCAAGGAATTCAAGCGATGGCGGAGCAAGAAAAGGAACTAGAAGACAAACTCTGCCAGCCAGTGGTTGTTTAAGGACTATTCTTAAAAATAAATAATGCTTAACTACCATCTGATTAATATTTCTTAACAAAGAACCTTTAAGTTTCAGTAGGTAGTTGTCGGCTAGAAAAATCACAATATCTAATCAATTTATCCTGCCCCCCTAATATTAAAAAAATATATATTAAGTTTTTTTATAGGGAGATTAAGACGGCTCTAGGGTAAGCTTTAGAATGAAAAATATTGCCTTTTTAGACTAAACTGCGCAATGAAACGTTCTGGAGCATGAAGCCAACAATTCCTCAGCTCCCCCAAGGATGTCTGGGATAATGGGCAGATCATGGTAAGAGTAGTCCTAGTTCACCCCCAAATTCCCCAAAATACGGGTAATATTGCTCGCACCTGTGCTGCTACGGGCACAGAGCTACATTTAGTTGGGCCATTAGGCTTTGAAATTAGCGATCGCTACCTAAAACGAGCAGGACTGGATTATTGGCCTTACGTCAATCTGCATTACCATGAATCGCTGGATGCCTTTGTTTCGACATACAAACCTCTAGGCGGGCGGTGGATTGGCTTTAGTACTTCAGGAAAATACAGTTATGTTAAATTCCAGTTTAATCCTGATGACTGGTTGTTGTTTGGTAGTGAAACGACTGGTCTGCCTCCTCATGTATTAGATGCCTGTGGATCTACGGTCTTTATCCCAATGACTCAACCAGGGGTTCGCAGTTTGAACCTTTCCGTTAGTGCTGCGGTCGGTTTATTTGAGGCGCGTCGTCAGTTAGGCTATTTGGGATAAGTTTCGACAAGCTCAACTACCGTGCAGTTCGGACTTCGGCGTGAGGCTTCGACGGTGAGATCACGCCGAAGTCTACCTTATATTCAAGTTAGTCTTTAATCATCGCTTTTAAGTATTATTTAGACCAACCAGAGTAGGATTTTCGGAAGTTACTGGTTAAGCAAACTCAAGCTGAGCTGATTTGTCCGTATCGAGTCTTAACACTTTATTTATATATGTATATAAATGTATTTAATCTCTCTAAGATTTAATGCGAACTAATGAAGATTAGAGACATAGGGATAGTTTACTGCCTTAATCGGGTTGATTTATCTCTATACGCAGAATTACGTAGGGACAATTCAGCTATCTGCAATACGAAAATTGTGTTCCAGTTATAAGAAATTTCTATAAAGCCTGAAGGAACTAGGGAGAGTAGACTGATAGTTTTTTTTGATCCCCAATTAGTAGATCTCAAGTGGCTAAAAGCACCTGATGGCAAGGAAAAGCAGGATTTTTTGCCTCGGATCGGATGCTGAGCAACTAGCGATACTAGGGCCTAAACTGCTAAGATTCTACGGTTGTTTTCTTACCCAAGAGTTGCTTAAAGTTCCGTCTGTAATGAATCCGTTCCTAGACAAGAGCGAATGCACGATGTTCTGGAGACCCCATTCTCAGCAAACAGGCTTGAGTTTTGTTTTAATCTCTAGTTGTATTCCGGAGGAAAGCCTGCCCGGTCTGTATGTTCTATGCACAAGCCTTGGTATGCTGCCGCACGAATATAAGCCGTGTCTATTGTCAGCATCTTCCCTCCCTGAGGTACATAGTTACTGCGTAATGAAGGGTGACTCCAGCGGTGGCTGTCAAGGAAAAGAAATTTACCCGGTCATGTCAGCTTGTCTAAATTAAAAAAGCAGGTTACTCTTGCCTAATCATGCTTTTGCTCCCTGTCCGTGATCTAGATCACATTTTAGGCAAATTGTCCGATTGACTGGTAAAAAATCATTCAGGAACTGTTAAGTGCTCGTCACACATTAGGAGGTCGTTTTTGAAACGAACATTTACGCGGAAGGTCAAACATGTTCCGACCTGTGCAGCAGACTCCTTTGATGGATTATCGAAGCTCTCTGTAGGGAAACATCCGGTCGGCGCAGCAATTCCGACCGAAGTAAACCGTCGGGCTCGTACTTCTGCAGCCATGATTGGATTAGCAATCTCCATGGGGGCTTCTGGATTATTGCTGCCCCAACAAGGGGATGAAGCCATGGCAGTAGAGCCGATGGCTGCCGAGCCAACGGTGACAAATCTTCCCGATACACCAGAGACGAGTGTTTCGACTCCAGAAGCAGAAGAGTCGGAAGTTGCCACCGTCTCGAAATCGTCGATGCACACCAAAGCAGAACCGGCATTGGAATCAAAATCTAGCCGGCCTCCTGTAGTAGAACACAAGGTACAGGAAGGACAATCACTTTGGGACATATCCCAAACTTATAAAGTACAGCCGGAAGCGATTGCAGCTTCCAACAAGCTTGAATCAAACCATGTTTTGCCCGCTGGACAAAACCTAAAAATTCCTTCAGTGAACGGCATCGTTCACCAAGTCAAGGCAGGCGAAACGGTTGAGACGGTATCGAAATCTTATGGTGTGAACCCGACCCAGTTGCAGATCCCTGCTGCGGTGTCGGAATCAGGTCAGCTGTCAGTAGGTGAATCAGTAACGGTTCCTGGTAAGGTCGATGATCTTTTAAAAGCGAGACAGGATGCTGCTCTCGACGGTTTAAAAGAGCGGCGGAACCGTTTAAATGACAGTCTGGCGGAGTGGAGGTCTGAGGAGTCTACCAATCTATCTGAACTGGAAACGGCACCAAGGTTGCCAAGAGTGACGGCTGAGGCGACCCCTAAGGTTAATTTGCCGCCGGCAGTTCTCGAACCTAATGAATCTAAAGGAAGTGCATCAGAGCCATCGGTAAGGGTTCCTACTAGTCCAGTAGTAATTCCCGTGCCTTCTCCACAAATAGCGGCTTCCCCAACCGTGAAATCGGAAACCGCTAGCCAACCCCAGTTGCCAGTGGTGATTCCCGTTCCCACTCCGGAAACGGCAGCCTCACCCCAGGGGGAAGCACAAGTTAACAACCAAACCCAGTTACCAGTAGTGATTCCGGTGCCCACTCCGGATACAGCAGCTTCACTGGCAGTGGGTGCGCAATCTGAAAGTAGGCCGCCCTCCTCGGTAGTTATTCCCGTACCTTCCCCAGGAAGTGCGTCCTCATCGTCTGAAGAACTTCCACCGTTAATCCTCCCGAATCCAGGAACTGAACCAGTTAAAACTCCGGAAACTGCTGCTAAACCCCCAGTACCACAACCAGTGGTTATTGAACCCTTGGCAGTAACCCCATCAAACAATACCTATCGGGTTAAACCCGGAGATACACTTGATGCGATCGCTCGCCGTTATGGCTTGTCTCGCTCAGAACTGATTCAAGCCAACGGGCTGAATAATCCTAACCTGATTCGCGTCAACCAACAGCTGAGAATTCCCGGTTCTCAGTCTACTGAAACGGGCGTAGAGACGGTCGCTTTACTCCCTGGCATTACCACTAAATCTGATAACGTGGCTTCTGCCCAGGAACAGAGAGTGTTTGGCGCACCCACTCTAGTAGTGCCAACGGTGCCCAACCCCGCTACGCCTGTTGTGCCTACAGTTTTGCAGTCTCAACCTCGATCTGTTACACCTAGAGTTGTGGCGCAATCTACTGTTGGTGTTGATGCCCAAGCCAATTCCAGAGTCGTGGTTGAGGCTAAGCGCAATCAGTCTGTAAACTCTGAAACCGATCCCTATGTGGAGCGCTTGAGGGCTGACATCCTGAGGATGCGTGAAGAATATCGTCGTCAGAGAACAACTGGTGAAACCAGTGCAACTGCTAATATTGCAGTGCCTGCTGTGCCAGTTGTCTCTAGCGTAGAAAACCGAGCTACACCGTCTCGAACCAATCCGGAGTTTAATCCGAAGCGTTACGAGCAGGAAACTCAACAGGCTTCGATTCCCATCGAAGTGCCACCACCAGCTTCTACCTCCCAAACATCCCAACGGCAACTGATGGCAGTAGCTCCAGCCCCAGCAGAAAGCTACAACCCAATGCTACAGACGCCAGTAGGCCAAAGGGTTTCTCCCGAACTGCCTCCCCTGTCAGCCCCAGATATGTACCTGCCAGATAGCCCTGCTCGGTTTAATGGGTATATTTGGCCTAGCAAGGGTGTCTTGACCTCAGGCTATGGTATGCGTTGGGGACGGATGCATAAGGGAATTGACATTGCTGCTCCTATTGGTACGCCAATTGTGGCCGCAGCTCCTGGTGTTGTCGTTACAGCTGGTTGGAATTCTGGCGGCTATGGCAATTTAGTGGAAATTCAACATCCTGATGGTAGCCTGACACTCTATGCCCACAATAACCGGATTTTGGTGCGTCGCGGGCAAGAGGTTGCCCAGGGTCAACAAATTTCGGAAATGGGTAGTACTGGTTATAGTACAGGCCCCCACCTGCACTTTGAAGTGCATCCCGGTGGGCGTGGAGCAGTCAATCCCATGGCCTTTCTGCCTAGGAAGTCATAGTCTAGTGTCCCACCGCCAGCTGCTTTGCCAGTATGGCGGGGGACGTTTACTTCACAGGGAGCCATCTGGCTCCCCTAATATTTCCTGACGGTATAGCAATGGTCGCAGTTGATATGTTAAATTAAGTAAGCTGTCGAGAGACGAGGCTCAGTAGCTCAGTGGTTAGAGCAGGGGACTCATAAGCCCAAGGTCGCAGGTTCAAATCCCGCCTGAGCCATTTATCAAATGATTACAGAATAAGCTTTTCAGTGGCTAGCAAAAAGGATTGAAATCTTGGAAGCTAATGCAGATAAAAAACCTGCTGAAATAGCTAAACGGAAAAAAACTCTCCCCATTCCCCCTTCGACTATGCT
>DNXU01000098.1:7320-9120 GCA_003505715.1 Cyanobacteria bacterium UBA8803 | reverse complement strand
CATTCCCCATTCCCCATTACCAAAAACACCCTTTTCCACCACCAGTACAGGAAAGCCAAGAGTACTACTGCCAAACCTGTTGCTGATAGTTATCTCTACAGGTATTCAGAATACGCTGGTCATTATCGCTCAGTTGGTTAAGAGGTTGATATCCTTCCAGCCCCAACGTGTAAGGATAAGTGAGCGATTCGTAGATATTTTCTAGGTTGAGCTGATCTGTTACTGCTGCAATGGATATTGGCTGTTGGCGAGCGATCGCATGAGAAAAAGCGGTTTGGTCGTAGGGATTGACAACTGTTAAATTCATTTGTTTTGAATCTACCGTACCGTAAAAACAGCTGAACTCGGACTGAGGTAGATACAGGGCACCAATCAGCTTACCCTGACGCGCTTCAAATACTATATATTCTTGACCAATCTGTTCTGGTTGTGAGGACTGCCCGTAGAGGTAGGTGCCATCAGGAATGGAAACAGATGACGCAGGATTTTGGGCGATCTCAACCTCACCAGAATTAATAGTTTGCTCTTTTTGTTGATTAGCTGCTGCTTCTCCAGTTGATGTATTTGTAATTAATCCTAAGGTTAGAAGTAACCCACTTAGCGGCAAGAACCAAGGAGCAAACAGCTGACGTTGTGCTAAGAATAGCTCAATTAATCGGTCAATCACTGTGGTTACCTCCTTTGAAAAACTTAAAAACACCCTGAAAGAAAATTCGCTGGATGCTAGTACACAGTCGGTAGCAGCTATAATCTAATGACAGTAAATTTGATTTGAGTTAGAATCAGGTACTGTTGACTAGTATCGTTATTTATTTATGTAACCAGGAACGGTTCTCTTGTTTACTCCTCCTATAACCGGTTTATTAACCGTCACATCTGGTAGTATTAATCGCGTGCCGAAGCGCCATATAGGCTCTATTAGGGAGAAGGGGCAGGATTGTTATTTCTTTGTTGTGGGCGATCGCGGATAGGAGCTAATTAAAAAATAACGAAGAAGCGATCTGTGATAATTCCCTCAAATGGGTGAAGCTGCCGTCACCCAAAGGAGTGGTTTTAGTAAAGACAGACAATTTGTGATAACGCTGCCTTAAATTCCTTGACGAGAGATAAATAGGAACAGTAGTAAGCTTCAATGGCAAGCATTGGGATTTCCGATAAGTTTACAAAAATTTATATAAAAATAAGTAAAAGCCCACCCTTAGAAGGAGTGGGCTTTTACGGGAGAATTTCAATAAGGACTAATGACTCAGGAGCAGTCATTAGCTGGCTATATACTCTCGGACATTGCCGTGACGACGACGCAGTTGGGCTAAGGCTTGGTGTTCTAGCTGACGTACCCGCTCGCGGCTGAGATTAAGTCGCTGACCAACCTTAGCTAAAGACAGTTCGTTGCCATCTTCTAAGCCAAAGCGTAGCGCTAGGACTTCCCGCTGCTGAGGGGTTAGTTCTGCTAGAAGATTTTCCAAATCTTGGCGCAGCGACTCCTGAGTCGTGTAATTCACCGGAGTCAAACCGTCATCCTCTAGCAAATCTGACAGTTCGGTGTCTTGGTTATCCCCAACCCGAACGTCTAGAGAAACGGGTTGACGGGCAATGCTCAAATACTCCCGAATCTGAGCAGGTTCTAACTCCAACTCTTCGCCAATCTCGGCAGGTGTAGCATTGCGGCCTAACTTCTGGGAAAGTTCCCGTTGAACTTTCTTAATTTTGTTCAGCTTTTCCGTAATGTGGATTGGGAGCCGAATTGCACGCGCTTGCTGAGCGATCGCCCGGGTGATTGCTTGACGAATCCACCAGTAG
>DNXU01000098.1:0-7301 GCA_003505715.1 Cyanobacteria bacterium UBA8803 | reverse complement strand
GAAAACTTATAGCCCCGTGTCGGGTCAAATTTCTCAACTCCTCGCTCTAATCCCAGGGTGCCTTCCTGAATCAAGTCCAGGAATTCCATGTTCCGCTTCTGGTACTTTTTGGCGATCGCCACAACCAGACGCAGATTTGCTTCAATCATCTTGCGCTTGGCTCGCGTTCCCTGGCTGATTGTTTTTTTCAGCTCGGCTTCGTCAGTATTGACATAGTCTGCCCACTCCTTAGTCGTCGGTTCGCGCTGCAATTTTTCAGCAAGGGCTTCTTTTGCCTCGAAGAATGCCATCATTTGCTGGACTTGCTTTCCATAAACAATTTCTTGTTCGTGGGTAAGTAGTGGCACGCGACCGATCTCGTGCAGATAAGTGCGAACCATATCCGCAGAGAACGTGGGCTTAGTCGTCTTTTTTGGGCTTTTTGCAGTGGGCATCTGTGAGTGGTGACTCCGTAAACGAGCAGTAAGTCTGTCGCGGATTTTTACCTCAAAAGCAATTGCAAGCTCTCACCCTGAGGATATTAGCGCGAATAAGTGAACTACATCTGGCAAAAGATGTATAGACCACCTGCCGCTTCTAAATCCGGCAGGAGACCTCTATGAGTTTATGAGTTAAAGCTGGATACTGATGAAAATCTCTCGTCGTCGGTTCTGCTGCGTTTCCCAGCTTAGCTGCTCATCACTGGGAAAATGAGCTGAAAATCGAAGTCAGCATGACTTTGCTTTAACTCTATAGTATTACAACTTTAGACGCTGGTAAAGAGGGAAAGGTTCAACATTTCTCTAGCATGAGGATGGTTTCGCATCTATTAGCCCTCCTATTGAAACCGCTAGGACGGGTTACCTTGGCGTCCTACGTACTACATATCATCATCTCTCAATAAATCAGGAACGGATAGACCTCTCTAAGGGAGATAACCGAACTAATTCGTGGATTGATATCCTACCACACTACACCTCATAAGAGCGAGGGGTGTGTTTCAGCAAAACTCTTAGAGCTAGAGCTAGCTCCGCAAAAAGCTACTTGGGCTGCTCCCATTTGCTGCTGCTACAGCAATCAACTCCAATTGCACTTTTAGGTTTAGCGCTATCTCCGATCCCTTTTCAGCTTACCTGACACGAGTTCCTACAGCCCCTGTAAATACCTAGGAGAGCCAACTACTATGCGGTAATTTGTTCCAGGTCAACCCTCTATCAAATTAGATAGAGAAAATACCTTTCCCCTATACAGTACTCCTTACTCTAACTATAAGTCATTTAGATGGATGCTGGCAAGAAGGTGTGGGGTGCGGCAAAAATCCCAGCACTTAACTTTCTCTCTTCCAGCTACCCGATCTCTCTACAGCCTATGCCCTGCCTGCTTTTTAAGTACCTTGTCAACCCGTCAGGGCTAATACCTCTAAAGGTCGAAGGTTTGGTGGTAGGGTAAAAATCGCCATCACCAAACCCTCACTACTTTATGCCTTATGCCCTCTGCCTTGGAGCCTTCCCTTCAATGAACAGCTACTGACCCTGTTTATTGGTGTCTTCTGCCCCTTTTGTATCTTTCTGTTCAGGTTTGGCTGGCGCAACAGTAGCCTTGACATTTACCGACTTCACACCCTTAATCTCTTTGGCCAAAGTCTCAATCTTAGCAAGCTGCTCCTGAGTCGGAACAGTTCCTGCTACAACTATAACGCCATCTTCAGCATCAACCGTTAGCTGACTTGCGGGAATATTGGCCTCCAGCTTGCTGCGAACTTCACTAGCTATGTCATCATCATCTCTTGCTTCTGCTGATCCCTGATTTACAGCATTATTGCGCTCTTCCCTAGCTCGAATATCAGAATTAAGCTGATCTCTCCGAACTTGGCTTTGTGCATCCTTTTGGCTGTCCTGAGCTTCATCCGTTTCAGGAGCTTCTGGAGAGGCGGCAGTTGTATTCGGGGCATCTGCACTCGTTCTAGGATTGTTCGCACAAGCCACTGCACCAAACACTAAAACACCAGTAAGAAGAAATGTTGTGAGTTTTTGCATTTTTAGTTTCCTATAAACTTGATCGAGGTGTATCGGGTCTTTAGAGCTAATAGCTAATTGTTCATTGCTATTAGCTCTTAGCGGTCTATAAAATTTGCTCTCGGCGGTCAATGATCGTGACATTGGGGGTGCTGTCCGCATAACTGGGGTGACTGACAGCTGTGCCAACAGTTCGGCTACTGGAAGTACCCACATAATCGCGATCGTGGCGATCGCGATCTGGTGCATCGAAAATGTCCCAATCTTGAATGCTGTGCCGTCTTAAGATAGCTTCGGCACGGCGAATTTCGTCTTCTGTGCCGTCTACCATAACCAGGTAGTCACCGCGATTAACTCGGTCGTTGTAGAAACGAGCACGGTTGTCAGGAATACCTAAACCAACTAGTGCGCCAGTTAAACCGCCCGCTGCCGCACCAATCGCGCCGCCAGCTGCTGTCGTCGCCAAAGCGGTTGCTAAAGCACCACCTGCAAGTACTGGGCCGATGCCAGGAATAGCTAAAGCCCCTAACCCAACTAGCAAGCCACCAAGACCGCCAAGAGCGGCACCACCAGCAGCGCCTGCTTTGGCACCTTCGTCTACTTGGGTGCGATCGGTGACGTTCGCGCTACCAACATGGCTTTCCTGAGGAGTGTCTTTACCTACCAGAGAAATCTGGTTCATGGGGAAGCCAGCATTATGCAATTCCCGGATCGCTGCTTCCGCATCCCGGCGATGGGGGAATACCCCAACTGCTCGTTTGTAACCAACTAAGGTATGGTGAGGACTACCAGGAGTGCCATGTTCTCGACGATAGCGGTCAGCATCTGGAGTGCGATCGCGATCTTGTCCGGGAGCTATATCCGAGGTATCGTAGACTCCCCACTCTCGAATGCCGTGACGGCTTAAAATGGCTTGGGCACGACGGAGTTCATCGTCATCGCCATCAACCATTACTAAGTAATCGCCATGGGTGACGCGATCGTTGTAAAAGCGGGCGCGTTCTTCAGGAATACCTAAACCAACTAGTGCGCCAGTCAAACCCCCAGCCGCTGCGCCAATAGCACCTCCTGCTGCCGTTGTGGCTAAGGCTGTCGCCAAAGCACCGCCAGCTAGGACAGGGCCGATGCCAGGAATGGCTAAAGCACCTAAACCTACTAGTAAGCCACCAAGACCACCTAGGGCTGCACCACTAGCTGCACCAGCGGCAGCACCTTCGTCTGCCTTATTGCCAGTGGCACTATTTTTCATTTCCACACCAGCAATCCGATCGTCGCGGTCAGCATTTTTACCTACGACAGAAATGCGATCCATTGGAAAGCCTGCCTGCCTCAGTTCATAAAGTGCTGCTTCCACATCGCGACGATGGGGGAACACACCTACTGCACGATGACGACGGCCTAAGTTAGGGTGAGAAGTACCAGGGGTGGCATAATGGGCGCGATCGCGGTCATCATCCCGGCGCTCGCCAGCAGGCAAATCGTAAACGCCCCAATCCTCAATTCCATGATGGTGCAGAATGGCGTGAGCGCGGCGGATTTCCTCATCCGTGCCTTCTACCATGATCAGATAATCACCACGGGATACTCGATCGTTATAAGCTCTAGCTCGCTCTTCGGGAATTCCCAAACCAATGAGCGCACCAACTAAACTACCTGCAACTGCGCCAATAGCTCCACCTGCCAAAGTTGTGGCGATCGCTGTTGCGGTTGCTCCAGCTAGCATAATTGGCCCAATGCCTGGAATAGCTAAGGTGCCCAACCCAACTAACAAACCAGTTAGACCCCCTAAAGCACCACCAGCAACTGCACCCGTAGTCGCGCCTTCATCCGCTTTATTGTCATGACGATCGCCACGAACGTCATCGCGAACCTCAGCACCCGCTATTTCATCGTGTCTGTCACCATCCCGCGTGATTACGGAAACTCTATCCATGGGAAAGCGAGAATCTCTCAATTCCCTCAGCGCTAATTCCGCAGCTCGGCGATTGGGAAAAACACCCACCGCTCTTTTATGCTGTCCTAAAGCCATTTCTTTGCCTCCCTACCTGGAAAACCTGTGATTTGCAACACCAACTGCATAAATGATTTATGCTTGATGCTGCCAAATACTATTTAGTCACTTGATGCTCAAGGCTTCATCGGTCAAGGGAAATAAGCCTTTAGATGTGGAGTAGCTGCTAGTGAATAGTCCTTAAGGTTAGAATTGCAACACAGCCTAGAAGCGCAACTAGCACAAAAAAGGGATGAAAACCCCCTCTCTCTCCCTAGGCAGCAGCTGAAGCGATGCATATTCTTTACATCGAAGACGAAGCAAAAATTGCTGACTTTGTCCGCGCTGGTTTGAAAGAGCAAGGATTTGTCGTCGATTATTATGACAATGGCAACGACGGCTATGCTTGTGCCCTGGACAACGAGTATGACGCGATCGTGCTTGACATCATGATACCGGGCAAGGATGGAATTTCTATTCTGAAAAGCCTCCGGCGGGCAAATCGGAATGTGCCAGTGATTTTGCTTACTGCCCGTAACGAACTTGATGACCGCCTGGAAGGACTGAACCTAGGTGCGGATGATTATTTAACGAAACCCTTTTTTGTCGAAGAACTGGTTGCTCGCATTCATGCAGTGGTACGTCGCACCTCTGGCGATCGCCAAAATCTGCTCTGTGTTGGTCCGATGAAACTGGATCGCCTGACCCGGGCAGTCACCTGCAACGAGCAAGCTGTAGAACTCACAACTCGCGAATTCAATCTTCTAGAATACCTGATGCGGTCTCCCGGACGAGTCTTCACCCGCACCCAAATTTTAGAACACGTTTGGGGTTACGATTTCAATCCCAACACTAATTTAGTAGATGTATGCGTTCAACGGATACGGAAAAAAATTGATCCAATTGGTAAAACTAGTTGGATTGAAAGCGTGCGGGGAGTTGGGTATCGCTTTCGCCAGACAGAGTCTTAATTATCTTTGGCGACTGCCATACTTGCCCACTTTGACTACCCCATGATTATCATTATCAATCAGGTATTTACTATTAACAAGCTTATCAATAAGTCCAAATCTTTTATGACCTCACCTTGACACAACCCAAATTTTATCAACCTTTTGGGGGGGCTTGTCAACCACTGAAGTGGTTACTACAAACAATCTAGCTTCGCTCAATCTTTCTTACACCCTATCTCCTATACCCCAAACCGTGCCTAATTTTTAAGTCCCTTGTCACTCCTTCAGTATATTCCCTGTCCCTTGGAGATTTTGAGAAGGAGTAGAAATAGGCAAAGATTTTGAGTTCAAGCCGTTTCTAGAACCATTGAGAGGGGGATGTTTGCCTCGTAGCGATTTCAAAACACGGTAGACTTTGACTTTTTGCTGTTTGCCTTTGAGAACTAATTCTCCCAAATCTTCAACCTCAAATTGCCCCTCAATAGGTTTCCAAGTTGTATCCCCGATGAGGATGCGGCAGTTGGTAGGTTGGCAGTCTTTGTTATAACTTTCGAGACGGGCAGCAATGTTAACGCTATCGCCGATAACGCCGTATTCCAAACGGTCTTTCCCACCTAAACTACCAGCAACTACTGGGCCTGTGAAAATGCCAATGCGCATCTGAACGACAGCCAAGCCTTTACTCTGCCGATTTCGATTCATCTGCTCTAAGCGATCGCTAATAGCTAGCGCACAATCCACTGCGGCTTTGGCATCTTCGTCAACTGTTCTAAGGTGAGTCGTGGGTACTCCAAACACGGCCATGATCCCATCGCCCGTAAACTTGTTGACGATACCGTGATGGCGTATTACTTCCTGAGTGACGATCTCCAAGATTTCATTCAACCATATCAGTAAGGCTTCGGGGGTCATTTGTTCTGAAATGGTGCTGAAGTCTCGAATATCAGCAAATAGCATGGTAGCAATCAAGCTGATGCCAGGGAGTTTGCCCGACTCAATCAGGTGCTTGCGCCCTCGCCAAAGTGCTTGAGCGATCTGCGGTGAGGTATTCTGTCCCAACAGGGTAAAGACAATCTTGTGCTTCTGGAGAGCTTCGTAGGAGCGATAACTAACAATAGTTCCTGCTGCTAAAACAAATCCTAAGGCTGGGGTAGCTAAGGGCACCCAGCCGTTAGTTGTAAATAAATAGAAACACGACCCTGATAAAACCAGCAAACTCGTAGCCGTGCCCGTTATTAACGCTACAGGATGAGAGGTGATCCGACCGACAAGGCTACCCATAAAAATCCAGCCTACAATCCACAGTATCTCTATTGAGTCTGACCAGAACCAAAATAAGGGGCGCTTGCCAGTAGCAGCGTCCAGCAATTGGCTCACCATCTGAGCATGAAGTAAAACCCCAGGCATCTTGGAGTTTTCTCGGAGGCTGGGGCTATAAGGGGTGGCGAAAATATCCTTCAGACTAGGTGCTGTCGAACCAATGAGGACAATTTTGTCTTTCACCCAACTCGGATCGACTTTTCCATCCAAAATGTCGCTGAAGGAAACTTGTTTTGCTATATGGTTAGGTGAACGGTAATTAAGTAAGATCTGGTAACCTGCTGCCTCAACCTTTTGATACCCGCCGGATGTTTCAGTTAAGGGTAAAAACACTGCCTTGCTAAGTTGGGGAGCGCCGGGATAACTTGCGCTCTCTTGCAACGCAATGCCTCGGGGTTCCAGATAGGCAAGGGCGAGACGTAGGGAAAAAGAGTAGAGAACGTCAGTTTCAGTTTCTGCAAATAAAACATTGCGGCGAACCACATTATCCCAGTCAATCGCCACATCGTTGAACCCAATTCGCTCCGGCGGCACCTTTGGCGGCGCTGCTGTCCCAGTGCGAGTATCTATGTTTTGAATTGCGATCGCATTCGGTTGTGCTAATTGAGCAGCTAGTTCCTTTTGGCCGGGTTCTACTGGCAGATTGCGATACAAATCCAGGCCAATGACCGCAGGTTTCGCGGCTTGCAATTTACTCAATACTTGGGCTACAACCCGATCTGATATAGGCCATCGCTTCTGTTTGTCAATATCTCGTTCCCCAATCTCCACCACCAAGATACGAGGATCGGAATTGGGTTCTGCTGGTTTCAGGCGCACTAGCTGGTCAAAGGCAGCTATTTCTAAGGGTTCTAGTCCACCTAGATGCCGCATTCCCAACAGGGGAAGAGCTACAGCAATTGTTGTGAAGGATACTAACGCGCCCCGCATGGCGATCGCTACGGCTGGTATACCTGTCAAATCGGGAAAGGGCATACTAAATATTAATTAACCTTTCGAGCCAGCCTAAAAATCATCAAGAGGAAGAAGGGGAGGGATGAGGGA
>DNXU01000471.1:4891-6191 GCA_003505715.1 Cyanobacteria bacterium UBA8803 | reverse complement strand
GAGTGAGGGAGTGAGGGGGTGAGGGAGGGAGGGGTGAGGGGTGAGGGAGGTTTACAATATCTAAAGTTACAGTAGGGTGTGTTATGGGGGAGATCAGGCATCATTACCGCTATATAGGGGATAGGGGTCAGTTGCCTAAGTACTGAAAGTATCTTATGTAGGGGCGAGTCGCCTTCCCAGGATCAATGGGTAACCGATTTAACCTGTTGACTCGCCCTCCTCATTTATAGCGGTTCTCGTTTGAGAAAAATACAGCAATTCATCCCTCATACCTCATCCCTCATCCTTCCAACATCCCTCATCCTTCCAACATCCCTCATCCTGCCATCACATACAAACTCAATGGGTCCAGTCCTAGGGGACTAGACCCATCCGAGTGCAAAAGCTTGAGTTTTCTAACGAGTTAAACCAGTTAATTGTCCGAGTCTCAATCGTAAATTACTAAGGTTTACACTGCTCGCAACTCTATACTACGTTTTTCCAACCTTGCTGCCTCTTTCCAGACTTGGGTTTGGCTTTCTCCGGTTTACACCGACTATTTGCCACATTTAAACAATGCTCGGTTGAGAGTTGCGCCGGATTCATAGATCGGAGACATCACATCTATGCCCGTTTTTTCTTTTGTTCCACTTTTTGTCTGGTGGATGATGTCCTATCTTTAAGTTAGCACGGGATTCTTGATTTGCTCAGCAAAGTTTACTAAATTTGATGAGTCTTTACAGGCTGTAACTATTGTTTTCTCCTGAATTCCTGAACTCCTAATATCAGGTTCGGTTGATTAATCATAATAAAACTAGCTCCTACAGATATTATGGGTGTTTAATCGGACATGGTTAGGACTTAATACTCAAAGGGCCTAGCTTCTAGTAGCTAGACCCCTTCGAGTACAGAATGATCGATTTTCAATGAGTTAACTTTCCGATTCTTAATTCTTTAACTAATAAGGTTTACAACTCTCGCAGCTCTACTTATAATTTCCCTGCATAGTTGCGTCTTCCTAGACCCTTGTTTGGCTCTTTCGGCTGATACCGATATTTGGCCTCTTAAAGCTATGCTCGGTTAGTTTCTGCTGCGATCGGCCATAGACCGGGAAGATTGTTAGATCTATGTCCCTTAGATTTGGTTTACTCCTGTCGTTACTCTGGAGAACAATCTCTATGTTTTAAATTAACACGACAATTCCTAGAGACCAAGCCCTATTTACCAAATTTTATGAGTCTTTACAAACTACGTGTGTTAGTTAATAAACTGTAAATCCAGAAACTAAGATTCTTCCCCTCATCCCTCATCCTTCATCCCT
>DNXU01000471.1:1950-4810 GCA_003505715.1 Cyanobacteria bacterium UBA8803 | reverse complement strand
CCCTCATCCCTCATCCCTCCTAAATCTAAAGACACAGGGCTGTTAGCTTCATTTTTTGTAAAAATAGATAACAACTTCACTGATCGACAGGTCAAAGGTGAGAGGCAATAGGCAAGCTAGCAATTTTATTACCTCTAGCCTCCCTAGTCCTTAGTCCTTAGCCCTTAGTCCCTTCTAAACGACCATGCCTAAATCTCCCCAGTGCCAAAGCGGTAACGACATCCGGTATAAGTTCCTCGAATTCTACGCCCAACGGCAACATCAGGTGCTGCCTAGTGCCTCGCTGGTGCCGGAAGATCCTACGGTACTGCTGACGATCGCGGGGATGCTGCCGTTTAAGCCGATTTTCTTAGGACAGCGTCAGCCGGAGTTTCTCCGCGCTAGTACGTCTCAAAAATGCCTTCGCACTAACGATATTGAAAACGTGGGGCGCACGGCGCGGCACCATACGTTTTTTGAGATGCTGGGTAACTTTAGCTTTGGGGACTATTTTAAAGAACAAGCGATCGCCTGGGCATGGGAACTGTCTACCGAAGTTTTTGAGTTGCCCCCAGAACGTCTGGTAGTCAGCGTGTTTGAGGAAGATGATGAGGCGTTTGGGATCTGGCGGGATAAGATTGGTATTCCCGCTCATCGTATCCAGCGGATGGGAGAGAAGGATAACTTCTGGACTTCGGGGCCGACTGGTCCTTGCGGGCCTTGTTCGGAAATTTACTACGATTTCCACCCGGAACGGGGCGATGATAGGATTGATTTAGAAGATGATACCCGGTTCATTGAGTTCTATAACTTGGTGTTCATGCAATATAACCGGGATGCCGATGGTAACCTGACACCGCTACAGAGCAAGAACATTGATACGGGGATGGGACTGGAGCGGATGGCGCAAATCCTCCAGAAGGTGCCGAATAATTACGAAACTGATTTAATTTTCCCCATCATTAAAACTGCTGCCCAGATTGCTGGCATTGACTATGCTCAGAGCGATGAGAAGACTAAAGTATCCCTTAAGGTAATTGGCGACCATATCCGGGCCGTCGTTCATATGGTTGCCGATCGCATTACGGCATCAAATACAGGACGCGGCTATGTGTTGCGCCGTTTGTTGCGGCGGGTGGTGCGTCATGGGCGGTTAATTGGAATTGCAGGGGAATTTACCACTCAAGTGGCAGAAACCGCGATCGCCCTGGCAGAAGATGCCTATCCTAATGTGCGGCAGCGGGAAGCTGCGATTAAGGCAGAATTGCAACGGGAAGAGTCGCAATTCCTGAGAACGTTGGAACGGGGTGAAAAGTTGCTGGATGAGATTCTGGCGAAAAAGCCGGATCGGATTTCAGGCAAGGATGCCTTTACTCTCTATGACACCTATGGTTTCCCTTTGGAGTTAACCCAGGAAATTGCGGAAGAACAAGGTCTGACGGTGGATCTGGCTGGCTTTGAGGCGGAAATGGAGATGCAGCGGGAACGCGCCAGAGAGGCCCACGAAACTATTGACCTAACTGTACAGGGGAGTTTGGATAAATTAGCAGAACACGTCCATGCTACTGAGTTTTTAGGATACAGTGAACCCCAGTCTAGTGCCACAGTAGCAGTACTGTTAGTGGATGGCAAGCCGATACCATCAGCAGAGGCTGGTACTGAGGTGCAGGTGATTTTGGATCGGACGCCCTTCTATGCTGAGTCGGGGGGGCAAATTGGCGATCGCGGTTACCTGTCGGGCGATACTGTATTGGTACGGGTGGAAGACGTTAAAAAAGAATCTGATTTCTTCGTCCACTTCGGTCGGATCGAACGAGGCACCCTCCAAGTTGGTATGCCTGTCACCGCACAAGTTGACCGCGCTTGCCGCCGTCGCGCCCAAGCGAATCACACGGCAACTCACTTGTTGCAAGCGGCACTGAAAAAGATTGTCGATGACTCTATTTCTCAGGCAGGTTCTTTAGTAGCCTTCGACCGCTTACGTTTTGATTTTAACTGCCCCCGTCCCTTAACCCCGGCAGAGGTGGAACAAGTTGAGGAACAAGTTAATACCTGGATCGCTGAGGCCCATGGGTCGAAAATAGTAGTGATGCCGCTAACGGAGGCAAAAGCGAAAGGGGCGATCGCCATGTTCGGGGAAAAGTATGGGGAAGAGGTGCGGGTAATTGATTTCCCTGGTGTGTCGATGGAACTGTGCGGCGGGACTCACGTTAGCAATACTGCTGAGATTGGGGTGTTTAAAATTGTTTCAGAAGCTGGTGTAGCATCGGGGATACGGCGCATTGAAGCAGTAGCAGGGCCAGCGGTACTGGATTACTTGAACGTCCGGGATAAGGTAGTGCGAGAATTGAGCGATCGCTTTAAAGCTAAACCAGAAGAACTACCAGACCGCATTACTAATTTACAAAACGAACTCAAGGGATCTCAAAAACAGTTAGAGGCCCTCAAGCAGGAACTGGCTTTAGCTAAATCTGATCAGTTATTAGCACAAGCTGAGTTAGTCGGTGAGTTCCAGCTACTAGTTGCTAACCTAGGTGATGTTGACCCCGATGCCTTGAAAACGGTAGCAGAACGGTTACAACAGAAACTGGGCGAAAGTGCCGTAGTACTGGGTGCAACTCCCACTGCTGATAAAGTGAGTTTGGTGGCAGCCTTTAGTAAAGGGGTCAATGCCAAAGGTTTGCAAGCGGGTAAATTTGTGGGGGCAATTGCCAAAATCTGTGGTGGTGGTGGTGGCGGACGCCCCAATCTCGCCCAAGCAGGTGGACGCGATCCGAGTCAGTTAACAGCAGCTTTGGTTAGTGCCAGGGAACAGCTGCAATCGGCATTGAGGGAATAATAATGATAGGAGTTACGCCAATGCCCCCCTAGCCCCCCAACT
>DNXU01000471.1:352-1762 GCA_003505715.1 Cyanobacteria bacterium UBA8803 | reverse complement strand
GGGCGGGTTTAGGGATTAAAATTCGGACATTACACCGATAACATTCAAACAAAACCCGTCCTTCCTCAACTTGTGTTTCAATAAATGCGATCGCACGAGAATAGTAAATTAATCCCTCAGAACGTTGACAAGCTAAACTGTATTTGTCCAGCTTCTACCAGTGGCACCGATGAGCCTCTGTATTAATCCCAGCTGCTCAAATCCTCAAAATCTTGATACTCTCTTATTCTGTCAAGCCTGCGGATCGGAATTGCTGCTGGCAGGGCACTATCGGGTGATGCGGTTACTGAGTAATAAGGGGGGTTTTGGCACTACTTATGAAGTCAGCCATAAGGGTCAGCCTAAAGTACTGAAGGTGCTGATTAACTATCAAGGTAAAGCGGTGGAGCTGTTTGAGCAAGAGGCACGAGTTCTCCAGCAGCTGAATCATCCAGGAATTCCTAAGGGAGAAAGTTATTTTACCTTCTGCCCCAGAAACAGCCAGATGCCTCTCCATTGTCTGGTGATGGAGAAAATTGAGGGGTTGGATTTGCAGGAATATCTCAAAAAACGGGGAAATCGTCCAATTGATCAAACCTTAGCCTTAGAATGGCTGATGCAGTTGGCTGAGATTCTGGATGAGGTACACGGCCAGAACTTTTTCCATCGGGATATCAAGCCGTCCAATATTATTCTGAGGGCAGATGGGCAGCTGGTGTTAATTGACTTTGGTACGGTGCGGGAAATAACTGCTACCTACAAGCTCAAACAAGCAGCTGGGGGAGTTACAGGTATTATATCTCTGGGTTACACGCCCTCGGAACAGCTTCATCATCATGCTGTACCCCAGTCGGATTTCTTTTCCTTAGGGCGGACGTTTGTTTATTTGCTAACGGGGAAGGAACCCACTGACCCAGATATTTATGACTGTCAGAATGATGAGTTAGTCTGGCGCAGTCGTGCTAGTAATATTTCATCTGAGTTAGCAGATTTTATAGATCGGCTAATGATGCGTTCTGCCACTCACCGACCGAGGAATACGGGAGAGATTTTAAAACGATTAGCAGAAATTGACCGGATCGTCAATCCGCCACCCCCACCGCGCCGCGTACCATCTCAAGTATCGGCAACAGTGCCAATCGCACCAGTTAACCCGGTAACTCCCACATCTTCTCCAGGTACGGCTGGTTTACTGAACAGGCGGCGCTTGCTTCATATGGCTGGATTTGGGGGTGTCGGAGTGATGGTTGTAGGGATTATTCATCAATTGCAGCGTCACCCATTCCCATGGATTAATAACCCAGCCATTAAAAGCACAGCACCTGGGCAACTAACTCTCAGTTCCTTTGAATTTGAGGTAGTTACTGTAGATCAAAAAGGTAAAATAGCCACTCGCAACCGCCGAGTTGCGCAGTACTTTACAGAAGAGTT
>DNXU01000471.1:0-313 GCA_003505715.1 Cyanobacteria bacterium UBA8803 | reverse complement strand
TTCCGGGAGGCACCTTCAAAATGGGTTCGCCCACTACTGAGAAGGAACGTTCCGACAGTGAAGGCCCGCAGCACTCAAGAACAATTGCGCCGTTCTACATGGGTAAGTTTACTGTAACTCAAGCTCAGTGGAGAGCAGTGGCAGCTTTACCTAAAGTTAGTCGAGAATTGAACCCCGACCCATCCTATTTCAAAGGGGATAATCTGCCTGTGGAGAATATATCCTGGCATGAGGCGGTGGAGTTTTGTGATAGAATCTCTAAGAGGTCGGGACGGAAGTATAGGCTACCCAGTGAGGCGGAATGGGAATATGC
>DNXU01000099.1:18011-18359 GCA_003505715.1 Cyanobacteria bacterium UBA8803 | reverse complement strand
TCCACAGTTTTACTGTACCGTCACCACTACCAGAAGCAATGGTTTGTCCGTCCGGGCTAAAACTGACACTACTGACCGAACCTTGATGTCCAGTGAGGGTAAGGAGTTCTTTGCCCTGAAGGTTCCACAGTTTTACTGTACCGTCACCACTACCAGAAGCAATGGTTTGTCCGTCTGGGCTAAAACTGACACTATTGACCACATATTGATGTCCAGTGAGGGTAAGGAGTTCTTTGCCCTGAAGGTTCCACAGTTTTACTGTACCGTCACGACTACCAGAAGCAATGGTTTGTCCGTCTGGGCTAAAACTGACACTAAAGACCGGACGTTGATGTCCAGTGAGGGTAA
>DNXU01000099.1:16660-17753 GCA_003505715.1 Cyanobacteria bacterium UBA8803 | reverse complement strand
CAGAAGCAATGGTTTGTCCGTCCGGGCTAAAACTTACACTATAGACAAAATCTTGATGTCCTTCAAGGCGATTGAATTCTCTCACCCCAAAAACCGCTTGGTGGAGGGCAGTTACCACCTCCATCTGAGTATTTGCTGTAGGTTTTTGTAGTTGTTTCAGTTGTTTTCCTGCCCTTAATCCAGCCAGAAGTGAGTCAAATTTTTTGCCTTCCAGAAATAAGGCTTTTGCTGATGCACTTTGCAGGTTTACTTGAGCATTCTTAACTTCCTCGTCTACCTGCTCCTTTGCAGCCTGCGCCGTCCGTGCTTTTTGACTGGCATCACCCGCCACCACCAATGCCAAACCTGCCACAATAAAAGACAAAACCAATACCACAGCCCCAATCTTAATTCGCTTGTCAGCTTTCCGTTTCGCCTCAGCTAATATCCGACTCTCCTCTTCCTTAACCACCAACTCCCGTTTAATTTCCCGCTGATCCAACTCCCGGCTAGTATCTAAAAAGCGATCATCCTCCAAACTCAAACTTCTGCCAGCCTTCCAAGCCAAAGCCTCCTGTAAAGCCTCACCCCGCAACAAGCGCGATTCATCCTGATAATTAGACTGAACCCAAGCATCCAATGCCACCGCATAAGGACGCAAATTCCTCAAACTGTCCTCAACCCAACTCAGATTAAAGATGGCTGCATAAATAGGGTTATAAACTCTCAAACCCCCATTTTGCTTCACCACTAATCCCGATAATCGCAATTCTGTTTTTGTGGCAATATCATCGTCCGATAGGGAATCCGATAGGGAATCCGACACGGAATCCGATAGGGAATCCGACAGGGAATCCGACACGGAATCCGATAGGGAATCCGACAGGGAATCCGACATGGAGTCCGACAGGGAATCCGACACGGAGTCCGACACGGAGTCCGACACGGAGTCCGACAGGGAATTTATTCCCTGTCTCATAGCTGAAGTCGGTTGAAACCGACTAGAAGAAATATCAGAAATATCGGAATTTTCCAAATTTTCAGTCCATTTTAATGGACTTTCGCTATTAGCCAGGGATTTTAATCCCTGGCGGGATTCGTGGGGCGATTCGTG
>DNXU01000099.1:15026-16315 GCA_003505715.1 Cyanobacteria bacterium UBA8803 | reverse complement strand
GGCGATTCCTGACGGGATTCCTGACGGGATTCCTGGGGCGATTCATGGCGGGATTCGTGGAGTGATGCGTGGGGCGATTCCTGACCGAATTCCTGCTGAGAATCAGAAGTACCAGACAACAAAATCTGCCGATACAACCCCAATAATCTACCCGCCCGTTGTTCATTTCTGAGGACGCGATCGCGTATCGTCCGCAAATGTTCTGGATCGTCATGAGATTGCCAATTGTCAATAATCTCCCACCTCACCAACCTTTCTACCTCAAGCTTTTCCCTACCCGCCTCAATAAAAACCTCTGAATTAACCACCAATTGGCAAAGCTTTTGAGTTAGAACAGGTTGCCCCCCTGTCCAATATAATATCTCCCTCAGCACCGCCTGAGGATTCTCCACCTGCCCCTGTAAACCCACCTCCAAAGGTGCAGCTTCCTCTGGCGCAAAACCAGTCAATTCAATGGGATGACCAATATTAAAAGGTGTCTGAGTTTTATCTCTAATTAAATCCGAAGGCGTCGCTACCCCAAACAGAGCAAAGGTGAGACGATTATAGGCCGAATTCTCTGCCCGCTGATTATAGCAATACCGAATCAGCGCGAAAAAATCATCCAACCCAGACTTAAAACTGAGAACCTTATCAATTTCATCAATAAATATAAATATTTTTTCTGCTGTACAATGAACCAGCAGCACATCTTTAATAAACCGACTCAACTTATGAACGGCTGAAATATGTTCTAATTCCCTCAACCAAGCCTGACGATTTACCTGTTCCTCCAGCTCAAACTTACTAAACAATTCTTCAATCAATCCGTTATACCACTGATTAACATTCTCCCCACCTCCTATCCCCGTAATATCAACTGATGCACAACTCATCCCCTCCCCTTGCAACTGATGCATGGTGCGCAGCCGCAAACTAGACTTCCCCATTTGCCGACAATTAAACACATAACAAAACTTGCCCTCCTTTAGCGCCGCCAATAATTCCTCATCAGCCCGTCGCCTCACATAAGTGGGATGATTAACAGGCAAACTACCACCAACTCTATATCTATATCCTCGATTCCTTCTACTACTCATAATTCATCATCTTGATTATCTTTATTATCTTGGCAATGCTGCTTGTCGTTAAGGCTGGGTTTCGACTTCGCTCAACCCTCGGTAGAAGCTGTGCATAATTTTTGTGTTTGGCACCGAACTCTTACTCCCCTCTCCCAAGGTTGGGAGAGGGGCTGGGGGTGAGGGCAAAAGACCTAAATTTGTTCTATAGAAGCTGTGCATAATTTTTGT
>DNXU01000099.1:10247-14969 GCA_003505715.1 Cyanobacteria bacterium UBA8803 | reverse complement strand
AGCTGTGCATAATTTTTGTGTTTAGCACCGAACTCTTACTCCCCTCTCCCAAGGTTGGGAGAGGGGCTGGGGGTGAGGGCAAAAGACCTAAATTTGTTCTTTCGTCCTAAAACTATTCCGAAAATACTGCAAATACAAATCACAACTTACCATCACCTCATCTCCTACCAATTCCACCAAACCCATACTCTCTAACTTATAAGCCAGTATCGGTTCCAACTTTACTTTTGTGTCCGCCATCACCACCCGTTCCATAGCTGTTGCTAAAACAGGTTGATTTTGCAAGTTATGCCAATGATGGCGTAAATGTGACCCATAAATTCCTCCTTGAGTTGCTGCATCTCTTAACAACTCCCTTAATGTCACATCCCGACGCCCTAACTTATAAAGCGCTAACTGCACTAAAAAAGGATGTCCCCCTACCAAATCTCGTAACTCAGCAAGCTGTCCTATCTCTGTCTCAGCTAGCCCATAAAGCCGCGCCAAATTCTGTACCTGTTCTAAAGTAAATCCCGGTAATCTAATCGGTAACCCTACATTAAACGGCGATTGGTTAGCATCTAATTTAATATAAACTTCCGTAGAATTAGCCATCACCAGCCGGAAGCTTTGCCAGATATCAAACTGATTTGCTTCCTCATGCCAATTGCGCAGCATCGCCAAAAAGTCTTGAGCAATCTCGCCATACTCAAAAACCCGATCCACATTATCCAAACCCAAGACCAGAGGATGATCTAATTTCGGCAATATATATTTCTGAAAATACCTCTTACAGTTCTGCATACTGCCGCTATTTTTTTCCCAATAATCATCTAACCTTAGTTCTTGCTCCAATGCCAAACTTACATTGGCAGAAAACCACCGCAAAAACCGCTCCAAACTGCCAAAAGCTTGTGCCTCAGCCCCCCGCAAATTCAAATGCACCTTGTAACAACCAGCCAGGGCTGCCTGAGCCAAAATCCCATTAAGTAGGGAAGTTTTCCCCATATTCTCCGGCGCTCGAATTCTAATCAAAGCCCCCGGACATAAAACTTCCTCGTAACATTCAGATTCCACCCGATAACGTTCTACATAAAACGGAGAATCCCATTGCACTGGTTTATCAGGAAATTCTATCTTCCCATTGGTAACAGATTCTCTTCGCCCTACATCTCCCACCACCCATTGTTGCCTTGTCCTCTCCCATTCCCTAAACAAGGCTCGCTGAAAATTATTCTTACTAACCTGTTCCCCTAACCCCTTAGATAGCTTCTTCCATAACTTATTCCCCACATCTTTATTAATATAGCTCTCTTGATAAGAGTACATTTCTGCTATCTCCTGGTAAGATTTCCCCTCCCAAGACCCCTGAAGCACCTTAACTTCAATATCGCTCAAGTGCTTCCCAGTCTTTTTGAAGACAACAGCATCTGCAATCTTTTCAGCTAATTGCCAATTAAATTCCGATCCTGAGTTCATGGCATCTGCAATAATCAAAAATTATCCCCTGTAGGAGCGAGTTCCCACTTCAATAGATCTCTTGCATAAGTATTAAACCCCGCCAGGAAATAAATTTCCTGGCTAATAGTTAAAGTCCGTTAAAACGGACTAATTTTATTATATTTAGTCGGTTAAAACCGACTTGATCTATTAGCCAGGGAATTGATTCCCTGGCGGGATATCTAACTTGACTCACCCTAATTGACTAGGAGAGTGTTTGCATAAGTCCTATGATACCCACCCTACAGCTTAGATTATATGGGCTTTTGTAGCTCCCTTGAAAGGAACACCTGACTTTTCCCTATTTGGAAACTTAATACCCTGACTTAACCTGACTTCTGAACGTCTGGTATCAACTTTCCCCTATGCCCTAGCGTGCCAATAATACCGAATTATTCCTATTGTAACTACCTCATCCGGGAGGCAAACTAAACACATGAACGAAGTCACTCAGTTAATCAAGTGCTGACGCCAAGGGTAAACAACCATCTTAAATATTTACCCCTACCAGCAACAAAGAGTACTTAGTTCCATCATAACCAATTAAACGGGAGCATCCCGCCATGAAGTATGAACCACCAACTAATTTTTGCCAGAAGTTCCCTAAAGTTGATGGCGTTCTGGACAGTATTAGCCACAGAACTAATCCATCCAGTTTTGGCAACTCCAATCAACTCAGTGGAGACTGCAACCAGTAAACCAGACACCACTAACAAACCCGATGCTAAACGCATCATCACCAAGTCTGGTTTATCCTTCACCTGTTGTTTTGGTAGGTGCGATCGCCCCTCAGCTAAGCACAGCCGAAAATACCCAGAATTTCGCCTCATCCCTATTCGCGATCGCATTAATGGAACTGATGAGGTGAATGGCGAAGTACCCCAGCAAATCTCTAACGATATTGAACCAGAAAACCAGTGAAGGAGTAAT
The DNA here is from genome assembly GCA_003505715.1 of Cyanobacteria bacterium UBA8803. Taxonomy (GTDB): domain Bacteria; phylum Cyanobacteriota; class Cyanobacteriia; order Cyanobacteriales; family Coleofasciculaceae; genus UBA8803. The sequence goes on along the minus strand of DNXU01000099.1, from coordinate 12,560 downwards.
CTATGCCTTGGCAACCAGCTGCCTTTTTAATCACAGCCACAATTATCTCACTACCCAGCCTACCTGCTCACGCCGAGCCTCTTAGTAATTCTGAATACGATCGCATTATGAAAGAGGTAGATGAACAACCGGGTAAGCAGTTTATTGACGGGATTCTAGGTGATATAGCCTGCGGCGTTGCCTGTAAACCCCTAGGTCGATTAGAGCCAGTTTGCAGTATTATCTGTGGCGGCATCACTAACATAGATTGGGATAAAATACCCAACCCTTTTGTTAATCAGCAACCGCCTAAAAACAGTAGCGATACCAGCCAGGTAATTCACCTCGATCCAGTCTACATTCAGGTTAATCCTGAGAGTAAGAATGCCCAACATCAACCGGATACAATCTTTACCCCATCAGGAGATGTTTACGACAAAACTGGAACCTGGTCAGGAATTCCTGAGTACTCGACTCCAGATCATACTGATTGGGTCAATTCTGCCTCAGGAGCGGATCTGGTTTTTACCCCTAGCGGAGAAGTCTACGAACGTACAGATTCTTACTAACTTTTCTAGGATCTGCTAACCGCATCGGGAGCATTTCAACGGGAGTNNGGAACAAGAAATTTCTCCCCTCAGGATTGGGGGGTCGGGGGGGCACTACTAAGCAATCAGCTTTCTCAATTCTACCAAATTAGGAGTTCATCATGAGTATCAAACTGTCTGCTTCTATCTTCGCCATCATTGCCACTTTTAGCTCTATTGCACCTGTTTTTGCCAATCCCTTAGCCAAATATGACTCATTGCTTAATGGCAATAATCTAGCCGCTAATCCGCAAGCTTTGTGTACCGATATACTTGGTAACCAAGTGGAAAACAACAAAGGCACGTTCAGCCAGAATAACACGGGAGCTGAATCCAATTCTAATAAAGAATCCTACTCCGAATCCCATGATAGTTCTAAGGAAAAGAGTGGTGGCGGCGGTTTGAGTATTTTTGGAATTGGTGGTAGTGGTAACGGGAAAAGTAGCAATACAACATCCGACAAAGTAGGTAGCAATACAGAAAGTAGCACCAACTCCAATTGGGATCGTAATCTTCAAGAAGAATACGATCGCAGCACGATTAGCAATATAGCCGTAGGCAAAAACTGTGATGCCTTTGTCAACGCCCTTAACCAGCGCGATCAAGCCCTATTTAGTGCCACCGCCCAAATAGAAATTGCCAATGTTAATGCTAACTCTGAAGTTCAGATCGCTGGCATTAACGCCGATGCGAATAAGTCGATCAACCTCGAACAGCAAATTACCAATCGCATGGCCGTTCAATCCAAGGAAAAGGTGCAACTCCAAGAATTAGATACCAAGGCAGAGCTAGCTATTCTTCAGTTCCTGATGCAAGGGTGGTAATCCCTAACAACTGAACAATCAGTTAAGGGCGAAGTATTTCCAGGCCAAAGTTCTAGTTTCACCAATAAACTAAACAAGCCAATGCTTCGCCCCTACCTACACAACCCTAATTTTTACACAAAAACCATTAAATTACCAGCAAAACACGGATCTAATATGAACAAGTACTCTTGGTTAAGTCTAGCCATAACCCTTTCCCTATTAAGCCCTGCCCAGCTCTCTCTTTTAGCTCAAACTACCACCTCTAATTCCCAAGCAAAACCAACCACTACTCAGCAACCAATCCCAAATACTACAGTCACCATCCCCAAAGCTACCGCCATAGTCGTGACCTTCCCCAACAATACCCAATTTGACGCTGGCGGCCAAAAAAGTTTCCCGATAGTCCTGCGTTTAGCAGAACCAATTCTGGATAATAATGGCAACGTATTAGCACCAGTCAATTCCCGTGTCAATGCTCTGCTAGTCCCTGTAGACAAAAGTACTCAGATTGTACTGCAATCCCTGATTATTAAAGGTAAAATCGTTCCCATAAAAGCCTATAGCCAGAAAATTCCCGGCATCAAAATCCGAGTTAAGACTCGTATGGAGCAAGCCAAAAATTATGCCCTTTCTAGTGGTCGATTTGGGACAGTTGCTCTCGCCTTTAACAATAACAGCAATAGCAGTGACATGGTGAAATTTACATTAATTTCTCAGGCCGCAGGAGCAATTGTAGGATTCTTATCCCCTCGCAGCATCTTAGTCACGGAATTTGCCCAAAACAGTGAGTATATTCTGATGCTAGAAGAAACTGTCGCCCTATAACATCCTCCCCGGCCAACAACCCCCAGGAAATATTCTGACAGGGAATATTCCGACAGGGAATAAATTCCCTGGCGGGATAACAGCTTATGGGATAATTTGTAGGGGCGACCCGCTGT
>DNXU01000099.1:9242-10126 GCA_003505715.1 Cyanobacteria bacterium UBA8803 | reverse complement strand
TCGCATTCATCTTTGATATCTTCGCAGCGACTCGCCCCTACAAAGGTGACATGCTCCCGAAATCCGTTAATCCGCTACATCCGTTACCAAAATCTGTTGCCACATGCCGCCGTTTTGTTTATATTTCGTTACATAACGCTACACTAATCCCAGGCAACTACCACAACACCAACATGCTGACGGCCTTACTATTCGATTTAGACGGAACACTAGCCGATACAGACCCGATCCATTTCCATACTTGGCGCGACATCTTATGCAACTATGGATTAGAAATCGATCGCCCCTTTTACCAAACCAATTTCAGCGGTCGCCTAAACGCAGCAATTGTGCAAGATCTCTTACCCCACCTGTCAATAGAGGAAGGGCAGCAGTTAAGCGAACGCAAAGAAGCTGAATTCCGCCAACGTGCAGCACAGCAGTTGCAGCCGCTAGCAGGACTGCTGAATCTCTTAAGTTGGGCAAATACTCAGAACTTGAAACAGGCCGTTGTCACTAATGCTCCCAAAGAAAACGCTCAATTCATGCTGCAAGTGCTGGGTTTAGAGAATAGTTTTACCACAGTTGTCCTGGCCGAGGAATTGCCCAAGGGCAAGCCCGATCCCCTACCTTACCAAGAGGCGCTCCAACAATTGGGCGTATCATCCCAATCAGCGGTAGCATTTGAAGATTCGCCGTCTGGTATTCGTTCAGCGGTCAGTGCAGGCATTCTAACCGTTGGGATTGCTTCCACTCACGACCCTCAAGACCTTTATGCAGTGGGAGCAACGCTAGTAATTGAGGATTTCGCTGACTCCAGGCTAGAGGAGTTACTCAAATTCTCTTGGCAGCAGGTAACGGCTGAGCTGGCAACAACTCCAACTTAAGGGACTCCCAAATAAAAA
>DNXU01000099.1:4959-9040 GCA_003505715.1 Cyanobacteria bacterium UBA8803 | reverse complement strand
ACCCTACTAATAGAGACTGTGCGCTCAGGTTTTAATGCCCTTAAATAGGGTTATTTCATGGCTTAAGCAATTAAATTGTTGTTTATTAAGGAACTATAACACCGTTCATTTTTAATCTAAGCGCAATCCTAAAAAATTCATTTATCTCTTAACACGCTAGCCTCAATAGCGAGATAATATAGAAATGTAATAGAAAAAAGCACTCTTAGAGTATCGAGACAAAACCTGTGTAACTATTGATCGAGACTGCATTTGTAGAGACTGCCTGAGGTTAAACCTAAGAAACTAGGAGGATTCAAAGTTTCACATCCCCTATTGAACTACCCGATTTGCCAGAAATTTTTACTGGTTTTTACTTAAAGTTCAAGGGAGTCATCGCAGCAAGAATTCACTAAAAGCTAAGGGACAGAAAAATGCATTCTGCGCCAGTTGATATTACAGTTCATCTGACAAAAGTTCAGAAGAACCACACCAGCAGCGAGTGACAGGATAAATAAGCTTCTGGTGAGGTTCATATACCTCATTTGTAAGAACACTGCTGTTTAGAACAATATCGGGGTGAGCAGAGTTCATGCACTTAATCAAGAAATTGGCTGACACAGTCATGAAAGTAACCAACACGCAGGAACTAGAAGAACTCATTCAACGAGTCAAAGTGGCTCAGACCCAATATGCCACCTACACTCAAGAGCAGGTAGATGTGATTTTCAAAAAAGCGGCATTAGCTGCCAATGCTGCTCGCATCCCCCTCGCCAAGATCGCAGTTGCTGAAACGGGTATGGGCGTGGTTGAGGACAAGGTGATTAAAAACCACTTTGCCTCGGAAATGATTTACAACAAGTACAAGCACGAAAAGACCTGCGGCGTCATTGAAGAAGATAAATCCTTTGGCTTTCAGAAAATTGCCGAGCCAGTAGGTATCCTCGCAGGGATTGTACCCACCACAAATCCCACATCCACTGCCATTTTCAAAGCTCTCATCGCCCTCAAAACCCGGAACGGAATTATCTTTTCTCCCCATCCTAGGGCGAAACAATGCACGATGGAAGCTGCCAAAGTAGTCCTAGAGGCAGCAGTAGCCGCCGGGGCACCGGAAAACATTATCGGCTGGATTGACGAACCCACGGTGCCCCTATCCCAAACTTTAATGCAGCATCCTGACATCAAACTCATCCTGGCTACTGGCGGTCCAGGGATGGTCAAAGCTGCCTACTCTTCAGGTCGTCCCTCTCTCGGTGTGGGTGCAGGTAACACTCCAGCTGTCATCGACTCCACCGCTCATCTCAAAATGGCGGTCTCGTCCATCATCCTGAGCAAAACCTTCGATAATGGCATGATCTGCGCTAGCGAGCAGTCCGTCATCGTCGTAGATGAAGTTTACGAAGCAGTACGCCAAGAGTTTATCGAGCGCGGTGCCTACTTCCTAACCCCTGAAGAACGGGAAAAGTTAGGCAACCAAATCATTATTAATGGACGCTTGAATGCGGAAATCGTAGGCCAACCCGTCGAGAAGTTAGCCCAATTAGCTGGGATTTCTATACCTGAAGAGACAAGGGTAATCGTCGGTGAAGTGGAAACCATTGGCTCAGAAGAACCCTTCGCCTATGAAAAACTCTCCCCTGTCCTGGCGATGTATCGAGCTAAAGACTTTGAGGAGGCAGTAGAAAAAGCAGAGCAACTAGTTGAGTTTGGCGGTCGTGGCCATACAGCAGTACTCTATACCAACCCTGCCCATACCGAGCATATTAAAAGGTTTGAAGATCGAGTGCAAACCTCAAGGGTGCTGATTAACACCCCTTCGTCTCAGGGGGCAATTGGTGACCTCTATAACTTCCGGCTCGATCCCTCTCTCACCCTCGGTTGCGGTACTTGGGGTGGCAACTCAGTCAGTGAAAACGTCGGACCTGAACACCTGCTCAATATCAAAACCGTAGCGGAACGACGGGAGAATATGCTCTGGTTCCGGGTGCCACCGAAAATCTACTTTAAGTATGGCTGTATGCCTGTAGCTCTACGGGAGTTAGCCGGAAAGCAGCGAGCCTTTATTGTCACCGACAAACCGATCTACGAATTGGGCATGACTAGTCCGATCGAAGAAGTTCTCGATGAAATCGGACTTAAGTACGATATTTTCTACGACGTTGAGCCAGATCCATCCTTAGATACGGTGAATCGGGGATTGGCATTAATGAACACCTTCAAGCCCGATGTGATTATCGCCTTTGGTGGCGGTTCACCAATGGATGCTGCTAAAATCATGTGGCTCATGTATGAGCATCCCGAAATTGAATTTGAAGGACTAGCAATGCGATTCATGGACATCCGCAAACGGGTCTATGAATTGCCAAGCCTAGGTCAGAAGGCCATGATGGTGGCTATTCCCACCACATCGGGAACGGGTTCAGAAGTAACTCCCTTTGCCGTAGTCACCGACCGACGCAACGGGATTAAGTATCCCTTAGCAGACTACGCCCTCACGCCGAATATGGCGATCGTAGATCCGGAGTTAGTGCTGCACATGCCCAAGAGTCTCACCGCTTTTGGCGGCATCGACGCCCTCACCCACGCCCTAGAAGCCTGCGTGTCAGTATTGGCGAGCGAGTATACTAACGGTTTAGCCTTAGAGGCAATTCGGATCATCTTTAAATACCTGCCCTCGGCCTATCACAATGGAGCCAAAGATCCCAAGGCACGGGAGAAAATGCACTATGCGGCAACGATGGCAGGCATGGCATTTGCCAACGGTTTCCTAGGCATCTGCCACTCCATGGCTCACCAACTCGGTGCCACCTTCCATATCCCTCACGGTTTGGCGAACGCCCTGATGATTTCCCACGTCATCCGCTACAACGCCACGGATGCACCTTTCAAGCAGGCAACGTTCTCTCAATATAAGTATCCGAATGCTAAATGGCGCTATTCTCGGATTGCCGATTACCTCAATTTGGGGGGCGATACGGAAGACGAGAAAGTGAACCGCCTGATTAATGCGATCGAAGAACTCAAGCGTCAGGTGGATATCCCCTCAGCGATGAAGGATGCCATCAAGGAAAGTGAAGCAGAGTTTCTAGCCAAAGTGGATGAAGTCGCCGATCAGGCATTCGACGACCAATGCACTGGCTCAAACCCGCGCTATCCACTGATTAGCGATCTCAAGGAATTGTTAACTAACGCTTACTACGGCAACTTGGGAGGCGATCTGACAGACGGCAAAGGGAATAGCAACGGTGCCATTGATAGCACGACCAACGGGAAGGCAGAACTTCAACCCGTACAGCTGTAGAGTTGCGGGGTAGGCAAATCGCCTACCCCAGCGATACCCAACTCCAACACCTAGCTAGTACAGCACGGCAGAAATAACTCACCCTTTAAATGGGGAATAGGGAATGGGGAATGGGAAATACCACTTTCATTCATGGCTGTGAAATTTTTTCATGAGAAATTGCCTCCTCCCTTCTACCTTCACTGCACTAGCTCTTTTGTCTTATACCTAATCAGTAAACCTATTAGTTATTATGCCATCTCCGACAACTAAGACCCATGAGGATCGAGAACTGAAGGCTACTAAAAACGCTAAGAACGATCACCCCAGTGGTGATAAGCGCTTCAAAGTTCTCGACATTACCATGAAGCGCAATCAGAATCGCCCCGATGCACTGATTGAAGTACTTCACAAAGCCCAGGAAGCCTTCGGCTATCTGGAAGAAGATGTATTAATCTACGTGGCGCGAGGATTAAAACTGCCCCTCAGTAAGGTTTATGGTGTCGCCACGTTCTACCACCTATTTTCCCTAAAACCCAGCGGCGCTCATACCTGCGTAGTGTGTTTGGGTACAGCTTGTTACGTCAAAGGTGGCGGTGCCTTGATGGAAGCTCTAGATCAGTACGCTCACATCAAAGCAGGCGAGACGACAGCGGATGGCAAGATGTCACTCATGACAGCACGCTGTATCGGTGCCTGCGGTTTAGCTCCGGCAGCAGTCTACGACGGTAAAGTGGCTGGCAAACAAACACCAGAGTCAGTTATTGAAGGCGTAAAAGATTGGCTGACTTAGTTATTGGTTGTTTGTTGTTAGTTGTT
>DNXU01000099.1:3126-4807 GCA_003505715.1 Cyanobacteria bacterium UBA8803 | reverse complement strand
CAAACAACAAACAACCAACAACAAACAACAAACAACATGGATTTAACTGAACTGTTTGAAATTGCCCAGAAAGAACGCCAAAGCCGCAAGAGCGTTCGCATTCGTTGTTGTACGGCGGCAGCCTGTGCCTCCTCGAACTCCGAAATTCTGAAGAAGAGTTTGGAAGAAGAAATCAAAAAAGCAGATTTGCACAATACGGTAGAGGTGTGCAGCGTTGGTTGCATGAGGTTTTGCGGTCGGGGGCCCTTGGTGGAAATCGATCCCGATGGCTTGCTCTACGAACAAGTAACGCCTGAACAAGCTCCAGCAATTGTGGCAGTCTTAAAGGGAACTAGTCCAGTTAACGAATTAAATGGACTCACCCCCCTCGATCCCAACCACCCATTTTTTACCCTGCAACAACCTATCGTTCTTGAAAATAGCGGCAAGATCGATCCAGAGCGGATTGAGGACTATATTGCCGTTGGTGGGTATCAGCAACTTTATCGCGTCCTGAACGAGATGACCCCGCAACAGGTAGTGGAGGAAATCAGTAAGAGCGGACTGCGAGGACGTGGGGGTGGCGGTTATCCCACTGGCTTGAAGTGGGCAACTGTCGCCAAGATGCCTAGAGAGCAGAAGTATGTAATCTGCAACGCCGATGAGGGAGATCCCGGTGCCTTCATGGATCGTTCTGTCTTAGAGAGCGACCCCCATCGCATCTTAGAGGGAATGGCGATCGCAGGTTACGCCATCGGAGCTAACCATGGTTACATTTACGTTCGTGCTGAATATCCCCTAGCGATCAAACACCTGCAAAAAGCGATCGCTCAAGCCAAAAAATACGGGCTATTAGGCAGCCAAATCTTTGATTCTGCCTTTGACTTCAAAATTGATATCCGCGTTGGTGCTGGGGCGTTCGTCTGTGGTGAAGAAACCGCCCTCATTCAGTCCATCGAAGGCGGACGCGGCAACCCTCGCCCTCGTCCCCCCTACCCAGCCGAGTCAGGCTTATGGGGATGTCCTACCCTGATTAACAACGTCGAAAGCTTTGCCAACATTGCCCCCATCATTCGCGAAGGTGGTGATTGGTATGCCAGCATCGGCACCGAAAAAAGCAAAGGCACCAAAGTTTTCGCCCTCACTGGCAAAGTTCGCAATACCGGACTCATTGAAGTGCCGATGGGTATCACCCTGCGCCAGATTGTAGAAGAAATGGGCGGTGGTGTCCCTTACGGCGAAGTCAAAGCAGTGCAAACTGGCGGCCCTTCTGGCGGTTGCATCCCTGCCGAACTGTTCGATACACCCGTAGAGTACGATTCCCTAATCAAGTTAGGCACAATGATGGGGTCTGGGGGCATGATTATCATGGACTCCGATACCAGCATGGTAGATGTGGCGCAATTTTATATGGAATTTTGCCGAGGGGAATCGTGCGGCAAATGCGTCCCCTGTCGAGCCGGGACAGTGCAGATGTATAAGCTCTTGACCAAGATTCTGGATCGCGAAGCCACCCTTATAGATTTACAAAGGCTAGAAGAACTCTGCGGCATGGTAAAAGCCACCAGCTTGTGCGGTTTAGGCCAAAGTGCCCCCAACCCAGTACTAAGTACCCTGCGTTATTTCCGGCACGAATACTTAGAACTGATTCAAGACAGCCCCAATGGCAAAGTTAGTTGTTAGTTATTAGTTATTAGTTGTT
>DNXU01000099.1:1680-3062 GCA_003505715.1 Cyanobacteria bacterium UBA8803 | reverse complement strand
CAACCAACAACCAACAACAAAATATGTCAGTCAAAACACTACAGATTAATGGCGTTGACGTAGCCGTTGAGGAAGGCGCGACAATATTACAAGCGGCAAGAGAAGCAGGTATTCATATCCCAACATTGTGCCATTTAGACGGAGTTTCCAATGTTGGCGCTTGCCGGTTGTGCTTAGTTGAAGTTGCTGGAATTAACAAGTTACTCCCTGCCTGCGTTACCCAGGTAGCAGAAGGCATGTCCGTTTCTACCCATAACGAGCAGATCAATGAATATCGGCGCATGATTGTGGAAATGCTATTTGCAGAAGGCAATCACGTCTGCGCAGTGTGTGTAGCCAATGGCAATTGCGAACTCCAAGATCTAGCCATTGAAGTCGGCATGGATCACTCGCGTTTTGCCTATCGCTTCCCCGAAAGAGAAGTAGACATCACCCACCCTCAATTTGGCATCGACCACAACCGTTGTGTCTTGTGTACTCGCTGCGTGCGAGTGTGCGACGAAATCGAAGGCGCTCACGTCTGGGATGTTGCCTATCGAGGTGCCGCGGCCAAGGTAGTTACGGGTTTAAACCAACCTTGGGGAGCAGTGGAAGCCTGTACCTCCTGCGGCAAATGCGTAGACGCTTGCCCAACAGGATCGATTTTCCGCAAAGGTGCAACAGTAGCAGAAATGGAAAAAGACAAAGCCAAACTAGAATTTCTAGTCACAGCGCGGGAGAGAAAAGAGTGGACTCGCTAAGCTGGCTAATGGTTCATAGCTAAGGGCTAATGGAATACTGGCAATAAATTTTTTCCGGAGAACAAGTAATGGGCAAGATAAAACTAGCAACAATTTGGTTAGCGGGCTGTTCCGGCTGTCATATGTCCTTTTTGGATCTGGATGAGTGGCTATTTGACTTGGCCGAACATGTGGATGTGGTCTTCAGTCCTATTGCTGATGTCAAAGAGTATCCCGAAGATGTAGATGTATGTTTGGTCGAAGGTGCTATTGCTAATGAAGAGAACTTAGAACTGATTCACAAAGTCAGAAAGCGCACCCAGTTGCTGATTTCCTTTGGCGATTGTGCCGTAACCGCGAACGTACCTGCGATGCGGAACATGCTGGGAGGTACAGAACCCGTTCTGAAGCGTTGTTATCTAGAGCTAGGCGATACCAACCCTCAGTTGCCGAAGGAAAAGGGTATCGTACCGGAATTACTAGAACGAGTACTGCCAGTCCATGAAGTGGTGTCAGTAGATATTTATCTACCGGGATGTCCACCATCAGCTGACCGAATTAAAGCTGCCATTGAGCCACTGCTAAGGGGAGAAAAACCAGTCATGGCAGGACGAGACATGATTAAGTTTGGATAAGGGAGTTGTTGGTTGTTGGTTGTTGGTT
>DNXU01000099.1:0-1485 GCA_003505715.1 Cyanobacteria bacterium UBA8803 | reverse complement strand
AACCACAAACAACAAACAACAAATACAGGAGAAATTTTTATGTCCCAAACATTTGTTATCGATCCAGTTACTCGTATTGAAGGTCATGCCAAAATATCGATCTTTCTCGATGATGCGGGAGAAGTATCCGATGCTCGCTTCCATGTCGTGGAATTTCGAGGATTTGAGAAATTTTGTGAAGGGCGACCCGTATTTGAAATGGCAGGAATTACGGCTCGCATCTGTGGCATTTGTCCGGTAAGTCACTTACTGGCGTCTGCCAAAACAGGAGATAAAATCCAAGCGGTGAAGATTCCTCCGGCTGGGGAGAAGTTACGGCGGTTGATGAATTTGGCACAGATTGCCCAGTCCCACGCCCTCAGTTTCTTCCACCTGTCCAGTCCAGACTTTTTGTTGGGTTGGGATAGCGATCCCGCGACTCGTAACGTGTTCGGACTTATTGCCGCCGATCCGGATTTGGCTAGGAGTGGCATTCGGTTGCGGCAATTCGGTCAGTACATTATTGAACTATTGGGGGCGAAAAAGATTCACCCTGCCTGGGCCGTACCGGGAGGCGTGCGCTTCCCACTATCGGAAGAAGGACGCGCTTGGATTCGCGATCGCCTCCCAGAATCCCGCGCTACTACAGAAAAGGCGCTCAGTCTGTTCAAACAGTTACTCGATCGCTTCGCCACCGAAGTAGACACCTTCGGCAAGTTCCCTTCCCTGTTTATGGGTTTGGTAAGTAAAGAGGGACTCTGGGAACACTACGGTGGTCATATCCGCTTCAAGGATAGCGAAGGCAACATAGTTGCTGATGGACTCAGCGAGGATGATTACCGAGATTTCTTGGGTGAGGCGGTAGAACCTTGGTCTTACCTCAAGTTCCCCTACTACAAACCCTTAGGTTATCCCCAAGGGATATATCGGGTGGGGCCGTTAGCTAGATTGAACATTTGCGATCGCATCGGCACACCTGCCGCCGATCGAGAATTACAAGAGTTTCGCGATCGCGTTGGTGGCATTGCGACCTCGTCTTTCTTGTATCACTATGCCCGTCTAATAGAAATATTGGCTGCTATTGAGGGGATCGAACAGTTGGTGAACGATCCCGATATTATGTCCAAACGGACTCGCGCTACGTCTGGAATTAACCAACTGGAAGCAGTTGGCGTAAGTGAGGCACCGCGAGGCACCCTCTTCCACCACTATCAGGTAGATGAAAACGGACTTATTAAGAAAGTCAACCTGATTATCGCTACTGGTCAGAACAACTTAGCGATGAATCAAACCGTAGCTCAAATTGCCAAGCATTACATCCACGGCAATGAAATTCCCGAAGGAATGTTAAACCGTGTAGAAGCTGGAATTCGTGCTTTTGACCCCTGTTTAAGTTGTTCAACCCACGCTTTCGGCCAAATGCCCCTTCACATCCAGCTAGTTGGAGCATCTGGGCAAATCTTAGATGAAGTGCGACGCGATTAATTAAGGGATGAGGGATGAGGG
>DNXU01000525.1:2750-5615 GCA_003505715.1 Cyanobacteria bacterium UBA8803 | reverse complement strand
ACCAACACCTACACCTGCGCCAACTCCGTCTCCGACTCCAAGTCCCTCACCAACTCCAACTCCCACTCCAACTCCAACTCCAACTCCCACCCCAACTCCTACATCTATTCCAGAACCATCATCTGTACTTGGATTAGCATTAATTGGAGGAGCATTAAAAGTTCTGCGTCGTCAGAAGTCTCAATAGTGCCCATCAACTATAGCCAGTCTAAATTAGTCGTGAAACCTAAAGCGTCTGCAACTTTGCCCAGCAAAGGTCACCATCTTACAAATGATTTAGACTGGCTATAATAAATAAATTACGGCTACAGATAGATTAGAGTTAATTATCGTTTAAGTACATCAAACTCAAGCTATCTGTAGACTTTTTTCTAAATCCTAAGCTGTCCTGCCTCCAACTTTTCCCAGTGAAAGCATTACACTAATAATTCCAGCACCTAACAGGTGCTAGTTAAATGGGCGACAGCTTATCACTCCAATTCGAGCCATCAATATTTTCTAGCTTGTCGGCTTTATGAAAAATAATAGCTTGTTAAATTCAGCAAAACCCAACAGCCTAGACACCCAATCTATTGCTAACCTAGAAACCTATCTGAGTAATGAGATGCTACCAGTACAGGATAGAGCAAAAGTAGCTTCTCAAATTTTAGGACTAACCGAAAACCAAGAAATATCACCAATCCAAAAGCAAACTACAGTTTCTGAGGATTGGAAAAAATGGCTTATAGAAAATAAATTACTCAATGTGCCTGACTGGACTTTAGTTCAGGCCATGATAGAGAATGGTATTGATATACAGATTGCTATCCAAGCTGTACGTGATATTGAAGCAGATTCCTCTTTTGAGGCAGAAAGCAAGCACGTCCAACAGTTAAGAAAATTAGAATCAATTCTAGAGATAAATCGGAAACTTGCTGAACTTTCGCCTAACTTTGGAACTATAGAACGCCGCAGTCGTATTTCTAGAGAAGAATTTTTAGAAAAATACTACGCCACTAATACTCCGCTTATCCTCACCGACATGATGGCAGATTGGCCAGCCATGTCCTCTTGGTGTCCAGAATTTATCAAAGCCAACTACGGCAATTGTTCAGTTCAAGTCCAAACTAACCGTAACTCAGATCCCAATTATGAGATAAATACTGAGAAGCACAAAAAGACTATCTGCCTCAGCGAATATGTAGACATGGTGGTCAAGGGAGGCAATACCAATGACTACTATATGGTAGCTAATAATGGCAACTTAGACCGGGAAGAATTTAAGGGTCTGCTGGATGACATCAAGATGTTTCCCGAATTTCTGGACCCCTTAAAGACTAAAGAAAGAGCCTTTTTCTGGTTTGGTCCAGCAGGTACGATTACTCCTCTGCATCACGACCCCATGAATCTATTCATGGCTCATATCTATGGGCGTAAGCGCTGGCGGCTGATTTCGCCTAGCTATACACCTCTTGTCTACAATAACGTCGGCGTATTCAGCGATGTTGACTTAGAAAATCCAGATTATGAAAAATATCCCCTCTTTAAAGAGGTTCGGGTGATTGAAACAGTTTTAGAGCCGGGAGAAGTTATTTTTGTTCCCGTAGGCTGGTGGCACCAAGTTAAGGGATTAGATATCACTATTGCTCTTTCTTTCACTAACTTGGTTTTTCCCAACGAATATAACTACAAAAACCCCAATATTCAATCTTCTCAAAATTCTAATACCACATCTTCTCAGCAAAAAAATCTCTCTCTAAAAACCTTGGATGAAGATGTCAAAAGTATTAGTCAGCCTCTTACTAATGAGATCGTAGAGACAACTGATGCTGCTTATCTAGTTGATGAAATTCACCCAAATGAAGTACTAATTATTTCCTTTGGATTTGTTTCTTGGGATAGTCCTGCAAGATTTGATTTTTATGGCAGAACCAAAAAACTGGCTAATCTTGTCAATAAGCCCATCAATAGGATTTTAGTACGGGACGTATCTAACTCCTGGTATCATAACGGCATTCCCGGATTAGGCTCTAATGTTGATGAAGTTGCTGAGAGCTTAAAGCAACTAATTAAACAAATATCGCCCAGTAAAGTGATTACTATTGGGCAATCGATGGGCGCTTACGCTGCAATTATGTTTGGTCAGCTGATCGGCGCAGATCGAGTTATTGCTTTTGGCCCGTTATCGTTCTTAGAATCTGAGAAGGCACGAGCAATTGGAGATAAGCGATGGTTATCGGTAATGGAAGGTTTAGAAGCTAATCTTCCTGAGGTACGTTACTTCGACCTGCTGGAACTTTGCCAGCAATCTTCGTACTCTCCTGAAATCCAAATCCTCTATGGGCAAAAACCAGATCCAGAAACTCCAGGCGAGGTAAATCTAGATGATTTTCACGCCACTAGGATGAATGCTTTGTCTAACTGCACTCTGCATCCCTACCAAGATTCGGGTCATGCGATTGTCAAGCATCTAATTGATAATAAACAAATTGATCATGTTTTAGCGAAAGCAATCTTTGGTATCAAACTAGAAATCTCCAATCAGCAAAAAACAGCTTTACTTCCAGAAGCTTGGCAAGTCTGGCTGGCCGAAAACCTCTCCAAGGGAGTTCTTCCCCATCAGCTAGTTGATATCCTACACCAACATGGGTTTGCTGAAATAAATATTATCGCCACATTAGCTCACATCCGAAGCCAACCTAGTTATTTAAAGTAGTCTTGATCGAGAGGCGGTGGCAGATGAGACGCGAAGCCTACGCTTACCCGACAGGTAAGTGTAGGTAATTCGTTCTAGCCCACCTTCCGCACCCAGAAGTGTCACACTCTGTCGTTTGGGGAATGGGTTTACCCATTAAGAGAAAATCGATTGTGACAGTACAGGGTGCG
>DNXU01000525.1:2319-2610 GCA_003505715.1 Cyanobacteria bacterium UBA8803 | reverse complement strand
TCGCTAAACCCGCCCCTACAGATGTTATTTATTATCAGTTATAACAAAGAATTAGTCTTAGCCAAGTAAACTATAGTTTCGTAGCAATGGATACAAAAAGACGTTGCCTTCCGACCGTTCGATTAGGCAACGCCCTCATTGAGTTTTCTAATCCTGCATCAAGTTTAACGAACTTAAAAGCAACTGACTCAATCCCCTATTCCAGATCTGGAAGTGTCACCTAAGTGGTATCAAATTTTAGTTTAAGATATCAAGTCCCGTTCCTGGTGATTGTTTGTAGTAGGGACTTTA
>DNXU01000525.1:0-2150 GCA_003505715.1 Cyanobacteria bacterium UBA8803 | reverse complement strand
GCCGAAGGGGAATGGGAAGAGTTTTTCCCCACCTTCCGCACCCTCAACTGTTACATGCACTGACAAATGTGGACGGCAATGGCCAGAAATGTTAGGAATCTCCAAGTGGCAGTTCGTGCAACTGCTGGCAAGGTATGAGATTCCCTATTTTGTCGAGTCTGGAGATGAATTGAGAGCAGAAGTGACAATGGCTGAAGCTGTTGATCAGCAAAACCCATGACCGTTGTATCAAATTCTAGTCCGTTGATTGCTCTAGCTCGAATAGGTCAGTTTGAATTGTCGCGTTTACTCTACCAAGAATTATTAATACCGCCTGCGGTTCGAGATGAAGTCGTGCGGTTTGGAGAGGAACGTATTGGAGCAGTGGAACTGGAAAGAGCAGACTGGATACAAACCGTAGCAGTTAGCGATCGCACCGCAGTAGAATTATTGCGAGAACGGTTAGACTTAGGAGAAAGCGAAGCGATCTTCATATCATGTCCGGTTGATTAACCATAATAAAACCAGCTCTTTGGGCGGGTTTCGACTGCGCTCAACCCTAGGTTTTGACTTAAGACCTATCTGTGCTGTCTCAAGAATTTGTCACTAAACCCGCCGCTACAGATATTATGGGTGTTTCACCGGACATGATATCACCCCTACAGAATGAATTGGTGGTGGGTTAGCTTTCGCGTAACGCACCCTACAGCGCTAAGGCTTCTTGTAAGCGAGTTGTGTCCTTCCCCTGCTGGTGGAGCAGTACCCAGGAGGCAATGAGATCGGGGCCGTGAACGTCGCCAGTGAGAGCAGCACGGAGCGATCGCATCACTAACCCTTTCTTCACTTTCTTCTGCTCGATCGTCTGTTTAATAATTTGCTGTGCTTCTGCGGCAGTTAGAGATGGCGTATTGCTGAGGGTATCTAGGATGGCTTGGATCGCTGTGGTTGCTCCTTCTTGTTTGAGCTGAGCGATCGCTTCCTCAGTAAACTCCATCGACTTGAAGAAGAACATCCGGGTCATATCTACCGCGTCGGGTAAACGGGTGAGACTCGGACCAATTACTGCGGCTAACTCTTCTAACCAAGAGCGATCGCCTACTGGATCGAATTCATACCCAGCTGCTTGCCAGTAGGGAAGGAGCAAATCTACTAAGTCAGAGGCACTCATATGATGGAGATACTGACTATTCAGCCAATCTAGCTTGGCCCAGTCAAACTTGGCTCCTGCTTTGTTGACGCGATCGAAACTAAAGTTTTGGGCAGCTTCCGCTAAGGTAAAGATTTCCTGGGTCGAGTCTGGGGGGGACCAACCCAACAACGCCATGTAATTAGCTAACGCTGGCGCTGTAAATCCCATATCCTTGAACTCAGAAATAGAAGTCGCCCCATCCCGTTTAGAAAGTTTTGCCCCCTGTATGTTCAGAATTAAAGGCGTGTGGGCAAACTCCGGTACTGCGGCTTCTAAGGCTTCGTAAAGTAAAATCTGCTTAGCGGTATTGGCAATATGGTCTTCTCCGCGAATCACATGAGTAATTTTCATCTCAATATCATCCACCACGACGGCCAAATTGTAGAGCGGTTGACCAATCGCATCCTCCTCTGAAGCTCTGGCAATCACCATATCACCTCCCAGATCGCTAGCTTTCCAGGAAAGTTTGCCTCGCACCATATCGTTCCAGGTAATCTCCCGATTATCGTCAATCTTAAAACGAATCACCGCTCGCCGCCCTTCAGCGGCAAAGGCGGCTCGTTGCTCTGGGGTCAAATTACGATGGCGGTTATCGTAGCGAGGAGCCTCTTTTCGCGCTTTCTGTGCCGCTCGCAGTTGTTCCAGTTCGGCTTCCGTAGTGTAGCAGTAATAGGCCAACCCTCGATCCAAAAGGGTTTGAATCGCTTGGCGGTATAAGTCAAATCGTTGCGATTGGAAAATTGGCCCCTCATCCCAATTCAATCCCAACCAGGTGAGACCATCAAGAATGTTTTGAGTATATTCGGGGCGCGATCGCGTTTGGTCGGTATCTTCGATGCGCAGAATAAACTGACCGCCATGATGACGGGCAAATAACCAGTTAAATACGGCTGTTCTGGCCGTACCGATATGTAAATTGCCAGTAGGACTGGGAGCTATACGTACTTTAACACTCACACTGTTGTTGGTTGTTGGTTGTTGG
>DNXU01000619.1:387-2742 GCA_003505715.1 Cyanobacteria bacterium UBA8803 | reverse complement strand
CCCCTCGCGATTCAGGTGGTGGTGATGGTGATGGTGGTGATGGTGAGTTGATTGGTGTTCTGCTGCTAATGATTGGCTGACTGCTATGGGTGTTTCTGCTAAAAGTGCCTCAATATGAGGATTGGCCCAATCAGCTGCCATTTCTAAGAAGTTGGGATGGTCGTTGACACAGGGCATTTGGACGTAGGTAACGTGAGGGTTGCGGTGCTGGAGGGCATGGATGATATGATGCACATCCAGTAGGGTTTCGTGATTTTCTGTAGCAAAGCCAATGGGCATCAAGACAATGGCTGTTGCCCCCAAATCAATCAAGTTCTTAGCTGCTAATTCAACATTCGGCTGCGTCCATTCAATAAGAGGCGTCTGGTGATTGAGCCAACCGACTGAGATGAGGGGATATTTGTGAATCAGCTTTTCCCGTACTAGGTCATAAAGGATCTGACTTTCGGTAATGCCAGAGGTAAACCCTTTGGCTTTATGGGGACATCCGTGATTCATCAGTACAATACCGATTTGTGACGGCAGGTGTGTTGTAGCTAAATCGGTAGCGATTTTCTCCTCTACAAGTTGGGCGGTTAAGTTAATGTAGTCCCGTTCGTTGTAGAAGGAGGGGATGTAACGCTGTCCTATAAGCCAGTGTTCGTTCCCATCAGCTAATTGATCTAGCGCCTTATTAACCTGTTCGACGGCGATACCGCTGGTAAAGATGGAATCAACGACTAAAAGGGGATAGATTAGGAGCTTGTCAAAGCCTTGAGTCTTAATTTCTGCCAAAACTTGTTTAGGAAGGAAGGGGGCGCAGAAGTTAAAGGCTTTGAAGACTTGAACGCGATCGCCCCACTTGGCTTGCAGGTGTTTTTCAATACCTGATCGTTGCTGCTCAAAAATTTTGTTGTGAGGTGAGATAAAGTTGTCGTGTTGATGCCCCCACTCGTGGAAGTCGAATATCGCTAGAATTTTCGCTAGGGGCGGATAGACCCAGGTTGGTACGGGAGCAAATTTGGCCGTCAGTAAGTTTAATGCTTGCTCGTTGTAGTTAGCGAAGTCTTCATAGCTTTCAACTTCGCCGTAGCCCATGAGCAATACGGCCACTCGATCCTTGCCCTCAGTTACAGGGGATGCTACGGGTTGGAGTTTTTCAGGAGTAACAACCACTTTGCGTTTCCTCTGGATAGATTGAATTTTTGCAGGTAGGATGTCTTAGTCTTGTTTACAGGATTTAGGCACTTGCCCCCCTAGCCCCCCAACTTTGGGGGGAACAAGAGCTAGCTGGCTAACTCCCCAACTTTGGGGGGAACAAGAGCTAGCTGCCCCTAAAGTTAGGAGGCTGGAGGAGCAAGTGCGTGAGTTCTGGCTTAGATTAATCCACCCTGGCCATTATGTTAGCGTAACATCCCCTCTAGGGGGATTGAACGGAGGGTCAATATTATATTAGAGGATACCACTCTGGTTAGGGGGGTATGTAACTGTATGCCTTTAGCCTTAAAATAACCATTGCGCACCCTGAAGTGTCACACTAAGGATTTTAGGGAACAGGGGACCGAGACTTCAATAGGTGACTATGCGATCGCCTCCAAGTTCTTCCGCACTGAGCAACGCCGCCTGGGCCGCCCGGATCAACTCCTTGCCAGTCAGGCCATGTTGGGAAAAACTCGCTACCCCACCAGAAATTGTCATGGAGCCGAGTGGTTGATTTCTGTATTGAAGATTCAGTTGTTTAATTGCCTGCCGTAGTTGTTCGGCTCGTTTTTGAGTGAAAGCCAAGGGAGTTTCTGTCAGCAACACCATAAATTCCTCACTACCATAACGACAGGCAATATCTGAGGCGCGAAGTTGGCTTTTCAAAAACAGACCAATCTTTCGCAGCAGGAAATCACTTGCTGCTTGACTCAACCTATCTGGAAAATAGGGATGAGGGACTCCGGATGAGGGATGAGGGGGAGAGCTGTTTTCATCCTTTGGTTCTATATAAGGCTCATGGTGTCTGTTATGGCAGCAATGGATACGGAATAGGATGATTCCTAAATGTTGGGGGTTGCGTTCAGACTTTTGGATCTCTCGTTCAAGGGATTCTTCGAGATAACGGCGATGGTAAAGCTTGGTTAGAGGATCGTAAAAGCTTTGGTTTTTAATAGCTTCCCTAAGTTTCAAGTTGGCTAGTGCCAAGCCTATATGTTTGGTAATTTGCTCTGCAAGTTGTCGGTTTTGAAAAAGCTTTCCTCGTTGGCATGAGCTGACAGATAACACCCCCACGGTGTCTCCATGAACCCTCATGGGGATACAAAACGTTTCCACAGGTAGGGAACTAGTGCGGATATGCTGACACAGCAAGCAATGGTGAGTATCGTCAGCTAA
>DNXU01000619.1:0-374 GCA_003505715.1 Cyanobacteria bacterium UBA8803 | reverse complement strand
TGCGATACACTCGTTGGGAGTGAAGGCAGGATTGCTAGCAAGGGTTGAAGATCCCCAGGTTGCGATCGCTTCCAACAGGTTTTTTGAGGAATTCATTACATAAATGGCACCGACTTCATGGGGAAAGAGCTGTTGTACCAGAGGTTCAATGGCTTTACATACCTCTTCAACGGAAAAGCAAGATTGGAGTAACTCTATGAGTTGTTCGAGTACAGTAATATTCAAATTAATCTGCATTAGACTGCGATAGATTGGTATTTAGCTTTAAGCAATGCACCCTGATATCACTACTCCAATACTGGCATCGCTAGCTTCAAAAAGGGAATAGGGAATAGGGAACAGAGAATAGGAAATTAAAAATTGCCCTCACCCCT
>DNXU01000096.1:6264-8018 GCA_003505715.1 Cyanobacteria bacterium UBA8803 | reverse complement strand
GGGGTGAGGGGGTGAGGAGGGAAATTATTTTCATTCTTCCTGGTGAGCGATTGCTCATGATGCCTATCTTCCCATAAATCTGGGGGAGTAGATTTGAGCAGAACGCGACCGATATGAAGATGAAGCTGTTTTCGATCTGCTTCTGAAATCAAAGAGTAAGCTGCCTGTCGTACCCGGTCATGCAGAAATGTATAAGAAGGCGGCAACCCATACCCCCCTAAATCCCTGACATCCGTTACTAAATCCGCTGCCACCGTGACCAACTGAAAATACTTATACTCATCTCCCAAAGGCACAATTAAACCTTCGTGAATAGCTTGCCACAAAGCAATAGCAGTTTCAGACTGAGGTTTTTGGCTAACAATCGCTAAAGTCTGGAAATCAAATTGACTACCAATACAGGCAGCCAACTTCAAGACTTCCTGGACAGGTTCCGAGAGCTGTTGAATCTTATTGACCATCAGCTCAACTACATTATCAGTAATCTGGGCGGCCTGAATTTCCTCTACATGCCACTGCCAGCCCCCTTGACCCAAAGTAGTAAAATCAAAATATAACAGTTGCTCTTGATAAAGATATTTCAAAAACTCATTGATAAAAAATGGATTACCTCTAGTTTTGCTACTAACCAGTTCTGCTAGCGGTAATGACCTGGCCAGTTCGCAGCTAAGCGTGTCGGCAATGAGCTGGTTAATAGCCGTCAAATCTAAAGCAGCCAGCTCTATATGATGGATAGCAGCACTTGTACCTGCCATCTCCTGTAAGGCCAGCATTAAGGGATGAGCCGTACTAACTTCATTGTCACGGTAAGCGCCAATCAAGAGTAAATATTTGCTATCTGGTGCAGTTAGTAACCGCTGCATGAGCTGGAGAGACGCGCTATCTGCCCACTGTAAATCGTCCAGAAAAATTACTAGAGGATGCTCTGCCTGGGCGAAAAGGTTAATAAAGTTTTCTAATACGAGATTAAAGCGATTTTCCGATTCTGCTGGCAGCAGTTCTAATACAGCAGGCTGTGCGCCGATAATCAGTTCTACTTCAGGAATTACGTCAACAATAATTTGACCATTAATTCCCAAAACCGCACTTAGCTTGTCTCGCCAACGGGTTATCTTGTCTTCACTTTCCGTTAAAATCTGTTGGATTAATCCCTGAAACGCTTGAATTAAACCACTATAGGGAATATTGCGCTGCAATTGGTCAAATTTGCCAGCGATAAAATATCTCTGCTTACGGGTAATCGGTTTATAAATTTCTTGTACTAGCGCTGACTTGCCGATGCCAGAATAACCAGACACCAACATCATTTCGATGCTGGAATCCCCAGCACTGATTCGTTCAAAGGCGGCGAGGAGTATTTCAACTTCTTGCTCTCTACCATACAGCTTTTGGCAAATTTTAAATTTATCGGAAATATCTTGAGCAGCTAAAGGGAATGGTTTTATATTGCCATTAGCTTGTAATTGCTGCCAACACGCCTCTAAATCTGCTTTAATACCCCAAGCACTTTGGTAGCGGTCTTCAGCATTTTTAGCTAACAACTTCATCACTAGCTCGGCAAGGACTAGGGGAATTTCTGAATTTAGCTCCTGGAGTGGAGTAGGTTGTTTGGCAATGTGGCAGTGGACTAACTCCATGGCATCGGTGGTTTCAAACAGCAAGCGATCGCTCAGCAATTCATAAAACGTCGCACCCAGCGAGTAAAAATCAGTCCGGTAGTCCATGGCTCGGTTCATTCTGCCAGTTTGTTCCGG
>DNXU01000096.1:5924-6250 GCA_003505715.1 Cyanobacteria bacterium UBA8803 | reverse complement strand
CATATAGGCAAGCGTGCCTTCTAAGACATGGGGATTGCTCGGCAGAGGATTTTCCCGCGATAAAACCGTGGAAATGCCAAAATCGATGATTTTGACTTGTCCGGT
Source organism: Cyanobacteria bacterium UBA8803 (assembly GCA_003505715.1). Taxonomy (GTDB): domain Bacteria; phylum Cyanobacteriota; class Cyanobacteriia; order Cyanobacteriales; family Coleofasciculaceae; genus UBA8803. The sequence goes on along the minus strand of DNXU01000096.1, from coordinate 6,145 downwards.
AGCAGGATTAAAAACAATATTGGAGGGGTTAATATCCTTATGGATGATGTTGGCAGCATGAATTTTTCCTAAAATCTCAGTTACCTGGATGGCCAGAGGGAAAAATTTTGCTAGGGGAATTTTTTGGCGATCGCGCCATCGGTTTAAAGATTCACCGCCAAAATCCTCCAAAACCATCACCAGACTACGCTCGTACTTCTCTAAACCATAAGTTTTGATAA
>DNXU01000096.1:4342-5757 GCA_003505715.1 Cyanobacteria bacterium UBA8803 | reverse complement strand
GGGATGAGGGATGAGGGTGTGAGGGGGTGAGGGAGTGAGGGTGTGAGGGTGTGAGGGTGTGAGGGTGTGAGGGTGTGATGATATGAGGGAGTGAGGGTGTGAGGGAGGATAGGAACTGCCTAAAGAATAGAGATCTTGCCAAAGTATACATCCCGCCCGGAAATTTATTTCTTGGCTTATAGCTTCAGTCAGTTAAAACCGAATAAATACACTGAAAACAGTCCGTTAAAAACGGACTTTAGCTGTTAGCCAGGGAATTAATTACCTGGCGGGGTTTGATACTTTGACAAGAGATATAATGAGTTACAAAAATTCTCCAGTTTTCCCCTCTCCCTCTACATATTGTCATATTAAAAATATCAAATTAGATTTTGCTGAGAAATTGCTAAGGCTTCTCTTATAAAACTATCAGCTTTATCGAATTAACTACTTAAGAGCTACTAATCTGAGAGCCAATTGCCAGAGCCATAATTAGTTGGCATCCAGGATGAAGGACAGCATTGCACAAACAATCAGCCTTTGTTTTCAGGTGCTGAGTGCTAATATAGTAGCCCTCATCCTGCCAATAGAATTCTAAGGAGAACGTTATGAAGTTAGAAGGTAAAGTCGCTCTGGTCACTGGTAGTAGCCAGGGAATTGGTCAAAGTATTGCCGTGCGCCTTGCTGCTGAAGGAGCTAATGTTGTGATCGACTATCGCTCCCATCCAGAAGGCGCTGAAGAAACTCTGGCTAAGGTGCAAGCAGCTGGTGGTAAATGTATTATGGCTCAGTGTCCTAATTCCCAAGGATACATTATCAAAGCTGACTTGGGTATTGTAAGCGATGTGCGCCGGATGGTTGAGGAAAGTATCGCTCACTTTGGCAAACTAGATATTTTGGTGAACAATGCGGGGATTGAAAGGCACGCTCCTTTCTGGGACGTAACGGAAGCTGACTATGATGCCGTGATGAATGTCAATTTGAAGGGTGTTTTCTTTGCCGCTCAAGAAATGGTCAAGCATTTGATAGAAAGTAATCGCACTGGAAAAATTATTAATATCAGTTCGGTGCATGAGGAGCTACCTTTCCCTAATTTCACGGCTTACTGTGCTAGTAAGGGCGGGATGAAAATGCTAACTCGTAACCTAGCAGTTGAGTTGGGGCCTCTAGGAATTACGGTTAACAATGTTGCACCTGGAGCGATTGAAACTCCTATTAATACGAAGCTGTTAAATGACCCGGAAAAATTGGGGGCACTGCTCAAGAATATCCCCCTCGGTCGCTTGGGACAACCGCAGGATGTCGCTTCCTTAGTGGCTTTCTTGGCTTCAGTAGATGCTGACTACATAACTGGTGCGACTTTCTTCGTCGATGGTGGGTTGCTCTGGAATTATCAGGAGCAGTAATTGTTGGTTGTTGGTTGTTGGTTGTTGGTT
>DNXU01000096.1:3554-4275 GCA_003505715.1 Cyanobacteria bacterium UBA8803 | reverse complement strand
TTGTTGGTTGTTGGTTGTTGGATAAAATGCTTCAGTCAGGTTTAAGGGAGGAAGCGATCGTGACAGTTCATCAAGAAGGGTTATGGCAGCAACCAGGACAAGGGTCGTCTTATTGGTTGCTGGGAGATTTCTACACTTATAAGGCTGTGGGTGAAGAGACGGGTCAAGGCTATGCTTTATGTGAGATAGTGATGCTACCTCAGAGCGAAGTGCCACTCCACATTCACAGCCACGAAGCTGAATCCTTCTATATTCAAGAGGGAGAAATGGAGTTTCAGCTTGACGAGCAGATAATTGTCGCGGCTCCTGGAACTTTTCTCCACTCTCCTTCAGGACAGCCTCACAGGTTTAAAAATATTGGCTCCCAACCTGCAAAATTCCTCTCCTGGGTTACACCTGCTGGGTTTGAAAAGTTTGTTTTAGAAGCAGGTATACCAACGGGAAATTCAGCAGCAGAGCCACCTGAGGTCACTCCGGCAGACATCGAGAAAGTTATGGCAGTTGCTCCAAAGTACGGTATCAAAATTATTCTCCCAGCTCCCTAAGCTCCCCCTCCTTTGCCAAAATACTACGATTGAACGCAACTAGGGATGAGAATAACAAACAAGCTTACAATTGTGGGTTAACTTGGGAATCGGGTAGAGATGGACAACGATCAATTTTATGAAGCTGGTAGCCTTGTTGTTCTAGCTCCTTGACAAATTGAGTCGGCTCTAAATTC
>DNXU01000096.1:278-3434 GCA_003505715.1 Cyanobacteria bacterium UBA8803 | reverse complement strand
TTTTAGAAAAGTCGGGGATCTGGAAAAAGTCGGCTATCTGAACCATTTTACGTTAAAAAACGATCGGTGCCCAGCTGCCATGTAAACCGTAAGGGATGTGATGTTTCAGATGCAACCGTGCTAATGGCCCTCTATTCAAGTCACAACCGTCTAAAATTACTACATCAGACCGATGCTTGCTGGAATCGTAAACTACCGTTAACACCCAGCCATCATCCTCTCGGAGACCATTAGATCGAGGCACGAAAATGGGTTCGCTGACAAAACCTGCGGGTGCAGCACTCCAGAGTTGCTGAGTGCCACTGGTCATATCCACTTTCAGAATAGCTTGAAGTGGTGCGTTACCTGTTGGGTTATGAGCAGCACCGATGAAGAGATAGCGGTAAGGGCGTCCGACATAGTGGGGATGAACCTGAGGAAACTCGCAGGTACGTTCTACTAATAGCTGACGCTGTACAGTTGACTCCTTCAAGTTAAGGGTAAACCGCCACAGTTGTCCTGGTGTGATCGCATCAAAATCCACGTTCCGGAAATCGCTGTTTGCTTCCACTTGATTCAAAGACTCATAGCAAATAGAGTCGATGCAAATCTCATCCCCTTGCTCGAAGGCATTAGCATGGTGGAAGACAAAACCAGCTTGGGTTTCCAGCAATTGCATCGGTTCCTTGCCATGACGAGGAATTACGACAATGTGAGTGGGTAACTTCGGCTGAAACTCCACGCATTCACCAGCACCTCGGAATCCCAAGATATAGGGCAGCGGATTAAAGCTGACATGATTTTGGAAGAATAAGTAGTAGTTGGGTGTAATGGCGAAATCATGAATAAAGGCAAAACCTGGAATATGCCGATGCTGACGCCGCAGCAATTTGCCTGTTGGGTCTAATTCATAGATAGTAATTCTGCTCGAAAGACCCGTTTTGATCGCAAAGTTAACCAAACAAGGGGCACCCCCATCCCGTTCGCTGCTGGGGTCAATCCGAGGATGAGCCGAAAAGGCTTCACCCTCAGCTAAAATACCATCTAAATGGTCTTTTCCGAAAGTTGCTAGGGTTTTCGGATCTAGGCGATAGGGTTCAGCTGCTTCCCAGAGTGCTAAGAGTTTCTCCCCCCAGTAAATAACATTGGTATTGGCAATATTTTTAATGCGTAAATCAAAGGCATTGGCCAGCCAACCCCCAGGCTTTTGAGTACCAAAAACGCCACGATAAAGAATTTTCCCAGCTTGCTGTTCGGCGACAAAACCTTCGGTACGCACAAACCGATTCCGGAAGTAGGCACGACCTTGATTAAAAGCGATCGCGCAAATCATGCCATCCCCATCAAAGGGGTGATGGAGCGGATGACTGCCGAGAGCGAACAAACCAGGGCCGTTGCGAAATAAGGTGCCCTGTAAATCTACTGGAATCTCTCCTTCAATGTCATCAATCCCATAGTCGTATTCATTAGGCTGAGATTGATAACCTTTACCCCAACCTTGACGGTCATAAGATATCGAAGATTCAGGAACTGAAAAATGCTCTTTAACAATCATTTGTTGTTGGTTGTTGGTTGGTGGTTGTTTGTTATTGGTTGTTGGTTGTTGGTTGTTGGTTGGTGGTTGTTAGTTGTTGGTTGTTTGTTATTGGTTGTTGGTTATTGGTTATTTTTTGTCGATAGAAGAACCCATGAACTCTGGGACTAGATCGGGCAGGAATCCTTGTTCGGATAGGGAACCTGTGGCATGGTGTTCAAAGATTTCAGCTGGCGGTAATGACCCAGCGTTGCCAACAGCTTGAATTTGGGTTTGTGGGTCAACTGCTGGTAGCCAGCTTAAGAAGGGTAGGGGTAATAGGGTAGAGAGGTTGGTAATTATGACTAACAGCCACAGTCTGTCAAAGTTTGTCTCCGTGACCCCTAGCCAATGGGTGAGTAAGGCTCCAAATTCGTTAGATAGGAGTCCTGACAAATTCCAAACGGACATTAATAGGGCAAATAAGCTGGCTTCTACTCCTGGGGGACACAGTCTTGCGGATAGAACTAGGACAGGCATGAACGCAATTTGTCCCATTACCGTGAGGATCAAGCTGTCTCCCAGGCTGAACCAGTGATCGTCAATACCTAAAGTTCGGTTAGTGTGAGTGACGAGAATTAGGGTTGTCATGCCTAAGAGGGCAGAAAATACTGTAGTCCAACCCATGATGGTACGGAAGGGCAGGCTTTTTAAAAAGCGCTGGAACAGCCAAATACCTACGAGAGAAGCAATGCTAGTCACTAAGCGCACGCGGCCTAAAAATTCTGGTTCAAATCCCAGTTCGTTGGTAGTAAAAAAGAAAAATGCCGAGTCTGCTGTCGGTGTGGCTTGCCAGATGAAGACGAACGCGGTGGGTAACCAAATAGCTTTTTGGGTAATTGCACTACGTAACTGCTTGATTTGGTGTACCAGGGTGGCAGCGTTGGGGCGATCGCTGACGGGGTCTTCTGCAATTAACCAAGCGACTCCCGAAACGAGCAGGGGAAAGGTGGCAGTAATGCCGAAGACGGTTTGGGTGCTGAACTCTTGCAATAGCCAACCGCTCAGATAAGCCGTGATTAAACCACCTAAAGCTGAAGTACCCCAGGTTAATGATTGCAGAGAACCAGAATCGCTCAGCGATTCTCGCCGCGCTCGTTCCACAACTAGAGAATCTACAATCACGTCGCTGATAGCAACGGATAGAGAACTCAGTAGAATGACAGTAGTTGCTGCCCAAGCCGTATTAACCACTGTGGCTAAGCTCAACCACGCTCCTGTTCCCATCAGTCCAGATAAAATCAGATAGGGGCGTCGGCGGTAGCCAAACAAGGGCAGTCCATCCGAGAGAAAGCCAAACAGCGGTTTAACGACCCAGGGTAGAGCCGCAATACCAATAAGTGCTGCTACCTGAGCTGGACTCAGTCCCAGTTCATCTTTGAGGAAGAAGCTAACCGCTAAACGCGCTAGCCCTAGAATTCCCTGGACAAAGTAAACGGCTAAGATGGCAATCAACTCAGGAGTGGGTTCATTGCCGAAGAATACTTTTTGTTTCAAGGATTCTTGAAGCTTATCCAATCCAGAGGGTGAAGCAATCATGAATATTCTTTAAGAATTATGGCTTTTTATATCTTAGCTTTTATGAGGGATGAGGGGTGAGGGAT
>DNXU01000096.1:0-177 GCA_003505715.1 Cyanobacteria bacterium UBA8803 | reverse complement strand
AGGGGTGAGGGATGAGGGGTGAGATACGGGAGCATGTCATATCATGTCCCCAATTGTGCCAGTTTTGATAACTGGCTTGGGGGGTAAGACCCCTCTCCCCAAAAATGCCATAATTAATCAAAGAGAGGTAATTAATGGCGTACACCAGAACCCATCAAAACCTCATCCCTCATCCCT
>DNXU01000072.1:3761-4037 GCA_003505715.1 Cyanobacteria bacterium UBA8803 | reverse complement strand
TAAAGAACTATAGCGCTCATCCACCAGGACAATCGGTACTGATACCCCTAACTCACGCTCAATTTTTTGTTTCCAGTTTTTAGCAGTAGTTTGATCGCCCATCACCAGGGTTTTAATGGGGAATTGCTGACCCAATTGCTGAATTGTTGCGATCGCCTTTTGTGAGTCTACAACCTGATGGTAAAGGAGCTGTCGCTCTTTCCCCATCACCGCTACACCACATTTATCACGTCCCGGATCGAATCCTAAAATCATAGGAATTGGTTGTTGGTTGTT
>DNXU01000072.1:0-3646 GCA_003505715.1 Cyanobacteria bacterium UBA8803 | reverse complement strand
TGGTTGTTGGTTGTTGATTGTTAGGATAATTAGAGTTGGTTTTTGTTCATTCAATATTTCGGGCTTTTTCACAAACAAACAACAAACAACAAACAACTAGCAACAAACAACAAATAACAAACAACCAACAACAAACAACAATTTAACTACCAAAAATCACTTGTCCGTTCTGAGTTACTACTAGTTGCATTTTCAACGGTCCAGCGGTATTGGCTACTTCTTGCGCTACAGCACTTATTTCTAGTGGTTGGTCATACTGTTTTAATTGTTCGATGAAGCGGACTAGCGTGGTGGGGGTGCCATCTCCCACTTGGATTTTACCTAAAACACCAGCGCGACGGGCACGGAACTGGGCTGCTGCTAGCAACTGATCGAGTCGCTGTTGAATTTGCCGATCGGTCATGGTTGAGGCATCGGTGGAAATAGTACCGAGGATATCACCAGCTTCAAAGACAACCTGATTGATTGCGGCATCTGCAAATACTTGTATTGGATGTTCTCCAACCACGTAGTTACCCGCTGAGAGAATTCGCACGACGTAGTCACGACCGTCCTTAATTTGGTTAATTAACTGCTTAGCCTGAGTTTCAGTAATTTGCACTAGTGGTTCATCTGGTTCGCCGTTACTAGGCTGAATGATTTCTAGGGCGGTTCGATTTGCTTCTCGCAAGAGTTGATCCACTGCTGTAGAAGCTGCCGATGGTTCAACTATGCGCACTACCCCAAAGGCTAGAATTTGACCGCGCAAAAGAGCAACATTGCCCTGACGCAATACTTGATAGTTCTGGTAGTACTGTTCTAAAACCTCTACCTGCTGTTCTAAAAAAGCCAGTTGTTTTTCTCGTTCTTGGAGTTGCTGGTTTCGTTCGGCTAGTTGCTCTTCTCGTTGTGTGAGTTGTGCTTCAAGTTCTTGGAGACGAGTTTCTCGTTGGGTGATCGCCTCTTTGAGAAGAAGTTCCCGTTGGGCAATGGCGGCGATGAGTTGGTCTTGCTCCTTAAGTTCCTGGTCTTGTTCCTTAAGCCTATTATCTTTTTCCTTTAATCTGCGGTCTGTTTCTACAAGTTTTTGGTCTTGCTTTTTAAGCCTATTGTCTTTTTCCTTAAGCCTGTTGTCTTTCTCCTTTAGTTGCTGTTCTCTCTGGTCAAGTTCTAGATCTCGTTGAGCTACTAACTCTTTTAGTTGAGTAATCTCCTGATTGAGTTTATTTCGCTCCTGAATTAGTTGCTGACGTTCAGCCAAGAGGGATTTAATCTCGTTTCGCAGTATAGTAGCTTGCTGAGATACTTTTTTCAGTTGAGTTCGAGCCTCCTGGAAATTGCGATTGGTTTCATCCAAACGCTCTTGAACCTTGGCTTGCTCAGCTTTAGCCGCCCCTAATGCCTTTTCAACCTGATCCTTTTGATTTTTAACGGTTTCGTAATCGCGACGAGCGTGTCTGAGTTTTTGGAGAATGTCGTCAAGTTCAAAAACTCCATCACGGAGGGACTCACTCAAGCCAAACAAGACCCCTAGGGTAGAGGCCGAAATAAGGCTCCCCGTTAGGATGGTGACTAATGTGGCTGTATTGCGAGGACGGAGGTTAAATAAACTTAGCCGTGCCTTGCCCACACGAGTACCAATGCGATCCCCTAAGGTCGCAAGGACTCCTCCCATCACTAAAATTGCCGCAATCAGGATGTAAGCGCTGGTCATTGCCTGCAATGAGTCTATCCAGATACAGCCTATCTCATGGGTGCAGGGTGTTATACTCTTTTTCCAGATAAAAGGGACAGGATAGACCAGGAGTGGGGAGCGGGATTATTCGCTCAGCATAAAGTACTATTTTCAGGTTAGGCCGCTAGGAGCTGTTGCTTAAAACGAAGCATGGCAATCCCCATTCCTCACTTTTAAGTGAACTGTTGACTCAAAACTACTGGATTGTGAACGGTAATTTTTTTCTTGTGGATCGAAATCATTTTTTCTGCTCGCAAATCTCCTAACAAACGAGTCACCGTGACTCGCGTCGAGCCAATGGCTTCGGCGATCGCTTGGTGAGAAAGCTTCAGATCAACGGTGATTCCGTCTCCTGTGGGCACTCCGAAGTCCCTACAAAGAATTAGCAAAAAACTGACCAATCGAGAACCCATGTCCCGGTGAGCCAAGGTCTCAATCATCATTTCCGTCTGTAAAATCCGAGACGATAGCCCCCGTAGCATTAACATGGATAACTCTGGGTCATCCTTGAGCGCCTGTTCAACCTGGTCAATGGGTGCTGAGAGCAATTCTACTGGTGTAAAGGCTACCGCATGGTAAAACCGATCGGAGCGGTGGCCCGTAATTAGCGACAGAACCCCAAAAACGCTGTTCTCTCGCAATAGGGCCACGGTAATTTCTTCCCCTGCTTCATAAACTCTAGAGAGCTTTACAGCACCTTTCATCAAAAAGTACACTCGTTCTGCGGGGTCGCCTGGGAAAAATATCGTCTTGCCCCGCTCAAAGGTTTCAACGACTGGTGGAAAGGTTCCACCTCCCATCTGACGGAATACAGCTGCTAGTGGTCTATCTTGCGTCACGACCATATCTATATACCCTTATAGGCCAAAGCCTTGCCGACTTACGTGTCAATTAATTACCAATGAAGCTAGGACTCACGAACTAACAAGAGCAAACACTCCTGAATGTATTCAAGAATACTTAATCTAAGTACAAATTGTTTTTTGTACAATTTGTTACATAATTGTTTGGAGTATTCACCAAGTTCTTTACTTCTCCAGTTGACAGCCCACCTTTTGGGGTCATAATACAACGAACATCGCCCTTAGCGATTATGCGTTAGCTAACCATCCCACTGCCTTTAAGATACGATACTATGCTGAATTTGACAGGAAAGAACGCTCTCGTCACTGGGATTGCCAACAATCGGTCCATTGCCTGGGGTATTGCCCAGCAGCTGCACCAAGCAGGTGCTTCTTTGGGGATCACCTATCTACCCGATGACAAGGGTCGGTTTGAGAAGAAGGTTAGAGAATTAGTCGAACCCCTGCAACCCAGTATATTTTTACCCTGTAACGTCCAAGACGATGCCCAAATTGACACAGCGTTCGAGGCGATCGCTTCCCAGTGGGATAAACTTGACATTCTGATTCATTGCCTTGCCTTTGCTAATAAGGAAGATTTAACGGGAGAGTTTAGCACAACCTCACGGCAAGGGTTTACCACAGCACTGGAAATCAGCGCCTACTCTCTTACTCGATTGGCAGCGGCAGCTAAACCTTTAATGAAGGAAGGAGGCAGTATTGTCACCCTCACCTATCTGGGGGGCGTGAAAGTGATCCCCAATTACAACGTGATGGGTGTTGCCAAGGCGGCACTAGAAATGAGTGTCCGTTACCTGGCAGCAGAACTTGGACCCAACAATATTCGAGTAAATGCCATCTCCGCTGGCCCAATTCGCACCTTAGCTTCCTCAGCGGTTGGAGGCATATTAGATATGATTCACCATGTCGAACAAATAGCCCCTCTAAGGCGTACTGTTACCCAGCTCGAAGTCGGCAATACAGCAGCATTCTTGTCTAGCGATCTTGCCAGCGGTATCACTGGTCAAGTTTTATATGTCGATGCAGGTTACGAAATTATGGGCATGTAGGGGTGAGGGATGAGGGATGA
>DNXU01000069.1 GCA_003505715.1 Cyanobacteria bacterium UBA8803 | reverse complement strand
CTCATCCCTCATCCTTCCTCAAGATCGCAGCTGTACTGGCATGATTAAGTAGGTCATCTTTAATCCACCTAGAGGTGTGAGAATCACTGGACTGTTAGCTGAATTCATCTGGATCTGGATATCAGAAGTAGAAAGTGCCTTTAAGCCATCGACGAGATATTTGATATTAAAAGCAATATCCAGACTTTCACCAGTAACTTCGGCTGCCATTGACTCGGTGCCGCTACCAACATCCTGTGATTCTACAGATAGGTCAATCTGCTGCTGCAAACTATCAATACTGAACTTAACAATATTGTTCTTTTGGTCAGCCAAAACAGCAATCCGTTCCACGGCACTGAGCAACTGACGCCGATCGAGGGAGACTTGCCGTTGGAACTGGCGGGGAATGAGTTGACGGTAAGCTGGGTACTGACCTTCTAAAGTCCGGCTGGTTAAGCGATACTCTTCCCCTTGGAAAACAATCTGACCCTGCTCGAACTGAAGAACAACGGTATCGCTAGCTTGGCGCATCCCCAACATTCGCTCTAGCTCTCGGAGCGTCCTAGCTGGTAAAGTCAGTTCAAAGGATGCCCCTGTGGACTCCTCTTCTACCGAACTTGCCAATTCTTCTGATTCGCTATCCTCCCCTGCCTCACCCCCCATTACATTAGTAGTTTCTACCACAGCCAGTCGATGACCGTCAGTCGCCGCAAATTCGAGACGATCTTGCTGTACAGTTAGGTGAACTCCAGTGAGTACCTGTTTAGTCTCATCAGAACTAGTGGCAAACAAGGAACCGCGCAACCCTTCAGCTAAGGCTTCTACAGAAAGTTGGATCGCTTCATCGCTCTTAATTTGCGGGAGTTCCGGAAATTCCTCAGGTCCGAGCGATCGCATTTGGTAACGTCCAGACTTAGAAGTCAATGTTACCAGGGGATTATCAGGCTCTCCTTCTCCCTCTACTTCTCCCAAGGCATCCTCTAGAGTCATTTCTCCCTCCGGCAAACGGGAGACAATATCATTAAGTAGTTTCGCCGGGATAGTAATAGTCCCCCCTGAGATCACATTAGCTGCAAAGCTCGTCTGAATACCAAGACTGAGATCGAAGGCAGTAAGACGCACCTGCTGAGTTGTGCGATCTGCGGCCAATAAGACATTAGCCAGGATGGGATGGGTAGGACGAGAAGGCACTGCACGACTCACGAGGGAAAGATGAGTATTAAGGTCACTTTGGGTACAAACCAGCTTCATAAAGAACTCCATAGGAAACCGAGTCATATCAAATCCGGAAATATCGGTCTTCTACCNNTCACCCCCAACCCCTCTCCCATCCAGGGCGAGGGGGAGTAAGATAAAATGCCGATGCTGACCGACTTGATATCAGGCGTATTTAGTATGCCAAACTATTTAGGCCAAAGACACATCTGTTATATCCGTTACATCCTCCTGCCAAATCCGCTGCCAAGCTTGTGGAAAAACTTGTGGAAAAATTACCTGAGTTTTCCACAAAGTATTTATACTTACTCGTATCCTATTTGGTTAAATACCCATAATATCTGTAAGAGCGGGTTTAGCAACAAATATTAGGGGACTTATCCTGGCGGGACTTAATACCTCTCCAAGAAGTCTCCTCTCCAAGAGGTCTATTAAAATAGCAACTCGTCCCTACATTAATTCCCTCAACTTTGAGCCTTACTAGACATATTAATGCGATCGCTAAGCTGACGGAGTTTCTGTGCTAAGGTCGGGTCAGTTTCCTTTAACTGGGCAATCTTCTCACAGCTATACATAACAGTGGTATGGTCTTTCCCGCCAAACTCCTCACCAATTCTAGGCAAGCTCAAGTCAGTATGCTGCCGCATCAAGTACATTGCAATTTGCCGCGACCAACTAATTTCTCGGCGTCGGGAGTTCCCTTTCAAGTCTTCCACCGAAATATGAAAGATATCAGCTACCGTGGTTAAAATCACTTCCGGAGAGGTCTTGATTTCCTGTACGGGGGGGTTCAAAATTGGTGCAATGCTCTCCACCGTCATCGGCAAACCCGAAATTGAGACATAAGCTACTGCCCGAATTAAAGCTCCTTCAAGTTCCCGAATGTTAGATGTATATTGAGTCGCAATGTACTCAATCACCGATCGCGGTAACCGGATATTTTCGTACTCTGCCTTTTTTTGCAAAATTGCCATCCGAGTTTCCAAATCGGGAGGGCCAATATCGGCAATCAAACCCATCGAGAACCGGGAACACAGGCGTTCTTGCAAGCGGGTCATCTGATTAGGAGGACGGTCTGATGCCAAAACCACCTGCCTCCCCGCTTCATGCAAAGTGTTGAAGGTGTGAAAAAACTCTTCCTGAGTATATTCTTTCCCCTCAATAAACTGAATATCATCCACCAACAGCACCTCGGCTGCCCGATAATGTTCCCGAAAACTCTGCATACTATCCTCACGAATAGCAGCAATCAGGTCGTTAGTAAACTGCTCGGTGGAAACGTAAAAGATTTTAGCATCAGGAGAATTTTCCAAACGGAAATGGCCGATCGCCTGCATCAAGTGAGTTTTTCCCAAACCAACACCACCGCACAAAAACAAAGGGTTAAACTCCCGTCCGGGAAATTCCGCTACCGCCAGCGAAGCCGCATGAGCCATCCGGTTGTTTGAGCCGACGACAAAACGAGAGAAAACATACTTAGGATTTAACTTAGTTGGCTTAGGTTGTTGGTTAGACGCACTTTCAGAAGTATTGGCGATCGCAGGGAACGACCAAGACAGATCCCCATCCCCAATCGTTGAGTTATCATCGCCAGCGGTAACCGTCAGGTAAATTTCCACTGGTTGACCCAAAATATCCTGCACTACATCTGCGATCGTTTTCAGGTAGTACTTCTGCAACCAATTCCTGGCAAAGGGATTAGGGGTACAAATCACCAAGCAGTTATTTTCCAACTCCTGAGCGCTGGTGGTTTTAATCCAAGTCTCAAAAGTAGGTCGGCTCAGTTGTAGCTGTAAGCGCTCCAGGACTTGAATCCAGAGCTGTTGTGGGGACATTTCCACAGGCTTTTATGTTGTGCAATAGACAGAGGGACTAGGGAGAGAGGGGAAGAGAGTAAAAGGATAATATAATCTATAGCACTTCTCAATTGTCTGGAACAAACCTAAAGCCCCACTCTCATCTCTGCGTTCTTTGCGCTTAACTTAGCGTACCTTTGCATTAAAAAAGACTGTATTCCTTTCCTTCTATTATGACTGAATCACTGCAAATCGCTCAGTTAGGCAACCCCATCTTACGCCAGCAGGCTCAAATCATCGATAACGTAACCGATGAACGCCTACAGCAGCTGATTGATGCCCTGATCGCCACCGCCGTTATCACAAACGGCGTTGGCATTGCAGCGCCTCAAGTCTCTGAATCCTATCGCTTATTTATCGTCGCCTCTCGTCCCAATCCCAGGTATCCCAACGCTCCTGTCATGGCACCAACAGCGATGATCAATCCTCAGATCGTTGCTCGCTCCGATGAGGTAGTTAAAGGGTGGGAAGGCTGCTTAAGCATTCCCGGCATTCGCGGGTTAGTACCCCGGCATCAAGAGATTGAGGTCGAGTATATCAGCCGCGATAACCAACTACATCGGCAACAACTAACAGATTTTATCGCCCGTATTTTTCAACACGAGTACGACCACTTAGAAGGTATCGTCTTTTTAGATCGAGTCGAGAGTACCCGCGAAATCATGACCGAGCAAGAATGGCTGCTAATGGGTAATGGGTAATTGGTAATTGGTGATTGGTGATTGGTGATTGGTGATTGGTGATTGGTGATTAGCAAACAACAAACAACAAACAACAAACAACAAACAACAAAC
>DNXU01000068.1:4854-8168 GCA_003505715.1 Cyanobacteria bacterium UBA8803 | reverse complement strand
GATGAGGGGGTGAGGGAGTGAGGGGGTTAGGGAGTTGGGTGAGATTGGCGAGTAATTTTTACTCGGTACAGAAGGCTCAGGAATTTTCTAGCTATGATCATGAATTAGCCCTACCCAAAGAAAGGGGGGCACAATGCGCGTAAGTCCTATCCCTCATCCCTCATCTCTCCTCCTGCCCTTAGTGAGATGCTATCCTCCAGCTAAAAGATTAAAATTTAGGCAGCAATTGGGTTTCCGGTCATAACCCACTTTAATTTTGACGACAAGCTAGCCTGAATCGCTCATGAAGCCAACGCTGTTGAACAATCGCTATCGGGTACTCCAAACGCTAGGTGCGGGTGGGTTCGGTAACACCTTTCTAGCGGAAGATACTTATATGCCTTCCGGTCGGCGATGCGTGATCAAGCAGCTGAAGCCGATGGCTCAAGACCCCCAGACTTACAAGCTGGCACAAGAACGATTCCATAGGGAAGCAGCGGTTTTAGAGGATTTGGGAGAAGGCAATAACCAGATTCCCCGATTGTACGCCTACTTCTCGGAAGCGGGACAATTTTACTTAGTGCAGGAATGGATTGAAGGTGACACCCTGACTAAAAAAGTGGAACGGGAAGGCAAGCTGAATGATACTGAGGTAAAAACGATACTCCTCAGGCTGTTGCCAGTTCTCGATTACGTCCACAGTCGTCATATGGTTCACCGAGATATCAAACCGGATAACGTCATCATCAGAAATCAGGACGGATTACCCGTACTGATTGATTTTGGCGCTGTTAAAGAAGCGATTAAAACCGTGGTGAACCTGCAAACAAATGCTCCCCAATCGATGGTAATCGGAACGCCTGGGTTTATGCCTCCAGAACAAGCCGCAGGACGCCCAGTTTATGCTAGCGATTTGTACGGTTTGGGCGTGACAGCGGTTTTTTTACTGACTGGCAAACTGCCTCAAGCTTTGGCAATCGACACCCGCACGGGGGAGATTGTGTGGCATCGCGATGCGCCCAATTGCGACTCACACCTAGCCGCAGTAGTGGATCGGGCCATTCGCATTCATCCGAGCGATCGCTTCGCCAGCGCTAGAGATATGCTCAATGCTTTAGAATCCCACAACCTCCCCCCTGCACCGTCAAGGGTGGCAACCGTAGCTATTGCGCCGGGACGTTTACCTCCTCCTCATAATCCAGCTGTTCCACCTACTGTGGCCGTTCCCAGGAACAGGAATAGCCCAGATCCTGGACAGCCCCTGATTTTAGGAGGTTTACTAGGAGGAGGGTTGCTCATTGCTGGTGTGGCGGTTGGTTTGAGTTTAAATCGCTCATTGGCTCCTGCCAGCCGAGTAACCGAACCGCCTGAACCTGCCTCAACAGTCCCTGCTGTCGAATCACCCTTATCTCCAACCTATTCGCGCTTACCGGAACCGACGCCGACACCTAATTCTGAGCAAGTGACCCGGCAATTTCCCAAACCGCCCCTAGCACCAGACCCCACGCCAGTTATCCCACCCTCCCCAGAAGCACCACTGCCACCAGATTCCACGTCCCTTATCCCACCCTCTTCAAAACCCTCATCAACTTCCCCTCCTTCACCCACACCTATATCTGTTCCCTCCCCTTCCCCCTCACCAGAAAATAACGAACCTGCGCCCAATCTGACCAAGGGCTTTCCCGCATTTGCCCCAGGAACTTCCCGCAAGACGGTAGAATCTGCCTTAGGCAGCCCGACGAAAGCATCAAAAGGCTTGTGGAATACCCGTGCCTTAGTTTATGAGGACTTCGTACCCAATCAAGTTAGCTTAGGCTATTTATTCGACCCAAGTTCCGGACGCTTGCGCCAAACCGAAGCCTCCTTTTACAACTCTGTTGAGGTGGAGGCGATCGCTAAAACTTTGGATCAGATGCTCAGTGGCAACCTTACCCCAGACATTCAGCAGGGACTCTCAAGAGTCTACAATCGCCGTTCCAACCGCTATCGGTTCACCATTAATAACGGAACTCCCTTAAAAGGTGTCATTGAACGCAACGAGTATGATCGTGTTTACATCGGTGTTTGGGAAGCTGATTTACATTAGAAGCGACATTCCGCTTGAACCGCTGCGGAAAGCCCTACTCATGCCCAGGGTATCACTATTTGTCCTTCTGGTGTTGGAGGGGGAAATCCTTCTGGCAAGGGAGCAGCAGTAGCACTCTCCGGCGAAAAATGCGATAGCGCAAGCGCTGCCGCCAAGGCAGATCGCCACCACTGCCAGGATTCCTACGGGTAATAGTAAGTTCTCTAGCTTCACAAGGAACCTCAGAAATTCATCCTATTCTAAGTCTGGCAGTTTTTCACGGGGACAGGCGCACCTTCCTTGCACAGCGCAATCATGCGATCGCAATTTCTCTCGATACAGCACTTCTTCGCTCACTCAAATTTTGGTGGATGTTCTCCTACCTTCACCCACATCCGACGCACACGAATCAACTGGGGGCGATTCATCTTTAGGGTAGCCATTGTTGCTCGACCAATAGGCGTCAACCCTACTAACTCTTCCCCATCCTCACTCCACGTAAAATGCTCCTCCCACGCTTGGCGATGGGGATGAAACAAAGGAACCGTCTGCTGGGTAGTGGGGTCTAATGCTGTTTGGAGAGTGGCTTTGTAGCGATTACAGGTAGGACAGGAAAGGCAGAGATTCTGGAAAATTGTCTCTCCACCAGCCGAGCGAGGGACAATATGTTCAAACTCAAAAATTGCAACCGTCAGAGCTTCAGCCGTGCGGCAATAGGCGCAGCAATCCCTAAAATGGGTACGAATTTGTCGCTGTAGCTCAACAGGAATATAAACGCTCACGCCACTGTTGCCAATGTTTCTAGGCAGTTTAGGGTGTATCTGGCTCTGGTTTTGAGAATTGTTAGTTGATCGACTTGCGCTAGGAGACGGTCTAGATTTGCAACTTCGTCGGCATAGAGTTGAGATTCTGCATTCTGAACTAGCAAATCGTTCAATTGATTCTGTGCGGCGGGAGCTAGCTTACTATCGGCTAATGCTTGCAGTTCATCTCGGCTTAAGCCAATTAAGCACTCGTCATCTAGAGCTAATGGGTTCGCTAGTCGATTATAGGCTTCCAAATCTAACAAGACGCCAACTCGCTCCCCTTGCTCGTTAGTAATGTAACGCACTTGCTCAGACATGGGTTTTCTGTGTAACAGTGTTTGGATTTATCGTAGCTTATGGGTAGTCAGAGCGATCAGCGAGGCTAGCGCCTCGCTTCGCTAACGCTGGTGCCAAAGGCAATCGCTCTTGTGCTGTCTATCAGCGGCAGTTGAGCGCAGTCGAAA
>DNXU01000068.1:0-4578 GCA_003505715.1 Cyanobacteria bacterium UBA8803 | reverse complement strand
CGCAGTCGAAACGCGGCAGTTGATGACTCTGTTATTCTTTCATCTCCCTGAAATCTATCTTTTTAATTATTAGATTACTCTGGAAATAATTGATTATCATTCTCATTGAGAGAAATTGAGTCTTTTTACTTAAGAGAATTGGGATTTGGCCATTGCCGTCCACTTTCGTCAGTGCATGTGACAGTTGAGGGTGCGGAAGGTGGGATAAAAGACTGAAGTGGAAAAGGGGGCGATTGAGGCGGATTTGGTATCAGCTCAAAACACAGTTGCATCTAGACATTTCTGCGCTCTATGAGTTGGAGTAGGATTTCCCCATGCCGTTGGCGACTAATTGGATAGAAGTACGCGCAAATTAATCCTCCAATTAATACTAAAGCTGGAATGGGACCGATGAGTAGGCGGATTGCCCATAACGCTGAATCTGGCTGAGTCGGAGGCAACTGTCCAGGTGTTGTGGAGATGAATCCAGACCAGTCTAAGGTTTTACCGACGAGGAAAAGTGCGATCGCCACACCAACTTTTTGCAGGTGGACTACAAAGCCATAGAAAATTCCTTCTCGTCGATGTCCGGTGTTGAGTTCATCAAAATCTACTACATCGGGAAGCATTGACCAAGGCACGAGGTAAGCGGTAGATAGACCAAGCCCTACAATTGCTGCCAGGATATACAGCAATCCCACTTGATTGGGTTGTAGGAAATAAAGTCCAATCAGCGCACAAATTGTTAGGGGAATCCCCATACAATAGACTGCTCGTTTGCCAACTCGCTGAGCAACCGCCCCCCAGAAAAACATCATGCCGAGGGCTGTGCCTTGGACGGCAAGCACAGCCTGAGTAAAGTGATGGTCTGGCAATCCCATCCAGTTAATCACAAAGTAGGGCAACATTGCTGCCGTTACCTGTAGACTTAACCAGGAACATAAATAGATACCAATCACGCACAAAAACGGGAAATTGCTGAAGGCAATCTGGATTTGTTGCTTGATTGGTAGGGATTGCTCCTCAGTTGGCTGCTGGCGTTGGGTTTGGACTTCCCTGTAACGTTTATAAGTACCCCAAACGCACAGGTAAACGGCACAGATGATGAGTACTCCACAAACAGCCCCCAGAATCAGATATTTTTTGTAAGGGTCAGTAATTTTGGCAAAGATGGCCTGAGCCAAACTTAGGGAGAGGAGGCTAGCGATAATGCTAAAGGCTGCTTTAAAGCTAATCAAGCTGGTGCGTTCGTCATAGGCTTGAGTGATTTCGGCAGCTAGGGCACCGTGGGGGAGAGCAACTGTTGTCAAAGCGGTGTCTAGCAGCAATCCTATCCCACTGTAGTAAGCAAACAATAGCCACTGATTTGAGGTGGGGGGAACAAACCACAGTAAGAAGAAGCACACTCCCATAGGAATAGCACCCCACAGCATCCAAGGGTAACGTCTACCTAAAGGGGAACGAGTGCGATCACTCAGCCAACCAATCATGGGGTCGTTGATTGCATCCCAAACTTTACTAACGAGTAAGACGCTGCCAGCTAGCGTTGGATTTAACCCAGCTACGTTGGTGAGAAAAAACAGCAGGAAAAACACCAAGATGTTGCCAGGAATTTCTTTCCCAAGTTCTCCAACTCCATAGGCAAGTTTGGTTTTTAAATTTAACTTTTCGCTCTCAGCCGTTAGAGTAATGGCATCAGGAGGATTAGTCATCTAGAAAGATTTTGACTAGTTTGGGGACATCATACCAAATCCGGGTTTGTTACCAATCTAAATATTTGCTCTTCCTCACAGTTCTAGTTGACTAGTAGTGCTTTTGTACTATTTAAGCGATCGCATTGTACCAGTTGCGTAAGTCCTGCCTAATTTGAAAAATGGAAAAACTGTCAATGCAGGAGATTTCATTGGCGTTGAAGGTTATAGTGGTAACACTGACAGTGCCTTACTCGATCTCAAGAGATTCTATCAACATAAACCACTCCCTCATCCTATACCTTCTAATAGCTGTCAGATTATTCAACAAAGTTGATACTCCCTATGAAAATAGGCTCACTTATTAGGTTGATAGCAAGCTTATCAGTTTTAGGTGCTAGGCAATGATTCTTTTTAATTGAAATAGCTTGATTAGGTGAAAATCGATGAACTATAAATTTTTGCTGAGTTCTTTAGTGAGCCTGGTAACTTTAACGACTATCTCTTTACCAATTTACGCTCAACCTAAACCTTATAAATTTCAGCTAGCTTCTCCTGATGATGTTTCCGCTATTATCAATTTAGTACGAGGTTGGGGTGCAGTTAGTGAAGTAGTTGTTATCAACGACTATGCAATCTTAAACTATTTTTATGGGCAAAATGGGGGAAATGTGACTTTCCGCCGTCAGAACAATCGCTGGAAAATTATTGATGGTCGCCGTCAGGGAGAATTTTGTTTCGATCCTGATTGTTTAGTCGGTAAGGGAGTTCCTCGCAACATAGCGACTCAACTCCTGAATCGTATAGAAACTTCACGGGATAGACACGAACAAGAACTACAATCTTTCAGACAGGCTTGGTCTAAAGCCAATCGGAGTGTAGCACCTTTCTTAGGATACTGGCCTAACCAACTTTGGCCTAATGCCGCAGAAATTACCATTTCGATTTGGCCTTCTACTACGGCTGGAAGAGTTTGTGTGGTTGGCATTTCTGAACGAGAGCAGTATGTAGAGGTTGGTCGTGTTTCTGGAAGGCGTATCGATACACCTAGAAATTCTTTTGAACTTACAGATTCCTTTCAAACTGGAGATTCAATTTCATCTAGCAATGCATATCTTATAGGAGCGCAACCTCTAAATACTTTGTATTTTAATGCACAAACCCAGCAAGAATTAAGAGGATCTGGATGTACTAACTCATTACCCAAGTAAATTTAGGAAAACTTCATCTTTAACCTAACCCGATCCAGCAAGAAAAAATTATAACTGTTATTGGTTGTGCAAGCATCATTATTAAAAATGGCACTCTGACCATGGTCAGGGTATTGGATGGAGGCTGAACCACAAATAGTGTTACCAGTTTTGCACTGAAAAGATGGGGATTTTAGGAAACAGGAGAAAGCTCATGAAAATACAAGACCATCTGCAATTAATTCCTGCTCTAAAGCATCCAGAGAAATTGTCTCCACTTCTCCATCTGTCCGCTTTTGCAGCCACTCTTGGATAATAGCAATATCTTCTCGCTCCTCCAATTGCTCTACCAATAGCACTGATGTCTTTGTTTATGACACGCAGACAGGTAACATCCGTCGCGATCGCTATACTTACACTAGCCTCAGTGAGGCAGGCTATATTATCACCGACTTTCTGGTTAAAACCTGATGCCAAGTTGTATTCAGCCGAGGTTGCTGAGCCTATGTAATTGATAAAGCCAAATGCTTACTGGGTCAGGAATTAGCAATTACCAATCACCAAAAATACCGTTTTCCACACCAGTATAAGAGAGCCGTCTTGATTATTTTAAATCCAGCAATCCCTGCTCTTTTAGCTTGGGATTAAACCTAATTTCTGCTTGTAAGCCCCTAGTTTGTAATTCCTCTAAAATTTGCGATTCTACGCGACGAGCTATTTTTTTTAATAGCTTTATTTGCATCAACTCATCGCTTTTCTCATAACTACTTTTTTCCTCATCTGTCATGGCTAGTTTGGCATCAATCGGTTGATTCCAGGCTGCTTCATCAGTGCCATTTCCCGATGGGGTCATCCCGTTTTCCTCAATCCAAGCATTCCGGATTGTTTCGAGAATAGTACGGTTGGGACGCTCGATGGTTTTAACTTTTACCCAATAGCAGGATTTGGGTTGGCGTACTAAGTGTTGCTTAAGGCTGAGATAAATATCGCGGGAATAATTAACTAGTTGGAGAGTTTTCTCTTGATTGAAAATGGCATATATACCAATTTTGCCTTGTAACTCTTCAGGTAAATTCCCACTGTCATCTAGGTAAGGGATATAGTCTAATGCTTGAAGAGAGGGGGTTTGTGTATCAGAAGTCATTCTTGATAAAGACAGAAATTATACAACTTTTCGATAAATAGCGCACAGACGGCTGGGATTGAATATTTTCGCTTTGAACATGAAGTTAGGAGGTACGTTAATGATTGTGTAGCCTTCAGATTCGTGATATTGCTCAAATTCTGGAGGCATCCCTTTAGGCGTGCCCATACTGTAGGGAAGTGGTTGAAACAGCAATTCTGTAAACTCAACGTCTTGGCATTGCAGTTGCGTAGCAATTTGATTCCGAAAGGTTTCGTTCGTCAACAAAGTAAATAAGCTTTCTCGTGCTGCTGGGTCTAGCACAAAACTGCCATCAAAATTGTTAACAATTTTTAAGCGAGCCATAGTTAATTAATTACCAGCTTGTGACTGGCATGATTATCCCTGATGTCGTAACCAATGGCAATGCAGCGACTGGCGAGTTCGCGTCGGAACTTAAGTAAGTTCATTCCTGCTAGGTAACTGGCACGTCCTAGACTGAGTTTTTTTCTTTAAAAAGAAGAATAGCAATTTCCCGAAGCAACTCGGGTTCTGACATTTCTATTGCTTCTATTGTCAACCACTCTTATTGGTT
>DNXU01000641.1:391-8327 GCA_003505715.1 Cyanobacteria bacterium UBA8803 | reverse complement strand
CAAGACTTCATCAAAAGATGCGATCGCTTCCTTGTACTGTTCCTGTAGCGCAAGAGCCAGACCCCGATTGTACCAAGCAGCTTCATTTTCAGCTTCAAGGGCAATGGCTCGATCGTAGGAGGTAACGGCTTGTGAGTACCGCTCCAACTCGAGTAAGGTATTACCTTGCTTAAACCAGCCATCGGTGTCTTTTGGATTGAGTTCTACCACTTTATTAAATGCAGTCAAGGCGGCTTCGTAGCGCTCTAAGGCTTCTAGGGCAAGACCCCGAAGATACCAAGCATTCTCATTTTTGGGGTTGAGGGCGAGCGCTCGGTCAACAGAAGCTAAGGATTCTTCGTAATTTTCCAATATTCCTAAGATATAGCCGCGATTGAACCAAGCTCTCTCGTAATCCGGATCGAGGCGAACTGCATTATTATAAGCCGCTAGTGCCTCCTCGTAACGTTCCAACCGTCCCAGAGTAATTCCCTGATGGAACCAAGCATCAGAATTATCAGGCTCAATCTCGATAGCTCGATCGTAGGCGGTGAGGGCTTTTTCTGGTTTACCAGCATCATCAAGGGTAATTCCCAAGCCAACCCACGCTCCCACCAAATTGGGATCGAGTTCTGTGGAACGATTGAATGCTGCGATCGCTTCTTGATATCGTTCTAACCCGTACAGGGCAAACCCGCGACCCATCCAAGCTACAGCATTATTAGCATCAATGCGGATGACTTGCTCATAAGCTTTTAGAGCTTCTGCGTAGTTGCCCTCATCTAAGAAAGACGTGCCTTGGTTAAACCAGTTTTCCAACTCATCGGACTGGGTTTGCGCTACCTGGTTAGCGGTTAGTTCTAGCGCAGAGGGGCTGGTTTGGCTCAGCTCTAGAGAGTGCCACCCAGCTGCCAAAGCTGAGGTTGGGGCGGCAATACCAGCCAGGAAGGTAACCAACGCTGTTAGTCCAATTTGCTTGAGTTGCATAATAATAGATGTCCTCGATTAACCACTTGCAAGGGTGTATATCTCGGAGGACTCAGACCTTATGCAGTTTATTTGTTATTTGTTATTTGTTGTTGGTGGTTGGTTGCTGGAGAGTTGCCTTTATACATCTTTACATAGCTGCGTTTATTTACGCCCACCTGACTTGACAATAAGGCTCCAGGGCAGACTTCGGCGTAAGCGTAGCAACTGAGCGTTCGACTGATCTCACGCGGAAGTCCTGTCCAAGTTCAGTCGAACCCTGGCAGAAGGCAAAAGGAGAATTTTCATGCGTTCTGGTGTACGCAGTTCATGATGGCTACTCAGCTACTGTTTTTCTTACTTCAACCAGTTTAATTACTTCACCCGCAGATGGATGTTTAACGGAGTGAACTTCAGTCCAATCATATCCTTTTTCTGTAATTTGGGATGTTTCATAAGGTCTGATAAAATACAAACATTCTTCATCCAATTTATTTCTATCTCCCGAAATAACACGAAATTTGCCAATATTATATTCCTTTATAGATTTATCTATCGGATTAACTTGATATTTATCCGGTGGATATTTTAGGTAAAAAGCAATAAAATAACGCATATTCCTGAATAATTTATTTTTCACTACTACACAAGAATAATAACTTTTATCTGCATAAATAATCGCATCTTTTATGCCATATCCTTTCTTGGTTTCAAAGTTAAAATGCTTTCCAAAAAAGTAGCTTGAAAATACTAAAACACTGGTTGTTAAGATTACAGCGCTAACAAAACGAAAGTAGATTTTTTTTCTATCACTAAATAATTCGTATAACTTGCAAATGCCATAAGCTGACAAAATTGCAAATAGGGGCAATCCAATAACTCCCCGAGTGTCTGTTGCTTGTGAGGCAAACGCTGCTGGAAATGGGTAAACCAGTAGCCATAAAAGGAGTAAGCTTTGCGCTTTCCTTTTATTTGTCAGCTCTTCTTTCTGATTGCCTTTAAGTATAAAGAAAATCCCAGCTGTAACTGTTATTATTTCAAAAATATACAGTTGTCCGACAAGGGGAATATCAGCTAGTTCTCTTTTTCCATCAATAAAAAGAAATTTTGGACTAAGATATGTCAGGTAGTGATATAACAGTTGCTGCAAACTAGTCACTAAGCCAACCGAGCTAGCTCTTGCCATTCCTTCAGGGGAGAACCAAAAAACAGCAAGTGGGATAAATATGAGCAAAAATGTTGCAGATGAAATGATGGTTTTTCCTCTATTTTTCCATAAATGATTGCGAAAAATGAAGATCAAGCCAATCATAAACACAGGAACAAATCCTCGTGAAGGAAAGTATGTCCAAGTAGATAAGCCAAATGTCAAAGAACTTAAAATCAACAAATTGGGTTTTTTCAAGCTTTTGATAAATAAAATTAGTCCTAAGCAAAAGAATAAAGGCAACAGATTAGCATTGAAAGCTAATCTGCTCAGGATAATGTGCCAGGGGCTAACAGCTAAAAATAAAGCAGCCATTAAGGCAATGTTCTTGTTAAAAAGTTCTTTAACTAAGCAGTAGAGAATAAATACATTAAAAATTCCTGAAAGTGCAGCAGGTAATCTAGTACTAAATTCATTCAAACCAAAAACCTTGATAAATGGAATTGCCAAAAATGAATATATTGATTCTCGGTAATCTCCCACAGATTCTAAAAACAAGGGAAGAAACTTCCCATACTCATCACGTTTGGTTAAAAAAATAGAATATGCAGCATAACCACTTGCTGCCTCATCAAAGCTAAAACCACCAGGGTGTGTTGCTAGCAAAGGCAATCTTAACAAAACTGCTAACAAGAGGATGGCTAATAAAATAAACTGATGATTTGTCAGAATCCGAGTTTTGCTTAAACTAATTTTTTCCATTAAACAATGCCTCTCTATCTATCAAAAATTTTAATAAATTAATTTACTCAACTTTCACGGTCTACAGTTTAGCATACTAAGCAATTAATATTGAGTCGTTTATAATAACGAATAACGGATTGATTTACTTAATTCAGTATAAAAAAACACATTTTTATAACTGTTCACAGCAAAAACTAGGGCTTCTTGAAAATCGAGTGAACCATCATCCCAATGACGCTTAAGTTCGTTGGTCAAGGGCTAAACCCTGGTTTTCGCTGTTAGCAGTTACAATCTCTGGTGTATCTCTTGTACCCCTTATACTCCTTGTTTATCTTGAGGTGGTCAAAAACTTCTACTGGGAAACACTGGAGAGAGTGGTAGAGTGAATTACATAAATAGCTGTTTTCTGAGGTATAGATAAGTGCAATGAATATGAAAAATTTTAATGTAAAAGCTATACTTAATGGATGGCTTTTTACTGTTATTGGTTCAACAGCTTTTGCTATCACTGCTCACTCGCTTAATCTGATAATCATAAGTTTAATTTTTAGTTTTTTGCTTACTCTATTAGCTGGTTACTTAACTAGTAGCTTAACCAAAGTATCAGAAATAAAAAATGCTTTGGCAATGGGATTTTTAGCTGAATTGGCAGGTTTTTTCTTGTTGCTAGTAGTTAGGCCAAATTCGCCACCACTTTGGTATCATATAGTTTCATTAGTATTTATCATTCCCTCGGCTTTATGCGGGAGTTATCTATATTTAACTTTGGAAAAAAGCGACGGGCATAAGTAGTAGTAGCGAGAAAGCAACTCTGCTTAAACTTGACTTGTCACAAGGAGTGGAATGGTTGTAATAAACGATGGGGTTGTCTTTTTAGCCGTTCTGGCCAACCTATCTGCGTTGACACAGACCTTTCCCTAGTTTAGCCTGAGCCAAAGACTAGACGGCGAATAAATTCGCAACGTTGCTTTGACGCCCCCGTTTAAAAAACTGGGATCTACCACGCTCCCGTGCTAACCTGTGTTTGGTTGCAGCACTAACTCCAGTCGAATAATATAATGTCTCTCTGGTATCAAGCTCTAAATAAGTGCTGTTGACTATATTGAATCCCTAGTAGTAGTTGCGTAACCATCCATGCCGCTTTGCATTAACCCTAGCTGCCCTCGACCAGACGACCCAGCAAATGACCGCAACCGCTTTTGCGGCAGTTGTGGTTCTGACTTAGTGCTTGCGGGTGGCTATCAGGTTATGCGCCTCCTCAGCGATCAAAGCGGTTTTGGCAAAATCTATGACGCTGAGGAACGAGGTACGTCCAAAATCCTCAAGGTACTGAAAGAGAATCTCAACAATGATGCCAAAGCGGTAGAACTCTTCAAGCAAGAGGCTGAAGTATTGGGGCAACTGCATCATCCTGGTATTCCCTACGTCGATCGCTACTTTGAGTATCAGACCCGAAATGGTCTAGGATTACACTGCATTGCCATGGAAAAAATTCATGGCTCTAATTTAGAGGAGTGGATGGCGGCACGGGGGCATCGTCCGATCTCCCAAGAACGAGCCATAGCCTGGTTAAAGCAGTTAGCAGAAATTTTGCACTTGGTACACAGCCACCATTACCTGCATCGGGATATCAAGCCGTCTAACGTGATGCTGCGGCCTGATGGACAGTTGGTGTTAATTGACTTTGGTACAGCGAGGGAAGTGACTCGTACTTACCTGGCCAAACTCCAAGCAGGACATGGCATTACTGCGATCGTCTCCTCAGGTTACACGGCACCGGAACAAGCAAATGGGGAAGCTTGCGCTCAATCAGATTTCTTTGCCTTAGGACGGACGTTTGTTTTTTTGCTGACGGGACAGCATCCGATGGTAATGTACGATGCTCGTTTGGACGTTGTGAACTGGCACAGTCATACCTCTGGCATTTCGCCCGGGTTATTGAATTTAATAGATCAACTCATGGCTCGTGACCCCCGCCAGCGTCCTGCTACGGCTCGGGAGATTTTGCAGCGCCTTGCAGAACTTGAGGGTCAACCGATAGTAACCAGTACTGAGACTATTAATATAGTAGGCAGTCCGAGACCTCAACCGTTGCCGCCTCAAGACCCTTTACCGCCCCAAGATAACGAGCGCGACAAATGGTCTGTGTGGGCTTTTTTGACCTTCCTATTAGTAGCATGGGGATTAATTGCCTTAATCGCCCTCGGTTTTTTCCATTCAGAACGCAGTTGGTTGCCAGCTAACGCTCAAGCTCCTCAACGCAAAGGGGATGTGGATTATTTCCCCTATGTGTCAGGAACGGATAGTCAAGGGAGAACGGCAGAGTTTAACGTAGCAGTACTGTCTAGAGAATATAAATGGCAAATTGCCAGCTCGTCTCAAGTTAACTATAACAATCAACTCATCCCCATTGATGCTTTACAGTCGAACCTGGAAGCGGAAGGAATTCAGAAGATTATGAACAATCCTACGGAGATTATCTCTGTGGGAACGGCCTCTTGTGAAGGCTCTCCAGCTACAGAAGAAGCTAGGGCGTTTGAGCGAGCTAAGCAAATCCAACTTTTAAGTAAAAAATTATTTCGCGATGTCGCCAGTGTAGAAAATTATCACCTATTAAATTTGGGACAATTCCGGCGCAATAATTGCGATCCTAATCAGGATCAAACAGCCTATCAGCGCAGCATTATTATTATTGGCGTGAGGAATAAGACCGAAGGGGTGAATCTGGACGAAGCTTTGCGATCGCGTTTAGAAGCCAAACCCTTTGGGGATTTCCAGCTTGAGGATTATTCTCTCGGTACGCCGGATAGATTTAAAACTATACCTAGTCGGTTGTAACTCCTACGAAACACATTCTGAAATCTAGGGAACAGGGAACAACGTACAAGGGACAAGAATTGACCCAAACCGCAGTATAAAAATATTTTTATAATATCATGTCCGGTTAAACACCCCGAATTACAAGGAGAGTGGCGATGAAAAAAGTAGCGGTGTTTGGCAATGCTGGAGGCGGTAAATCAACTCTAAGCAAGAGATTATCCGAAATTACTGGTTTGCCACTTTACGTGTTGGATAAGATTAAATATCAACCAGGGGGCGCTGAGGTTTCCCAGGAAGACTATCAGCAAACCCATGAGCAAATTTTGGCTACTGACCGATGGATTATTGACGGGTTTGGTTCCATGGAAACCCTCTGGCAGCGACTTAATGAGGCGGATAGCCTAGTTTTTATAGATCTGCCACTATATGTACATTTCTGGTGGGTGACTAAACGCATGATTGTAGGTAGTTTCCAACCGCCAGCAGGCTGGCCAGAAAATAGCCCAATCTTGAAGAGTTCGATTAATAGTTATCGTGTGCTTTGGTTATGTCACAAGTATTTAACCCCAAGATATCGCCAGTACATTGAGCAGGCTCAAAATACCAAAAGTGTTTACCACATCACATCTACTAAACAGATTGCACAATTTTTGACATCGATTGAAAATGAGACCAACGTTGCAGATGGTTGGCCAGCCTAATTATAATTCCCCCTGCCTTAGCTTATTAAATAGAGAGCGCCACGTTACTCTTTAGATTTTCGGTCAACTATATCGTAAATTACAATCCAAAAACCCAATGCTCCTATTAAAGATCCTAGAATCGTAAAAATCCAATTTACTTCATATCGCTTTAAGGTCAAGGATTGGGCTTTGCTATCCTTAATAAATTGTTTTGCCTTGAGTATATCCTCCTGAACCTCCTCCAAATCCAGAGAGTTTCCAAACATTAAATTATTGTTTGCTCCGCGCAAATATATCAGGTACACTGTACCATCATAAGCATTCTCTCCTTGACTTAGGTGAACTGCTTGCAAATTATTGAGTAACGTTTTTTGAATAGGTATCCACCACAAAACTTTTTCCTGTTGTAGACAATTTATTTGGTTTTCTGCTGTACGCTTGCAAGTGACGGAAGAAGTATGAGGTACACCTTCCCAAACAAACAACAGACCAACTATTAAAAGTACGCCACCGACCAGATAACCTAACCAGTTTTTCATAATTTGTTCTGAATTATCAGGTTAATAGCGATGCCCCCTGTTAGCTGTTTCAGGCTATTTTCTATAATATTAGCCTTTGGCTAGCACATAATTGCGGTTGGTGTGCTACTGCCCTCGATTCTGAAGACCCAAGTTTGTGGCAGAGTGTGGACAACGCGATCGCGTTGTCATTTCCACCAAATTCAGCTACAATACCCAACCGGGAAACCCTAACGCTGGCCGGAACGGACGTAAGAATATCCTGCGAGCTGTAGAGGGTAGAAATAAAAGGATAAAAAATAGCAGCGTTGGAATTGCTTAGGGTGATACCAGCGCTCAACTCTGGGAGAATTAACGATGCAGTTCGAGCTAAAACAATTAATTATTCCCCCTGGCAATGTCTTACATCTCAAAGACGTGAGCTGGCAAATGTTTGAAACTATTTTAGAGGAATTGGGAGAACACCGTACCACTCGCTTGGCTTATAACCAGGGACTATTGGAAATTATGAACCCATTGCCAGAGCATGAGGATGATAAGGAAATTATTGGGGACTTAGTAAAGATTATCCTTGAAGAACTGAATCTTGAGTACAGAAGTTTAGGTTCAACGACGTTTAAAAAAGAACAAGATAGCGGGGTTGAGCCAGATCAGTGCTTTTATATTTACAATGAAGCCAAAGTTAGGGGCAAGAAACGGATCGATTTAAGCGTAGATCCACCGCCAGATTTAGCGATTGAAATTGATATTACCTCTCCCACTCAATTAAGCACCTATGAAGCGCTCAAAGTGCCGGAAATGTGGCTGTACAACGGTTCTCGGCTGCAAATTAATCAGTTGGCAGGCGATAAGTATGTCGAGTCTTCACAGAGTTTGATTTTTCCTAATTTTCCCCTAACGGCTGTTGTTCCCCAGCCTGTGGAACAGTGCCAAACACTGGGAAGATTGGCGACACTGAGGGCATTTAGACGTTGGGTAAGAGAACAAGTATCCGAGCAATAAGCCGATATTATTTGTGTAGGCTAGGACTGACAGACCCCGCAGATAAGACTTAAGTCAAAACCTAGGGTTGAGCGCAG
>DNXU01000641.1:0-384 GCA_003505715.1 Cyanobacteria bacterium UBA8803 | reverse complement strand
AGGTTGTATTAGGGGTGATTTGCCGGACATCATAAGTTTACATATCCAATAAAAATGCTATATCCGGTCTATCTGAGTTTTAGCCACTTAAATACCCAGTTTAAATGCATAACAGCTTAACAATCATTCCCTCGCGATATCAGGCTCTTAAAGTCCCTTGCTGGGTTAACCAGCGATGCAAAACTGCCATCCCAATTGCCAGCAATAAGATTAAGACTGGAATACTTTCTAAGCCGGCACGAGCAGCAATCCAACCGATCGTAGTCGGGATGATGGCAGCTCCCAAACTAGCAACGCTAGTGACAAAGCCGATCGCCGCAGGCACAACAGCAGCAGGCACTCGCTGAGGCATCAACCAGATTGTAAACTACCTACACCAACCTG
>DNXU01000564.1:1678-6593 GCA_003505715.1 Cyanobacteria bacterium UBA8803 | reverse complement strand
CCCTCACTCCCTCACTCCCTCTTTTCAAGCGAGGTATTGCCCATGAATACTGCTGAGCGCGACTTGCGTTTAGATATGCTCAATAGCCTGCTGGTGACACCACATCGGCAGCTAGAGCAGGTTGCCAAACTCCATGAGGAGATGGTAAAGTCCGATCCCATTTTCTACGGCCATTTGGCGGTTTGGTATCAGCGTACTGGAGATGTCCGCGATCATAAGGAAGTATTCACAGGCAACCTGCTCACTAGTGCTTTACCTGAACACCGAGATGCTGGTTTTATGCTGCTACAAGAGTTCCCGCCCTATCAAGTAGCGCGGATTGTAGACTTTTTGAAGCAGCACCGGGGGAAGGTGNNGGTGCCGCGTTCAACTCGAACGGCAGTACGGTGCTATCTCAAAGAACGGGAGAAGAATTCGGCTTTCTTCGATCGCGCCGCGCTGCGCAGCCGCAAGGCGATGAAACACCTCTATGCAACGCTGCACATCCGCCCTAGCGATCGTGCTGATGCAGTGTTATTTAAAGACAACCCACCCGAAGATAGCTTAGCCTTTGTCCTCAAGCTATTAGCGATCGCATCTTCCCCCTTAGAACAAGCGCAACTCATCGTCGAACACAAAATCCCCTACACGATCGCGATCGGTACGGTAAAGCAGCTAACACCTACGGTACTAGTAGCCCTAATTAACTCCATGTCTCCTCAGGAGGTAATCAATAATCTCCAGTCACTCAAAGCACGGGGCGCGATGGATAATCTCCAAGTAAAAGCGTTAATTGACGAAAAGTTGGAGCAAGCACAATCTGATGTCCGCGTGTCCGCTTTGAAGGCACGAGTGGCAGGTGACGTTGCTCAACTAGATGCCGAAACCGTAACGCGGTTGGAACGGGTGATGGACGAACAGGTGAAAAAGCGGGGCAAAATCACCAAACCTACCGCCCTGTTAGTAGATAAGTCCAGCTCCATGGAAAGTGCTATTGAAGTCGGCAAGCGCATTGCTGCTCTGATTTCGGGCATTACCCAGGCAAATTTGTTTGTCTATGCCTTTGATACCCTACCTTACCCTGTCAAGGCATCTGGCAATCAGCTCAGCGATTGGGAGAAAGCCTTCCAGTACCTTAAAGCTGGTGGTGCAACCAGCATTGGTGCGCCCCTCGAAGCTATGCGCTTGAGAAAGCAACAGGTAGAGCAAATTATCCTAGTGACCGATGAAGGAGAAAATAAGGCACCGTATTTTGGGGAAACCTATGATGCCTACGAGCGTGATTTGGGTTTAAAGCCCAGCATTCTCATTGTCAAAGTGGGTTATGCCTACGACTGGCTAGAGCGCAAGTTGCAGGATAAGCAAGTGCAGGTGGATACCTTCACTTTTGCAGGTGACTACTACTCGCTCCCAAATCTGATTCCGTTACTATCCTGTCCCTCACGGTTAGAGCTGTTAATGGAGATTTTGGAGACACCACTGCCAGTTCGCAAGAATAAATAAGGGGCTGCAAGAGAAGCTAGGGTTTAACATAGCATCAAGCAGGTTAATAGAATAGGACTTACGCAAACGCCCCCCTAACCCCCCAAATCTGGGGGGAACAAGAAATTTCTCCCCCCTTTCCTTGGGGGGTCGGGGGGGCAAAATGCGTAAGTCCTAAGAAAAAATGATTAAAAATGTCTTCAATAATACAGTAAGCTTTTTAACCTTTTTTAAGGGTGAGTTCTTTCTATCGCTATAGCTTAGTCACTAAGATTTAGTTTACTCAAAACAGAAATAAATCCATCTCCACCTTAGGGGTTATATCTATACCTTTAGGGAGATTTTCAGTTTGCTAAAAAGTGACTATATTGATTAGAGTTTTATTTAAAGTAATAAAAAAATGGATTTTTGTTTTTGTACTTTAGCATTAGGTAAGAAGTATCGAGATTTGGCAGGTCTTTTAGCACGAGATATAGAAACCTATGCTTCTGGGACTTACCTAATTATTTTAACCGATAAAGTGCAAGATTTTAGTGAATATGGTAATGTTTTAGCCTTTGCGCACCAACAGTACCATGTTTATCCTTACCATGACAAAAGGTTTGTTATTGCCAAAGCCATATCAATGTTTGATTCTTGTATATTCCTTGATGCCGATATGCGGATTATGGATAAAGTGCCGTCCCACCTAGAATGGCTTCCAGGCATAACAGCCAGATCTGGTTGCAGCCTTATTAAGCACAATCAAAATAGGCAAAAACAATTCAAATTCATACAAAAAGTAGCACAAAAATTAGAAGTAGCTTTAGAAGATACCAAATTCGTTCATGAGTTCTTGTTTACCATCAAGAGAAATTCAGAAAGAGAGATTGAGTTTCTTGAATATTGGAAAATCATAGCACATTATTTGGAATTTAACGGAATTTACCAGGGAGAAGGAAACGCAATTGGATTAGCTGCTGCTAAAGCAGGATTGCCAGTTAGGTTTGATTCACAAGATAGAATTAAATTTTTTAAAGATAGAATAGAAAAAGTAAGGATAGAAAAGGGACAGGTAGATCCCCATGAAAAATTGAAATATTTTGAACTACAAAAACAGATAGAATTTCCCCAATACTCACTTTTAGTAAAAATTGCCAATAAAGTTAATGGTCAATTTAACTACTTATATCGGCTGTTAATTTTAAAAATTCTTGCTCTTAGAGATTTTAATTTTTATTATCGCTAAAATCAAATCAAAAAATTAACCCATTGGCAGCTACTTGAAACGACAAACATACTGAATAGTCACAAGAGACTAACCCTGCTCTACTGAGTTTAAACTATGAAATTGGTTTTCTATAAAGAGAAAAATTTTGGCGATCGCCTAAATCTTTGGTTGTGGGATCAACTGATACCAGATGTAATTGATAATGATGAAACTACAGCATTTGTGGGTTTAGGCACTTTATTAAATGATAATCTACCCAACAAAACCAGAAAAGCATATAGGAAGGTAATATTTAGTACTGGTGTCGGTTATGGAAGTGGATTACCTAAACTTGATGAGTCCTATAAAATTTACTGCGTTCGAGGTTTACTATCAGCACAAGCACTTGGTCTTCCAACTAAATTAGCAGTGACAGATGGAGCGGTACTTGTCAGACGGTTGCTCAATATCAACAACCGCAAAGTAGAGCGTTTTGCTTATATGCCTCATTACGAGATGGCTGGCGAAGGTTGGAGAGCCGTATGTGAAGATCTTGGGTTTGGATATATCGATCCGCGCTGGTCAACAGAGAAAATCCTGTCGTTGATTAACCAAACGGAAGTATTGTTAACGGAGGCCATGCACGGTGCTATTGTTGCTGATGCTCTCCGTATTCCTTGGGTGCCCATAGTTACTAACCCGACTATTCTGGCATTCAAATGGCAAGATTGGTGTTCATCTATTGGTCTAGAATACCGACCAGTACAGATGAAACGCTTACACCATCCTAGTAACAAAGTAGATATTTTATCACCAGTTCGGTTAGCTCGTGATTGGAGCAGGCAAAAACAGGCTGCTTTACAACTTAGTTATATTGCTAAAAATTCTCGTCCGCTTCTAAGTAGTGATATCCTAATTGAGCAACTTACCATCGAGCTGGAGGAAAAACTCCAACAATTAAAGAAAGATATAAAATCGGGTATATCTGGCTCTCAAATCTCATGCCCGGTAGCATCTAATATACCTTTTTTGCCTGACCTGGCACAATAGATTGCTCTATTCAAACCCAAGGTGTAGGCAATCTATTCCACAGATCACCTTAGTTTGCAAATAGTGCTGAATTCTGTTATTGTAGTATGCATACTACAATAATAAGTCAGCTGTGCGGAATTGCCAAGAGGGAGAAAGCCAAAATACGTGGCGATTGAAAATTGCGGCTAAATAAACTTTCGTTTGCCTGCGCGGACTCAATGCCAGCCTGCTTCAGGCAGGTTTTGATTGTATAGCCATTCACTTCTAGCCTGTAGGCAATTTGCACAATTGGGATGCTCCCAATGGAGGTAGCTGATATTTCGGTGAACTTTCTCCTGGGTTCCCGCATCTAAACTATCACCCACTATTTTCTAGAGGTGACATCATGAGCGATATCAAAAGAGCCTATAAGGCGGTAGCCCTAGAAGTCTGGCAGCTTTGCATAGCAGAGCCTTCAGAAGACTTAGCACGGCTAAAACCCATGCGTCGCCTTAAGGTCAAAAACAAAAAAACCCACGAACAGAATCTGAACTAACTGCCTTATTTGCAAGGCAGTCTGCTATAAAGTGCGTACACCAGTACGCATTTAACCCCAATTGTAAATTTTCAAACCAGATATGTCTAAAAAACTTGATCGCATTATTGTTGTTGACGTTGAAGCGACTTGCTGGCAAGGTAAACCGCCACCCAAGCAAGAAAACGAAATTATCGAAATTGGGATTTGTGTGGTTGATATTGCTTCTGGTAAACCTATCGAAAAAGAGAGTATTTTGGTAAAACCAGAACGTTCTGTAGTCAGCGAGTTCTGTACCAAACTGACGACCTTAACTCAAGAGCAAGTCGATAAAGGAATTTCTTTCGCGGCAGCTTGTACAATCCTGCAAGAAAAATATTTATCCGATCGGCGAGTTTGGGCAAGTTATGGCGAGTATGATAAGAATCAATTTGAAAAGCAGTGCCAATCTCGTTGCTTGAGGTATCCTTTTGGCCAAAGACATATTAATGTCAAAACCCTGTTTGCTATTATTCATGCCTTGCCTCATGAAGTTGGCATGGCTCAAGCCTTGGAATTCCTCAATCTCCCTCTAGAAGGAACTCATCACCGGGGAGGAGATGATGCTTGGAATATTGGCCGCATATTGTCACAATTACTCTGGCAAAGGAGCGCTAAATTATAGCGAAGAAGCGAAAAACTCTTCCCATTCCCCTTCGGCTACGCTCAGGGTAAACCCA
>DNXU01000564.1:300-1659 GCA_003505715.1 Cyanobacteria bacterium UBA8803 | reverse complement strand
TAAACCCATTCCCCATTCCCCAAGGAATCGTGAGAAAATTAACCAGAGTATAAGAAACGAGTTTTCAATGACTGCAGTTACTCCCGATTCCCCCAAGCACAAAAAAGCCAAAGCGCTCAATCCTACTAGCCGCCGTCCTGCTAAGGAACTTTGTAGTGAGTGCGGCCTGTGCGATACATACTACATCCACTATGTCAAGGAAGCTTGTGCTTTCTTAAACCAGCAAATTGCCGAACTCGAAGAACAGGCTCACGGACGCAGCCGCAATTTAGATCATCCCGATGATTGGTATTTCGGTGTCAACCAAAAGATGATGGCGGCGCGGAAAATTCAACCCATTGAGGGCGCTCAATGGACGGGAATTGTCAGCACCATTGCGATTGAAATGCTTAATAGCGGCAAAGTGGAAGGGGTTGTCTGCGTGCAGAACACTAAAGAAGACCGCTTTCAACCCATGCCCGTTATTGCCCGTACTCCAGCAGAAATCTTAGCCGCACGGGTGAATAAACCAACCCTCTCTCCTAACTTATCGGTATTAGAGCAAATTGAGCAATCGGGGATGAAGCGACTCTTAGTGATTGGAGTCGGTTGCCAAATCCAGGCATTGCGAGCCGTCGAAAAACAACTCGGCTTAGAAAAGCTCTACGTTTTGGGGACACCCTGCGTGGATAACGTCACCCGCGCTGGGTTGCAGAAATTCCTAGAAACCACCAGCAAGTCACCGGATACCGTCGTGCATTACGAATTTATGCAAGACTTCCAAGTTCATTTCAAACACGAAGATGGTTCTATTGAAAAAGTGCCATTTTTTGGACTTAATACCAAAGAACTCAAAGATGTCTTTGCGCCTTCTTGCATGAGTTGCTTTGATTACGTTAATTCCCTGGCTGATTTAGTGGTTGGTTATATGGGAGCGCCCTTTGGTTGGCAGTGGATTGTAGTCAGAAATGATACGGGACAAGAAATGCTGAATTTGGTGCAAAATCAGCTGGAAACTCAGCCAGTGATGTCCCAAGGAGACAGACGCCAAGCCGTGCAGCAAAGTATTCCAGCTTATGATCGCGGGGTAACCCTACCCATGTGGGCGGCTAAACTCATGGGAGTGGTGATTGAAAAAATCGGTCCCAAAGGGTTAGAGTACGCTCGTTTTTCCATTGACTCTCACTTCACGCGCAATTATTTGTACGTGAAACGCCATCACCCAGAGAAGTTAGAGGCACATGTCCCCGAATACGCTAAGCGAATTGTCGGGCAGTACAAGTTGCCGGAATCGCCCTAGAACAAGAAGGCTCTAATGCGAGGGCTGAAGCACCTTTATATCGAGTTTGATCCGGCCTGACGGGGCGACAACTATGGCTG
>DNXU01000564.1:0-277 GCA_003505715.1 Cyanobacteria bacterium UBA8803 | reverse complement strand
CCATTGCACAGTCTTATGTGTAGGCAAGGAACACCGGAAGCGGATTAACTGCCTGGATACCCTTAGGTTAAGCCAGTTTTTAAACGGAGAGGGGGGGATTCGAACCCCCGTTGGGTTGCCCCAAAACAGATTTCGAGTCTGCCGCATTCAACCGCTCTGCCACCTCTCCACAGTCTGGTTTTATTCAGGGTTCTACGAAACTGTCCCCCATGGTATCATATTCAGCCCGGTAGTATGACTCCTCAAGGGGGCGCGGTGACATCCTCCCACGCTTCCT
>DNXU01000100.1:25090-25678 GCA_003505715.1 Cyanobacteria bacterium UBA8803 | reverse complement strand
ATCTGTAGGGGCGGGTTTAGCGAGCAAATTATAGAGGCAGCACAGATAGGACTTTAGTCAAAACCCGCCCTTGGACAGAAGTAAGTAGCGTTACGCTGCACTAACGCACCGCTGCTATCGTCAAAATAGGGAATGGGGCATGGATGAAACAGATGGAGATCGTTCTAACCGGCGAGACGGTGGACATTGTCGAACACTTGTGCGCAGTAACGGGTTTAACACCTTCCTGTTTGGTGGCGTTGCTGTTGAGGAAATCTGGTAGAGAGCTAGAGTTGTGGGTGAGTGGTTCCTATCCAGTCGCGCTTAAAGAGCATACTTCCTGGATCGGGGACAATAAAGATCCGGAAAATAAGAACGAGTTGAACAAAGAAGGTGAGATATCTGAACAGGACTTAGGAACGGTTGCTTCCTCCTCATGTGAGCAGCAGAGGGAGCCATCAGCGTCACCAACCGATCCAGCGAGCCATCAAGAAACACCAAAACTCCAGCTACCCACCGATTTAGGGGAGGGTTTGACACCTATTGAATTGTAAGGGGTTCCATCAAATTAATTATCCAGTGGCAATGGTGGGTTAGCTTTCGCGTAAC
>DNXU01000100.1:10411-25029 GCA_003505715.1 Cyanobacteria bacterium UBA8803 | reverse complement strand
CACCCATCACCCATCACCAATTATTTCCTTGCTGTGGATCTACTGATAGGCAGCTTGATGTATACTACACAGGTTTTGGGGGCGTCTACCGCTCCTAAAGTTAAGTTGTACCCCCCGGTGGTTCTCACCGGGGTTTTCTTAAGGATATCGAGGTACAGCCGAAATTGTGTCCACTCCAACCCCCTATTTGAACTGGGGACGAGAGTATGTTAAAAACACAAGCCATTAAACCCGTCAGGGCATTGACTTATGTTGAAAAACCATCTAGCTGCTCCTCCTTCTTTCCCGATGACTCCCCAAGAACGGAAACTGCTCGAACGTCTGGTTGATTATTCCTCAATCCAATCGTTACCGGAAATTTGGCCAATTGCCGCTAAAAGATTTGGGGATGTTGTTGCCCTTCAGGACCCTCATGCTAAACCTGAGATCGTACTGACTTATAGCCAGTTGCATCAGCAGATTCAGCAATTTGCTGCTGGGTTGCAAGCACTTTTGGAACCTGCCAAATCGCACCTCGGCAGTGAGTCTCCTGATATTCCTCCTCGTATCGCTTTAATTGCCGATAACTGCCCGCGTTGGATGATTGCCGATCAGGGCATCATGGCAGCTGGGGCGGCGAATGTCGTGCGTAGCGCTCAGGCAGAGCGGGAGGAATTACTCTATATTCTCAGTCACAGTGGCAGCATTGCTTTGGTGGTGGAGGATATTAAGACCTTCAATAAACTTAGAGATGGTCTAGAGAATCTGCCAATTCAGTTTGTTGTCTTACTTTCCGACGAACAACCCCCTGCTTCAGAAAACCTCAAGATTCTCAACTATGCCCAACTCATGGAGGCTGGGGCTAACTGTAAGCTACAGCCAACAGGCACCAAACGCCAGACATTGGCAACCCTGATGTATACATCTGGCACGACGGGCAAGCCTAAGGGCGTC
This sequence comes from Cyanobacteria bacterium UBA8803, assembly GCA_003505715.1. GTDB lineage: Bacteria > Cyanobacteriota > Cyanobacteriia > Cyanobacteriales > Coleofasciculaceae > UBA8803. Next base: position 24,096 of record DNXU01000100.1, on the reverse strand, counting down.
ATGTTGACTCAGAGCAACTTTTTACACCAAATCACGACCTTTGGGGTTGTGATCCAACCCAAAATAGGCGATCGCATCCTCAGCATTTTACCTAGCTGGCACGTCTACGAGCGTACCGTGGAGTACTTTTTGCTTTCTCAAGGCTGCACCCAGATTTATACTAATATTCGTCATGTGAAAGCAGACTTGAGGGCCTACAAACCTATTTACATGATTGGTGTGCCGCGATTGTGGGAATCTATATATGAGGGCGTGCAAAAGCAGTTTCGCGAACAACCCCTTAACAAGCAGAAATTAGTTTATACTCTACTGGGTATTAGCCAGCGCTACATTGACGCAAAGCGAATGTCCCAAGGGTTGAGCATTGAGGAGCTAAAGCCGTCAGCGGTTCAAAAGATCCAAGCCAGTATTCAGGCATCTGCCCTCTGGCCTCTCCATGCTTTAGCCGATAAACTTGTTTATCAAAAAGTGCGATCGGCAACAGGCGGTCAGCTGAAAACCATTATCAGCGGCGGCGGCTCTCTGGCAATGCACCTAGAGAACTTTTTTGAAATTATCGGCATTGAAATTCTGGTCGGTTACGGACTTACGGAAACCTCTCCCGTTACCAACGTCCGTCGCTGCGACCATAATCTGCGCCGTTCTTCTGGGCCATCAATGCCAGCCACTGAAGTCAGAATTGTTGACCCCGAAACTCATCAGCCCTTGCCTCACGGAGAGCGCGGTTTGGTAGTGGTACGCGGGCCTCAGGTCATGCAAGGCTATTACCAAAACCCAGAAGCAACGGCTAAAGCTATCGACTCAGAAGGGTGGTTTGATACGGGGGATTTAGGTTGGTTAACGCCAGAGAACGATTTAGTCTTAACTGGACGAGCAAAAGATACAATCGTACTGACCAATGGAGAAAATATCGAACCTCAAGGTATTGAAGATGCTTGTCTGCGGAGTCCTTATATCGATCAAATTATGTTAGTAGGTCAAGACCAGCGAGCGCTCGGTGCCCTAATTGTGCCCAATCTTGATGCATTGCAGCAGTGGGCAGTTGAGCAAAATTTATCCTTGCGTCTTCCTGACGGCTGTGAGGCACAGCCATCAGATACTTCTACTACAGCGTTCCGGACAGAGATTGACCTAGAGAGTAAAGAGATTCAGAACTTATTCCGGCAAGAATTAAACCGGGAAGTTCAAAATCGCCCTGGCTATCGCCCTGATGACCGTATTAGTACTTTCAAACTGATGCTAGAACCGTTTTCGATTGAAAATGGCATGATGACTCAGACATTGAAAATCAAGCGAGCCGTTGTCATGGAACGGTATCGCGATATTATTAACGGGATGTTTGCCTAATTCAGGGCGAGAACATTACAAGAGCAGAAGGCCAATACTGAGCTTTCACTCCTTACCATGGGGTTCTCCAAACAAGAGGATTAACCTTCAAACCTTTAAACTTTCAGATCTACCTAGCACAAAGAATATGACTGTAGACGAATCTCAATCAAGCCTACTTTTGAAGCGACCGGTTAATATCAAGGCAATCGTGACGCCCCGCTGGAAGGAGGAGGTTCAGCAACAATTACAGGGACAGATTAACCAAATTGACGCTCAGCTACAACAATTAGACTTGCAAGGGCAAAGGGCGATCGCGGAAATCCAAAAGCAAAGTTTGAAACCTCCAAGTTCTCAAGTAGCGCAACAAGTCGAAAATATTCAGCTTCAGGTCAACCAAAAGAAAAGCGAACTGCTAGAGCAAAAAAATCAACAGCTCCAGCAACTCCAACAGGTGCAGATGCTGGAACTTGACCAAGAAGTGAATCAAGGTCAGATTGAAAGCTTTTTCCGCGTCTCACCCGGAGATAACCTGGTGCGGAAAATGCAGGTAGAGATTCTGCTGCGTGATGGTGTTGTCGAGGAAATTCGCGGTGATGTCTAGACCATTAATTTAGCTAACTTAGCAACCCACCTTCGGCACCCAGAAGGTGGGTTACAAAAGCCCCCCGGAATCAGTGTGGGCTCCCGTGAGCGTTAGCCGAACGGTGAGCGTCAGTCCTAAACAAGACTTTTAAATCTGCCAGGAAACTGGTGAAAAATCCAATCTTATCCACCTGCAACGCAACCCAGGCATTGGCATTTACTTTTGCCGATCGCCGATAATCAATGAGGGTTTGTCCCCGCGTCCACTCACCCTTGGTTTCAACCCGGACATTGGCGCGTCTCAACATCAATGTTTCTGGATAAAATAGGTATCCTAAGGTGGCAGCATCATGGACTAGGAAACCTGGAATTCCTCCTGTTTCCCGATAACTCAAGGCTGTGCCAATCATAAACTCACAAAGCGCTATTAAGAATTGGGCAAGTTGACTATCGGGATTTGTTTGAGTAACTGACTGAGCCATATCTGGGGTCAAGATTAGGTGCCGGGTTACGTCTAGGGGCATTACGACAATATCATCGCGACTATCGAATACTATCTGAGCTGCTTCTGGGTTGTAGAAGATATTAAATTCGGCATGGGGGCTGATATTACCGGGACACTGAAAAGCTCCTGCCATGATGACAATTTCCCTAGCTTTTTTTAAAATCCCCGGACTTTTTGCTTCTGCCGCAGCGAGGTTGGTAAGAGGTCCGATCGCCACGAGGGTAATTTCTCCCGGAAGAGCGTTTAGTTGGTCGATAATGACTTCATCCGAGTAGCGGGCTTCTGCAAACCTATGGGTAGCAGGTGGTAAAGTATGGGACAGGTTGCCCATGCCATCTGCACCATGAATATGAGCAGCATCGCTAACAACTTCTTTTTGTAAGGGAAAGCTGCGACCAACTTCAATGTGCTGAAACCCCGTTAAGCCTAAAATCTGGCTAGCACTGGAAAAAGTGCTTCTAGCACCAACATTGCCATCTACAGAGGTAACAGCGACAAGTTCAGCTAATCCTTGTTTGACTAAGCTTAGAAGCCATAGAAAAGCGAAGATATCATCACCGCCCGGATCGGTATCAAGAATGATTTTACGTAGACTCGATTGAGTTTTCATATTTGGAGATTAATTCATAAAATAAATTTTATTAATTCTGAGATGACTTTTTAAGTATAGCTACAATAGTAGAAGCTTAATGGTGCCAAAAAACGATGACAACTACACAGAACCATGAACCTACACTGACAGACGTAATTGAAAAATTAGACAAGCTATCAACTGATGTTGACAAGCTATCGACTGATGTTGACAAGTTATCGACTGATGTTGACAAGCTAGCAACTGAGGTCGATAAATTCAACGAGCGATTTTCAAATTACCAACAAGCGACTCAGTGGGTGGTGCAACTTGCTTTCACTCTGATTGCTAGTGCTACTATCACAGTCATAATTACTTCAGTTCTCAAGTAATTAAACCATTAAGTGACGAGCAGCACTTCAATAAAACGATTCCAAGTTAACGGCTGTCCTCCCATGCGATAGCGCAGAAATTCCACTTCACTAGTAGATAGCGGCGGTTCTCCTACGCTTGCCATCGCTGTATTCATCTCATCCGTACTGATAAAATCATCTTCGTTGGCATCAATGGGTAAAAAATAAGTGAAAAATTCCGTATACCTGGACATCAGGCGGCGATGACGTAACATCAATTCACCAAATTCTTCAAAATCGATCGCGCCATTCCCATCACTATCCATAGATTTAAAAAGATACATTAGCTCCTCTTGAGAGAGAACTTGCCCTGCCTGCTGCAAATGGCTGGCTAATTCCTGAGTGGAGAGTGCGCCACTGTTATCGAGATCGATGGCATTGAATAGGTAGCGCAAATCACCCTTGACAGCAGTAGATGCCTCCTCAAATAAGAGATTACGCTGCTCACCTGCGATCGCCGCTGCCAACTGTTGCCGAAAGTTGGTGATAATGTCTTTGGCAACCTGGTAACGCTGCCAATGTTCTTCTGGGCTGGCTATGGCATGGAGTGCAACCGGAACTAGAGAGGGAAGCGATCGCTTCAACACCAGCAAACATCCCAGGGTCACGATCGCAAATGGCACAGATAGAACGGGTAAATTTAGTGGGGAAAATAGGGCGGCGAGGAAAATGCTAGCCACTGATGCCAAGAAGGCACAAATAGCAGCAATCATAATGCTCAGGCGGTTGGGTGTATAGAACACTCCGCCAATGGCCACGGCAGTAAGGACTGCATTATAGCCCCACAACCCCGTATATAATTGTTCTGGCGTTGCTCTGACCAATAGACCTGCCCCTAAGTACATCGCACCGCCCAGCAAACTGACAGCAGCACCAATAGGCGTACAGATAGCGATCGCCACCAGCACGAGAATAGCTCCAACCAACTGGTCTAAAAAATAGATTTGCCCAATACCGATCGGCAATGATTGAGCTAGCCGAAGTCCGTCAATGGCGCTAGCGGGAGCAGGGGGAGGGAGCGAACCCAAATCGAAGAAAGGTTGCGGTAAAACTACGATCAGGAACAAGAAAGGCAGCAAGACGCCATTAAAAGGTATACCAAGGGGAGAAACTCTGAATTTAGTAGCAAACCACAGTCCTACAGTCTGCATCACTACTGTTGTTAGAGCCGAGAGCAAAATCGTGGCAATTACCCAAACCGGATTCCAGGCTCCATTACCAGGCAGTCCGAAGAACCCCAGCGACGCACCAACGAGCAGTCCGTTCAGACCAAAGATGCCATTTTGGATCATGCCTCGATCCAGCTTAAAGGCGATCGCACTCAGCGTTGCGGCAGCAGTCCCCAGAAGACCCATCAATCCTAGCCAGGTCGATTGGAGGAACATGGCAACCAGAATAAGCAGACCGCTCACAGGATTATTGATAAAGATAACCTGCCCAATTCCGCGCAGGGTGGCGTTGACAAAATTTAATAAAGGCTGATTAGCAAGTCGTTGGTTCAGCGATTGCATCGTGCCCAATATCGGTACACCATAGAGCGATCGCCTCTCAGAAGCCTCTGGCGCTAAGATACGAGAGATTAGTTCGTGTAGGGGTAACGGATCGTCACTTTTCATGGGGGTGTATTCCTTATGAGTGTTTACCAATTCCCAGTAACTGTCAGCTAATTCCGCCAGTCCCTATATATGGTGTAGTTGTGTAGTTTAACAGTGACTGATGAGTTGGGAACTAATATACATCCCCCTACTGTGCGTTGTTCCTTTTCTACCATCTGAATTAGTATTGAAATCTGAGAGGTAAAAGTGCAAAAGGCAACTCTAGCCATTCTGGGTGCTGGCTCTTGGGGCTTAGGTCTGGCCAGGTTAGCCCGTCACAACGGTCATGAAGTACGCCTGTGGTCGCGCAGTCGTCCCCCTCGGCTGGAGGAAGTCTTAGCGGGTGTTGATATCGTTGTGTCAGCTATTCCGATGAAAGGGGTTGCCGCCACAGCTGTTCAAATTCAAGCTATTGGTTTGCCTGCTGAAACCGTTATTACGACTGCGACTAAGGGGTTAGACCCAACTACTACTTGTACTCCCTCCCAAATTTGGCAAGCTAACTTTCCCGAAAATCCAGTTGTAGTCCTTTGCGGCCCAAATCTTTCCAAAGAGATTGAGCAGGGACTGCCTGCGGCTACAGTGGTTGCCAGTAAGCAGCTAAAAGCAGCAGAAGCCGTGCAAACCATTTTTGCCTCCAGTCTTTTTCGAGTTTATACCAGTACTGATCCTCTCGGTACGGAGTTAGGTGGGGCGCTCAAAAATGTCATTGCGATCGCGGTTGGGGTCTGTGATGGTTTGCAACTGGGTACGAATGCCAAATCTGCCCTCATCACCCGCGCCTTGACAGAAATTATTCGCGTCGGCACCCATTTAGGGGGACAGGCAGAAACCTTCTTCGGCTTGTCTGGTTTGGGGGACTTGTTAGCCACTTGCAGCAGTATGCTTAGCCGTAACTATCGGGTTGGTTACGGCTTGGCACAGGGGAAATCTTTAGAGCAGATTTTAGCAGAATTGCAGAGTACGGCTGAAGGAGTCAACACGGCGAACGTGCTGATTGAGATTGCCAACCGAGAGCAGATTTCCGTACCCATCTCCTGGCAAGTCTATCGCCTACTTAATAACCAAATTACTCCGCAGCAAGCCGTTGAAGCTTTGATGGAACGGGATTTGAAACCAGAGTTTTCAACAAGGATGAGGGATGAGGGATGAAAATAGGGCTTGATTTAAACTTCCCGCTATTGAATAGGTGGGGTTTCTAATAAACTACCAGCACTTACTTCGTTGAAGGGCTGGTTTTTGCATCCAACCCAGTAAGTGCTGATTTCTGGCGCTTCTTCTGTCCTAGTTGCTTCTGACTTCCAGCAAACTTTCGCTTACTGGTATCAGAAGTAGAGCTAGAAACATCAGCGTCTACGAGGTTCGTTTCAAACCCCGGCAATTTTCCTTGTCCCCATAAAAGCATTACAAGTGCAGCGGCTAAATCTCTGTCCATTGTCAATCCACAAACCTGGCACTGGTGAACTCTTTCGTCGAGGGATTTCTTGCGCTGATGTCCACATTTTGGGCACGTTTGAGATGGCTTGACTTTTTTGGTTGGGACTTCAATAAATACACCGCCAGCCTCAGTAATTTTGGACTGAATAGCTGACCGTAACATCCCCAAACCAACATCTAAAATGGATTTATTTAGTCCAGCTTTCTGCTTTTTGCGCTTACCTTTCTTGGCACGGGCGGTCATTTTAGCAACTTCTAGTTTTTCAGTAGCAACGAAGCTATTACGGCGTACAATGTCTGATGCTACTTGATGTACCCAGTTTTGGCGTTGAGAGGCTATTTTACGGGTTATTTTGCTAATTTTCGCTTGAGCTTTTTTCCATCTACTAGAAGCTTTTTGTTTCTTCCTCCTGTTGGGTGCTGTTTTACGGCGTTTAGCTTTAGATAACTTCTTTATCTTTGCCTCAGCTTTACGCAAAAATCTAGGAGCTTCCACAAAGTCATGGTTTTCCCCATCTGTAACAGCCAATGCTGATTTACACCCCAAGTCAATCCCAACAGCACCAATATCAGTAGCTCTTTTTATTTCTTCTACCTCAACAGTAATGCTAGCCAACCATTTGCCATTACGATAGACAATTGTGCAAGTAGTTGGTTTACCCCAAACACGAGCCTTGCCTCGCATTTGAATACTACCAATCTGGGCTAATTCTAAATATCCATTATCACCACTTGTGTGTGCTTTCCACCCAGTCTTACTGGGATAAGTCCACCCTGAGTAGTGGCGAATTGATTTGTATCTTGGTCGTTTACCCAAACCTTTTAACCAACGTTGAAACGCATAATCTACACGCTTTAAAGTGGCTTGTAGGGTCATGCAGTTACATTCTTTGTACTCCATCCAGACTTCTTTAAAAGCTGGTAAACAGTTTTGTTGTTCAAAGTAATCTACTTTATGACCAAACTTTTGGTATTGGGTAAAACGATTATAGACAGCCGCGTTGTACAGCTCCTTGTGTAACTTACGGTGATACCGCAATGTCTGTGCTTGCTTTTTATTGGGATATAACCGAAAAGTCACACGTCTAATTGGCATCTGCTGAAACCTCCTGTTAAATTAGTTATAGCAATCCAAGTGGGGGTATGTTAAGTGCAAGCCAGAAAAGGTTCCCATTCCGTCTTCTCTGTTCAACTGCACATGGTGTTTGTGACCAAATACCGCCGTAAAGTGATTACACAAGCAATGCTGGAAAGACTTAGAGAAATATTTGCCAATATTTGTGTCAAAACCAAATGTCGGCTGACCGAGTTTTCAGGTCAAGCTGACCATGTACATTTATTGGTGGACTTTCACCCTGATAACCGCTTATCCGCTTTGATTGGGAGCATGAAATCTGGTTCTAGCAGGATTATCCAGAAAGAGTTTGCTGATGATTTGTCCAAAGTTTACCCCAAGCCTGTTTTTTGGTCAGGTTCTTACTACGTGGCCTCTACTGGTGGCGCTCCTATCGAAAGAGTCAAAGCCTATATCAAATCTCAAGAAGTACCGCCAGAGTAATTTTTCGACTCCTTACCTACGTCGAACCGCTATCCCTCCCCACTCTGCTTCGCTGAGAGTGGGGACTCTCGCGATACGTTGAAGGTGTGAATGAGGGCAACCCAAGGCGATCGCTTATTCAAGCTATAGATAGAATTCTAATAACTCTATAGCATCTCGAAAAATCGCAGCCGATGGTTCACTGACATGAGATCCTAGAAATACTTAACGCAGTTAACGTGTCGGTTAATTAGGGTCTCAAGAAAATGGAACAACATCGCAAGTCAACGGTAGTAATCACGGGTGCTTCTTCAGGGGTTGGTTTGTATGCGGCGAAAGCCCTTGCCAAAAGGGGATGGCATGTGGTCATGGCTTGTCGGGATTTAGCCAAGACTCAACAAGCTGCTCAAGCAGTGGGGATGCCTCAAGACAGCTACACCATCATGCACATCGACCTCGGCTCGTTAGAGAGCGTTCGACAGTTTGTTAAGGACTTCAGAGCTAGCGGCAAACCTTTGGATGCTTTGGTGTGTAACGCTGCCATTTATATGCCTTTATTAAAAGAGCCGTTGCGCAGTCCAGAAGGCTACGAGTTGACGGTTACTACCAATCACCTCGGTCATTTTCTCCTGTGCAACCTCATGTTAGAGGATTTGAGGAAGTCACACTCTGTAGATCGGCGGCTGGGAATTTTGGGTACTGTGACCCACAATCCAGATGAGTTGGGTGGTAAGATTCCACCGCGTCCGGACTTAGGAAATCTGGATGGCTTGGCCGCCGGATTTAAAGAGCCAGTTTCGATGATTGACGGCAAAAAGTTTGAATCTGTCAAGGCTTACAAGGATAGTAAAGTTTGCAACGTACTGACCATGCGAGAACTGCATCGGCGCTATCATCAGCCTACTGGAATTATCTTTAGTTCTCTCTATCCGGGATGTGTTGCGGAAACGCCACTATTCCGCAACCACTATCCTCTGTTTCAGAAACTTTTCCCCTTATTTCAGAAGTACATCACAGGAGGATACGTGTCTCAGGAGTTGGCTGGGGAGAGGGTGGCAGCGGTGGTTGCCGATCCTGAATATAAGCAATCTGGTGCTTATTGGAGTTGGGGGAACCGACAGAAGAAAGATGGTAAATCTTTTGTACAAAGGGTATCTCCCCAAGCCCGGGATGATGAAAAGGGCGAGCGCATGTGGGAGTTGAGCGCCAAGTTAGTGGAATTGGCTTGAAAATAGGGAGAGGAGGTGAAGGAGTTCGGAGTTTAGGGGTTTAGGAGTTGAGTGAACTTCTCTTTCTTGAAGGGCATCTCTTTACTTCTGAACTCCTTTCAATAGTAATATCTAGTCCTTTGTGTAATTTTTTAGTTAAATTTCCATAAAGCCCTTGCCTCTGCCACAATTTTAAGTTAGGCTTTGAGGTGGCACAATAAGTTGATTTAGTTTACTGGAACCAGCAGTTGGAAGGGTGTTGATGTCATCTGCTTCAAGGTAAGATTTCATGATACATGAAGCCTACACCATTACACATTTACTAATCAAGAATTTTGTTCAATAAATTTTGGTAAAAAAGAAAATTACAGAATGAAAATACTAATTATTTTTCCTCTGGCCACGAGTGCCTATAATCCAGATGTCATAGAAGAAGCAAAAACTGTTGCAGCTCCTGATACAGAAATCAGTGTTATTAACCTTGACCAAGGGCCGCAAAGTATTGAAAGTCGCTATGAAGAATTTTTAGCGATACCAGACCTAATCAAGAAATCCCAAGCAGCTGAGCAGGATGGGTTTGATGGGATATTGATCGATTGTTTTGGCGAACCTGGAGTGGAAATTATCAGAGAATTGATAGATATTCCTGTCGTTGGAGGCTTTAATCCAGCAGTGCTTACGGCAACTCTCATCTCTCAAAAATTCTCGATAATTACCGTTGAAAAGAGAGTAATTTCAATGTTAGAAACGCTGGCCAGAGATGTGGGGATAACCGAAAATATTGCTTCGATTAGGGATGTAGGTATACCCGTCAGCGAACTACCAGACAAAAATCGTTTAATAGCAGCCCTTGTAGAAGAAAGCCAAAAGGCGATCGCTCGCGATGGAGCGCAGGCAATTGTTCTCGGTTGTACGGGAATGTTGGGCGTAGCCAATGATGTGAAAAGCATTTTATATGAATTGGGGATGCCAGCTCCCGTAATTGACCCCACTACTACAGCAATTACTTTTTTAGAGTCGCTGATTAGAAATAAGTTATCCCAGAGCCGATTAACGTATTACAAGCCAGCTCAGCAGCAAGAGCAGCAAAAGACTGGTTTGGTAAAAAGTTGGCATTTCAGGCCAATATAATTGTGGATATCTTAGCAATAGTGGATACTAATACATGCTCAAATTAAATAGCAAAACCTCAAATAGGAGAATTTGATAGTGGCTGAACTGAAAACACTGAATAAAAAACAAATTATCGACATTTGCTACGGGGCGACATTCCTGGGAAGTGGTGGTGGTGGTCCTTTTAAGACAGGCAACACACTGATCGGTACATTGAAGATAAAACAGGGAAAAAGCAATCTATATGATGCAGTACAAACCTTGGTCAACAATGTCTTCAGGAATCTTCCTGAGGATGTTGAAGTTACCGTTAAGACGGTGGAGGAAGTAGATGACCACGTTGGTCTGACGGCAGTTGTGGCCTTTATTGGTTCGCCAAATGCTATGCTTCAACTTGACAATGTAGACCCGGTAATCGCAGCTTTTGAGAAGTTAAACGACCAGTTAAAACTTAAGAATCAGCGGATTGGTTACGTTATACCTGTAGAGCTGGGGGCACTCAATTCAATTGTCCCGATTCTAGTGGCTGCTCAGAAAGAAATTCCTGTGATTAATGCTGATGGTGCTGGTCGAGCAGTTCCTTCGCTAACTACGACTACTTTTGGAGCAGCTGATTTGTCTGCCAACCCGACTATTCTAGCTAAGAGTGAAAAAAAAGGAATTTCTGTTTTTGTAGAAACAGCAGCTGAAGCTGAATCATTTGTTCGACCAGTTTTGGAATTCTTTGACGAACAAGCTGGACTAGCGATGTGGGCTATGGACAAGGAAACACTTCAACGAGCAGTGCCGATTCGGGGAACTCTGCAACTAGCTCAAGAGGTAGGAGAATTATTTAACCATACTGCTATTTTTCCAGAACAGTCGGTAGAGTATATAATACACGCTATTGTTCAAAAACTCAATGAGTATGGATGGCAAGCAGCTCCTGTTTTTGCAGGGATCGTTCAACCTCCAGAGCAAAAAACCCAAGGCGGTTTTGATTACGGCACAGTTATATTACGAAATGAAGAAAATCAACAAGAAGCCTGGATTTACAATCAGAACGAAAATCTAATTGCCTGGAATCCCCAAAAATCAGCTCCAATTATTACAGCCCCAGATTCAATCTGTTACTTGTACATAGATCGAGATCTGAATGGCAGTGTTCTACGTGTTCTACCGTTTTCCAATGCAGACATTATACCGCTTGGGATTGTCGGCAAGATGGCTATTCTTATTGGCATTGTTGCTCACGAAGAATGGCAAAGCAATTTGAAGCTTCGCAACAGCTTTATGAAGATATTGGCTGATCTAGGCTTCCGAGTTCCTTATAAACCATTTCCAGAATGGTGACGGCAGGAAGAAATAAAATTGTCTGAATAGTAGTCTGGTTCGGTTATTTTGACCATAAAAATGTTCCCCACTCGTTTTTTTTTCGGCAAATTAGGATTCATCAACGTATTATTGTCACTGATTTTTGGGGCAACAAACAGCTCCGTACTTGCTCAAATTGTTCCCGATGCCACCTTGCCCAGTAATTCCATCGTTACTCTAAGTGGCAATACTTTCACCATTGACGGCGGAACGACTGTAGGTAGCAACCTCTTCCACAGCCTTGGGGAATTTTCCCTTCCTAGTGGCAATACGGCATTTTTTAATAACGCTGCCACTATTGACAACATTATCACCCGCGTTACTGGGGGACAACTTTCCCACATTGACGGGTTGATGCGTGCCAATGGCAAGGCAAATTTTTTTTTAATTAATCCAAGTGGGATTATCTTTGGTGCTAACGCCCAACTGGATATTGGGGGTTCATTTATTGGCAGTACCGCTGACAACATTCAGTTTGCCGATGGCAGCATTTTCAGTGCCACAAATCCCAATGCTTCACCTCTGTTGACTCTGAATGTTCCCATTGGTTTGCAATACGGAGCGAATCCGGGTGAAATACTCGTGCAAGGTACAGGTCACAGTTTCATTCAACCAAATTTGCTGCCCCTAGAAAGAGGGAATAATACTTCCGGTTTGCGGGTGCAACCGGGCAATACTCTAGCCTTGGTTGGTGGTAATGTGACCTTAGATGGTGGGCTTCTAACGGCAGAGTCAGGAAGGATTGAGTTAGGTAGTGTTGCTGAGGGATTTGTCAGTCTCAGTCCAACTGCTGCTGGCTGGACGTTAGACTATGGTAGCGTACCAAATTTCAGGGATATTACCCTACTATCTAAAGCAGGAGTAGATGTCAGCGGTGCGCCCGGAGGCTTTGTCCAAATCCAAGGACGAAACCTCGAAATGCGCGATTCCTCAACGGTGTTGATTCAAAACCTTGGTTCCCAACCTGGTGGGGATATCGTCGTTAATCTCTCCGAAACTTTTACCACTATTGGTTTCAAGGCAGATGGTTCACCCCCTACCACTTTGCAGAATGGAACTGTGGGGTCGGGAGATGGAGGAGATATTAGAGTAACAGCTCGGAATCTAGTTTTTCGAGATGGGGGACAAGTTGCAGTTGCTACCTATGCTCCAGGAAAAAGCGGTGATATCATCGCGAATATAACTGATTCTGTACAGCTAATTGGGTTTGCACTCGATCGGAATGGTCAACCCTTTTTCAGCTCTCTCCTGACTTTTAGTAGCGGCAATTCTGGAAACCTTGGAGATATTAAACTCTTCACAAGACAGTTGAAAGCCCTCAACGGAGCGCTGGTGTCATCTTTCAATGTCGGAATTGGAGATAGTGGCAATGTAGAGGTAAATGCTACTGAGTCTGTAGAACTAACTGGGTTCAGTCCCGGTTTGCTAGGTAGCAGCCTATCTAGTAACGCTTTCAATCGTGGCAATGCCAGCGATGTAATCGTTAATACGCCAAGGTTAGTAATTCGAGATGGTGGCCAAGTTAATGCTAATACGATAGCGATTGGCAATGCGGGGAATGTAACCATAAATGCCTCTGAATCGGTAGAAATTAGTGGTACAGTGCAAGGGTCAGGTTTGATTACCCCCAGTCAGGTGGGGTCTGCAGCTAACCCAGCCGATCCGTTTTTACAGCAGTATCTCGGACTTCCCACCCTGCCTTCGGGCAGTCCGGGAAGCATTACTATTAACACTCCTGTGTTGCGCGTTACTGATGGAGCTTTAGTAACGGTACAGAATATTGGCACAGGGGGTGCTGGGAGCTTGTCGATCCGAGCTAACTCCATCTTTCTCAGTAATGGCGGCGGCATCACCGCATCTACTAACTCCGGTGAAGGCGGAAACATTAACCTGCAAGTGCGAGATGTTCTACAACTCAGACAGAATGCTTTGATCTCAGCAGAAGCGGGTAGAGGAACTGGCAATGGCAATGGCGGCAACCTTACCATTGATGCGCCATTTATCATCGCCCTAGAAAACGAAAATAGCGATATTATTGCCAA
>DNXU01000100.1:0-10357 GCA_003505715.1 Cyanobacteria bacterium UBA8803 | reverse complement strand
TTACGGACTCGTCCCCACTAGCGGCCCCCTCAATAACTCAATCAGCGAAATCAATGCTAGTTCCCAAACCGGGATTCAGGGGAATGTCACTATTAATAACCCGGAAGTAGACCCCTCTTCGGGATTAGTCAAATTACCGGAAGAATTGAGCGATTCTAGCAACCAAGTTGTTAGCGGTTGTGGGGCGACTGAGGGCAACTCTTTTATGGTTACCGGACGCGGTGGTTTACCAGAAGATCCGACGGCAACCATCCGAGGACAAAATGTCTGGCGAGATTTACAAGATTTTTCCTCAGACAGCGAACGGGCTAATGTCACCCATGAACCTAGCCAAATCTTAAGAAGCGATCGCTCACCTAGGTTGGTGGAAGCGACAGGCTGGGTTAAAGATGAACAGGGGCATGTTACGCTGGTTGCTGCTGCCGACAATGGGATTTCTTTACCTTACAAGTCTCGACCGTTAAATTGCCGCCAGTTATAGCTGCATAGAATACACTTCTAGGTTCATCGTTCATTGTCCATCCTTCATAGCAACTAATATCATGTTCGGTAGCATCAGAATTCTATAAACACCCTTCGTCGTAAGCAGCCTTCGTGCAAGTAGATACAAGCCTTTTCAGGCACTAAAGTGCCTACTACAAACCATAATATAACTCCAGACCATGAACCATGAACCATCAACAAAAAACATACCCATATCGTGATACAATGTTAATTCAAATGGATTGAAACTACTCATATATCCCAATTAATTATTTCTATAGAGACTAATATCCAAATCTAACAATGATAGATGTATAACTATAAAACTATGAAAAATAGACCTCCCAAAAGTAACAGGAAACCTCACCACTTGGTCAGGATGGTGAGAGGGGCAATAGCCAAAAGAAACCTTTGGCTATTGCCCTGTTTGTTTGCTTGCGGTCTATTTTTGGTAACAGTTGTCCCAGGGATCGCTCAACCCCCCAGCCAAGGGATCGAGCTACCCAGTGTAGTGCAACAGGTATCCACCCCAGAACAACTGTTACCTCAGGGCAGACAAAACTATGAAGCCGGAAAGTTTGCGGAAGCGGCAAATCTCTGGGAGCAGGCAGCTCAAGGTTATGCAGAGCAGGGGGCAATCCTCAACCAAGCCCAAGCCCTCAACTATCTCTCATCAGCCTATCAAGAGTTAGGACAATGGGAGCAAGCTGAAAAAGCGATCGCAACTAGCCTGAATCTCTTGCAGAACTCGGCGCAACTGGAATCCAGAGGTGTAGCACTCTTAGCCCAGGCTTTGAATACTCAAGGCAACCTGCAACTGGCTAAGGGACAAACGGAAGCTGCTCTAGAAACTTGGAAACAAGCAGAAGCAACCTACGATCGCGCTGGCAATCAGACTGGAAAACTGGGCACTCGCATTAACCAAGCTCAAGCCTTGCAGTCTTTGGGGCAGTACCGACGGGCAAAACGGCTCTTAGAACAGCTCGCACAGGAACTGCAAGATCAACCAAATTCCCTGCTTAAAGCCGAAGGATTGCGCAGTTTGGGTGTTGCCCTGCAAACCATCGGTGACTTAGTACAATCCAAAGCAATTTTAGAGGAAAGTTGGGCGATTAGCCAGGAATTCAATTCCAGCACCGATACTAGCGCAACGCTCTTGAGCATTGGTAACATTGCCAGAGACTTGCAACAATATGATGTGGCCTTGGCCTATTATCAAGAAGCAGCGCAGGAGGCACGAGAGCCACTCGGCCAAGCACAAGCTCAACTCAACCAGCTCAGTTTATGGGTGGACGCCCAACAGCCGCAAGAGGCACTGCCTTTAGTTCCTGAAATTGAGTCTAACTTATCTAACCTATCCCCCAGTCGAGCCTCAGTTTACGCGAGGGTAAATCTGGCAGAAAGCCTGATGAAGATGCGCAATGAGCAGCGAGACTTAACTAGCGCCAATTCCCAAAACATTGCTAGGATATTGGCCACAGCCGTACAACAGGCCAAACAACTACAAGATCCCCGCGCCGAAGCTTACGCCCTCACTCAACTCGGCAAGCTTTACGAACAGACCCAGCAGTGGCAAAATGCCAAAGGGCTGACAGAGGAAGCGCTCAAAATTGCCCAGCGGATTGATGCTGCCGATATCACTGCTCGTTCGGCTTGGCAGTTGGGACGCCTGCTTAAACACCAAGGGAATATAACAGAGGCAACTGCTGCTTATCGGAATGCCTTTGAAAACCTGCAATCCCTGCGCAGCGACTTAGTCGCCATTAATTCGGAAGTGCAGTTTAGCTTCAAAGAGAGCGTAGAACCGATTTATCGAGAATTCGTAGGCTTACTGCTGCAACCTAATGCTAATCAAGCCGATCTCAAACAAGCTCGCCAAGCAATTGAAGCCTTACAACTGGCAGAATTAGATAATTTCTTTGGCGACGCTTGCTTGGGCATCAAGCCAGTGCAAATCGATGAAATTGATGCTAAAGCAGCAGTAATTTATCCGATTATTTTAAGCGATCGCTTAGAAGTCATTGCCTCCTTACCCAATCAACCCCTACGCCACTACGCCACCCCACTGCCCAGCCATAAAATCGAAGCCACTCTTGAAGAACTCTACTCCTCTCTATACCCGGGTTATTCCAATACCGATCGCTTACAGCTTTCCCAACAGGTGTATGACTGGCTGATCCGCCCTGCGGAGGCTGACCTAGACAGTAGTGGGATCAAAACCCTAGTATTTGTCCTAGATGGTTTCTTGCGTAATTTGCCGATGGGTGCCCTTTACGATGGCAAGCAGTATCTCGTAGAAAAGTATGATATTGCCCTCAGCCCAGGTTTGCAGCTATTTCCCCAGGGACTGGAACGCCAGCAACTCAAGGTTCTAGCTGTAGGGTTAACCGAAGCTCGTCAAGGTTTTTCTCCCCTACCTAGTGTGGAGGGAGAAATGGCCAAAATTTCCTCTCAAGTCAGTTCCGAGGTGTTGCTCAATCAAGAGTTTACCCGGACTCGCTTCCAATCGGAAATTGAAGATAAATCCTTTCCGGTAGTTCACCTAGCTACTCACGGTCAATTCAGTTCTAACCCAGCGGAAACCTTCCTCCTCACCTGGGACGATCGCATTGATGTAAAAGATTTCGATATCTTATTTCAAAAAAGGAAACTTGGGCTGGTCAACCCGATAGAATTGTTAGTGCTTAGCGCCTGTCAAACGGCAGCTGGAGATAACCGTGCCACCTTGGGGTTAGCGGGATTAGCTTTGCGATCGGGTGCTCACAGCACTCTGGCCAGTTTATGGTCGGTCAACGACGAGTCTACAGCCAAGCTGATGAGTGAATTTTACCGTCAGCTTACTCAAGACAACGGCTCCATTACCAAAGCAGAAGCCCTGCGTCAAGCCCAACTGAGTTTGTTGAAAGATCCCTCTTACAAACATCCTTATTTTTGGGCATCCTTTGTATTAATCGGAAATTGGTTGTAGCAGTCTCGTAATTATAAATAAAGTTAACCTACATGGAGGTCGAACAATGGCTAAATCTAACTTTTCCGTTTCCCAAACCTTCTGGTTAGCAACGCTAACTGGGGCTATAGCTCTCGGCGGTGGAGCATATCAGTCAGTTAGGGCAAGTTCAACCCTCCAACCAGGTGAAGGTTTGCCGAGTGAGTCATCTATCAGCTTGCAATTTGAAGCACCAGCAGACAGCGCACCAAGAACCAGTGTTGGTGGAGGCATTCGGGGCAGTGTGAAATTCTCTGCTCCAGAAGATGCGACACCAACAACTAGCGTGGGTGGCGGTATTCGCGGGAACGTGCAGTTCTCTACTCCCGGTACTGCGGCTCCTCGCACCAGCGTGGGTGGCGGTATTCGGGGTAATGTGCAATTTAGTAACCCAGGTAGTGCCGCTCCCCGTACCAGCGTGGGTGGCGGTATTCGCGGGAACGTGCAGTTCTCCAATCCCGGTACTGGGGCTCCCAGTACCAGCGTGGGTGGAGGCATTAGAGGTAACACTCAGTTTTCTGCACCAGGAGACGCCGCTCCCCAAACTAGTGTAGGCGGAGGTATTAGAGGTAACACTCAGTTTTCTGCACCAGGAGACGCCGCTCCCCAAACTAGTGTCGGTGGAGGTATTAGAGGTAACACTCAGTTTTCTGCACCAGGAGACGCCGCTCCCCAAACTAGTGTAGGTGGTGGCATCCGTGGCGATGTGGAGTTCGGAGCGCCAGGAGATGCCTCTCCCCAAACTAGCGTCGGCGGCGGCACCCGTAGCGATAGCCTACCAGAGTTAACAGCAGTGCTGCCCACGACTCAACAAGGACACACGATATCAGCACGTCCGACGTTCTTTGTTTACCTACCGCCAACCGCCTCGAACCAAGTATTTTTCAGTTTACAAGACGAGCAGGGAAATGCTCACTATCAAACCATGCTAGAGATTTCCGGTGCTGGGGGGATTGTTAGCGTGACGCTCCCTGAAGACGCTCCGCCACTGGAACTTGGAAAAAACTACTTGTGGTTCTTTGCTCCAATTGAGCCGCAAGGAATTCTCCGACCGGATAATTATGGCGTAGTTGGGTGGGTGAAGCGAGTCGAACCTTTAACTCTCAACCAAGGAGATGCCGCATTGTCGCCTATCGATCGGGCAACTAGCTATGCCAAAGCTGGTATCTGGTACGATACCTTAGACATTTTAGTGTCAGCGAAACGTTTGCAGCCCCAAGATGCCACCCTGACTAAGGAGTGGAAAGAACTTTTAGAACAAGTGGGGTTGGAGGCGATCTCCACTCAGCCTTTGGGAGAGCAGTTGTAATTGTTGGTTGTTGGTTGTTGGTTGTTGGTTGTTGGTGGTTGGTGGTTGTTCATGGTTGATGGTTTTATGGTCTGTTCTGAAAATAGGGGCAGGGAAGAGGGAGAGGGGAGAGGGGGAGAAATATTTTCCTGATGTGGCATACGGTAAAAAAGCAGATTGAACAATGGCGAGGAGTACTGGTTATTGCTCCCAGTGTGGCTGGATTAGTCATTGCTGGGAGCATGGCAGGTTTTTTTCAGTTACTTGAATGGGCATTATTCGATCAATTTGTGCGCTGGCGTCCGGCAGAGTCAGTTGAGCAACGCATCGTTATTGTTACTATTGGGGAGACGGATATCAAGTATGTTCGGCAATGGCCCATGCCCGATCGGGTGATGGCTAAATTAATCAGCAACATCAACGCTCAGCAACCCGTAGGAATTGGTATTGACGTTTATCGGGATCTACCCGTTGAACCCGGACATGAGGAATTAGTGGAGGTGTTTAAGTCTACCCCAACCGCGATCGGGGTGGAGAAAGTGGCCGGGAACCCCATCGCACCACCACCTACTTTAGCTAAATTGGAGC
Source organism: Cyanobacteria bacterium UBA8803 (assembly GCA_003505715.1). Lineage (GTDB taxonomy): Bacteria > Cyanobacteriota > Cyanobacteriia > Cyanobacteriales > Coleofasciculaceae > UBA8803. The sequence goes on along the minus strand of DNXU01000100.1, from coordinate 5,012 downwards.
AAGTAGGGGCAAACGACCTGGTATTGGATGCAGATGGCAAGATCCGTCGCGGGTTAATCATTGTTGGCAAAAAGGACGGCACCTTTAGAGAAGGATTCGGTGTCAAACTGGCGCTGATGTATTTGGAGAAAAAAGGGATTGAACTCGAAAGCATAGATGCAGACAAGAAAATATACGGGCTAGGTAAAGCCACCTTTATCCCCTTAACAGGNNGGAAGAGGGAGAGTACAATAAGGCGGACATGGGAGGATACCAAATCTTGTTGAACTATCGGGGAGATCTCAAACGATTTCCGAAGATATCGATGCAGGATGTTTTAGAAAACCGCATTCCCGCAGATTTAATGCGCGATCGCATCGTGTTAGTGGGTGCAACGGCTCCTAGTCTCAATGACTTGTTTCAAACGCCCTTGAGCGGTACGCTGTTTGGGGTGACTGAGCTAACTCCAGGGGTTATAGTACACGCAAATTTAACCAGTCAAATTTTGAGTGCGGCTCTAGAAGACCGCCCCATGCTTCGCACTTGGACTAAACCGTTGAATTGGGTCTGGATTTTTTTCTGGTCTGGGTGCAGCGCTACTTTAGGTTCGATGTGGCTGCGCTGGCGTTGGACGGCAGCAGGCATTGTCTTAGCAGGAATCTGTATCACCACCACCTCGTATCTAGCGTTATTAACAGGTTGGTGGATTCCTGTATTTACACCACTTTTAGCAGTTGTGGGATCGGCGGTGGTGAGTATTGGCTACGTGCTTTGGGAAAACCTCAAGCTTTCTTATCAGCAATTGGAAGAGTATGCCCAAACCCTAGAGCAAAAAGTTGAAGAACGTACCGCTCAACTCGCACAAGCCAATCAAGAAATTATGGCACTCAACGAGAAACTCAAAGAGGAGAATCTCCGCATGAGTGCAGAGTTAGAAGTAACCAAGCAATTGCAACAGATGGTTTTACCCAAGCCATCGGAATTAGAAGCCATTGAAGGGTTAGATATCGCTGGATTTATGGAACCTGCCGATGAAGTTGGCGGGGATTACTACGACGTACTGCATCAGGATGGTCGGGTTAAAATTGGCATTGGCGATGTCACCGGACATGGTTTGGAAAGTGGGGTACTAATGCTAATGGCACAAACTGCCGTCAGAACCCTCCAAGAAAGTCACCAAACCGATCCGGTGCAATTTTTAGATATTCTCAACCGCACCCTCTATGGCAACTTGCAGCGGCTTGACTCCTATAAAAACATGACCTTAGCCTTAATAGACTACGCCGACGGCACTCTTAGTCTCAGCGGTCAACACGAAGAAATGATTGTGGTACGTGCTGATGGCACTATAGAATGCGTAGACACCGTAGATTTAGGTTTTCCCATTGGCTTGGAGGAAGAAATCGCCGATTTCGTTGCTGACCACCAAGTTGAGTTAAACGTGGGAGATGTAGTGGTTTTATACACTGATGGAATTACAGAAGCTGAAGACCTCAATAATGAGCAATATGGGCTAGAGAGACTTTGTGAAGCGATCAGAGACAACTGCCAACAATCTGCTGCTCAAATTCGACAAGCGGTGATAGATGATGTGCGACTGCATATCGGAGAGCAGAAGGTTTTTGATGATATTACTTTAGTGGTACTCAAACAAAAGTAGGTTATCTAGGGAATAGGGAATAGGGAGAGAGGGAAGAGAGAAAAATATTTTCATTCCTTAATAATCGGGTTAAAGCCACAAGAAAACTGTTAAGAGTTCCCTACCCCAACCAAAAGGCTTATTCAGCAAGCCCTACTTATTATGGTTAATCAACTGGAAATGATATTAGAGTTCCTACCCGAAATTCTTTCAGATGGTTACTTTCATTATTTATTTTTGCTCAGTGAACGTGATAATATAGCGTATTCAGTTACATTTATAGATAAGACTGAGTTTTCCGCGTTAAGGAGATCTTAATGACTCAAGTATTCGGAGACTTCATTGAGGCAATGCCTATCAGTGAGGAATACTTAACCCTGGGATTTTCTCCCTCCTCTCTGCCCATCAAGCAGCGCTGGCGCAATAATGGCTTATCTGCCGATTTCCTGGCTGACTATTTAACGACTTTTTTCCCCGGAGATCACAACGATCCCAATACCGTCCAGAGGCAAACCGAAATCAAGGGTGCCGTCAGCTATATTGCTAATGAGTTATTAGAGAATGCCATGAAGTTTAGTGCTGAAACTTCGCACTATACCATCAGGCTGCAACTTCAACTAGAGAGCGATAAAATTGTTTTTTTTGTCACAAATACCGTGACTGTTGAAGGGGCTGAAAAGTTTCAGAGTTTCATCAAAGAATTACTAGATTCAGATCCTTATGAGTTGTATATTAACCACTTAGAAAAACAAGCCGAAGAAGAAAATACCACGAAATCCGGATTGGGATTTTTAACGATGATTAACGATTATGATGCTCAACTCGGTTGGAAGTTCGAGGCAATTCAACAAGAGCCGGAAATGATTGCCGTAACTAGTATGGTACAGTTGAAAGTCTAGGCGATCGCAGTAGTTTCAAATTGGTAAGGAGCTTTGAGTCCATGGAAATTAACGAAGAAAGCTATAAAATATGGTATGAAACAGATACAGCCACTGTAAACTTCCAAGGGGCACTTAGGTTAAGCGGGATCGAAGAGTATAAGCCCATTACCCAGTTGCTCAATGATTTAGCTAACCAAGACTTGCCAACAATTACTCTGAACCTAAAGAAGCTAGAATTTCTGAACAGTTCGGGAATTAGTATGCTGTCGAAGTTCGTAATCGATGTTAGGAAGAAACAAACAAGTCAAATGATAATAGTGGGTTCAAAAGAAATTCCTTGGCAGGGAAAATCTTTAAAAAATTTGCAGAGGCTGATGCCCGGTTTGACTTTAGAATTAACCTAAAAAAATATCTGATTTGCAAGTTAATGATGTAATTGGTAATGGGTTATTGGTAATAGGTCATTGGTAAAAGCCACCATTGCCGATGACCTATTACCGCTTGCAAAAAAAATCTTTATCTCTAGCAAGCATGTAGAAAATTGCTATTATCTATTTCTTTATAAGCTTCTTTATCACTAGAAACCCCAGAGGTGTCTCTGAAAAATCGCACAACAAGTAAAACAGCGGCAATCGGTATAAAACAATACATTTTATTGTCCTCTTCAGCCATGCGATCGAAATTGGCAATCAATTTCGAGTATCATTACGAAGCTTTTGGGAGGCAAATTTAGCTTTGGCGATCGCTCACTAGCATTCCTACCCTAAGTACTGTGAGAATTTGGGTATCATAGCTATACCCCCTACTATCATACCTAGGCTGAAATTATTAAATCGCTTTATTTATAAAATTTCATTATAAACCCAATGTAGCAAATGCCTGACAAATTATTAACTATAGCCCTTTCAGACCAAGAGCTAGAAGTGTTAGAAGACTATTGCCAGCAGGCCAATCGGACTCAGACAGATATTATCCGAGACTATCTGCGCTCGATCGAGGAACGATCTTGGGAAAGATTACTTGAACAGATCGCTAGCCTGACTCACGAACTTGAAGAGATCAAACAAGAAAAAAGTGACCTGGAAATCTTGCTAGAGGCAACAACAGAACATTCTGACGCCGTGGAAGCTGAACTTCATGAGGAAGCAGTAGAAGCCAAGCGTCAGACCGAAGAGCAATTTCAGTTAATTACCGAAGCAACTCCAGTTCCCATACTTATCTCCCAAGTGTCTGATGGTACAATTGTCTACGCCAATGCTCAAGCTAGTTCCACATTTGGTCTGACCACTGAGGAATTGCTGGCTCGTAAAAGCCTAGACCTCTACTACGATCGCTCTGAACGCCAGGAGTTACTCAACATCTTGGCAAAAAAGGGATACGTGCAAAACTACGAAATCCGTTGCCGGAAAGCTGACGGTAATCGTTTTTGGGTTACGGTATCGTTGCGGCAATTTACGTTTAATGGTCAACCCACTATTCTGAGTGCCTTCTATGATATTACCGAACGCAAACAGGCGGAAGAGGCGTTGCGAGAAAAAGAGGCATTTTTACAACTGGTTTTAGATAACATTCCTCAACTCATCTTTTGGAAAGACCGAAATTTCGTATTTCTGGGCTGCAATCGCCGTTGGGCTAATACTGCGGGGTTAAGCGATCCCAAAGATGTAATTGGCAAGACTGATTACGAGATCAGTAAGAATAATCAAAATATTTACAGCTACCTCGAACAAGACCGCACAATTATCGAAACGGGTCAACCCAAACTCCACTGGGTCGAGCATAAAATCAAATCTGATGGTCAAGAAGTTTGGTTTGATACCAATAAAATTCCAATCCATGACACTGAAGGGAATGTCGTTGGAATTCTCGGCACCATAGAGGATATTACCGAACGCAAGATAGCAGAAGAAGCCTTACGGATCGCTGAAGAAAATTATCGCAGTATCTTTGAAAACGCCCTTGAGGGGATTTTCCAATCTACGCCCGACGGGCAATATATTAGCGTGAATCCGGCCATGGCTCGCATCTACGGCTATGACTCCCCGGCTCAAATGATGGCAACCATTACCCATATTGCCACTCAAATTTATGTTCACTCCAGTTACCGGGATGAATTCCAGCACCTCATCGAAGAACAAAGCAGGGTTAGGGATTTTGAATACCAAGCCTATCGGCAAGATGGCAGCATCATCTGGGTTTCAGAAAACACGCGAGCTGTCTGCGATAGCAGTGGGAAGTTACTTTATTATGAAGGTATTGTTGAAGATATTACCAAACGCAAGCAAGAAGAAGAAGCCCTCAAACGTCAGGTAGAAGAGTTACGTATTGAGATTGACCAACAAAAGCGAGCTCGTGAGGTGGCTGAGATTACTCAAAGTGACTATTTCCGCTCGTTACAGGCAGACCTTGAAAGTCTGCGATTTGACGATGATGATGATTTCTTTGGTACACTTTAGCGACCAATATTGTGGGCTTCATGGGGAATGGGGAATGGGGAATGGGGAATGGGGAAT
>DNXU01000594.1:2901-3131 GCA_003505715.1 Cyanobacteria bacterium UBA8803 | reverse complement strand
ATTGGGGATTGGGGATTGGGGATTGTTGTTTGTTGTTTGTTGTTGGGGATTGGAGATTGGGGATTGGTGATTGGTGATTGGTGAGTATATAACCGTAAATAGGTTATGGCAATTTTCCGAAACGCTAATCCTTGCTATGCCTGGATTTCAAGTCGTTCAACTGTCACAACTCATTCAGGCTCGCTATAGTTTGCTTTCCTACAAACAACCAACAACCAACAACTAACAAC
>DNXU01000594.1:0-2837 GCA_003505715.1 Cyanobacteria bacterium UBA8803 | reverse complement strand
AACCAACAACCAACAACTAATAATTACTGACGCACCCAGAAAAGATGGGCTGGAAGGGCTTGGGGATTTAGTTCTACATAATTATGCCCGCCAAACCAGGTATATTGGGCGTCAGTGAGTAGGTCGCGCACTTGGTATTCGCGGTAAGGATCTATTCCTAAGGATTCTAGGGGTAAATCGATAAAGCCACCTTGAGTCCAGTAGGGGTCGAGACTGACAACGATCAACATTACATCCTTGCAGTCTTCTGTCTTCTTGCTATAGCAAATGAGCTGCTCATTATCGACGTGATGGAATTTCAGAGACTCATTACTTTGCAATGCAGGATGCTCGCGGCGAGCTTTGTTTACTCTGGCAATCAAATCTTTGAGGCTGTGAGGGCTATTTAAGTCCCAAGTCCGTATCTGGTATTTCTCTGAGTCGAGATATTCTTCGCTCCCGGATCTGATGGGTCGATTTTCGCACAGTTCAAAGGCTGGGCCGTAAATTCCGTAGTTTGCCGTCATCGTGGCTGCTAGCACTAAGCGACTGATAAATGCTGGCTTGCCCCCGTGCTGGAGAAACTCATGCAAAATATCTGGAGTATTCGGCCAAAAGTTGGGTCGAAAGAACTCTCGCACTCCCGTTTGGGTAAGTTCGTTAAGATACTCGGTTAAATCCCACTTGTGGTTGCGCCAGGTGAAATAGGTGTAGGACTGACTAAAGCCTAGTTTGGCTAGGCGATACATGACCTTGGGACGGGTAAAGGCTTCTGCTAAGAAGATCGTATCGGGATAGCTGCGCTTGACCTCCCCAATCATCCATTCCCAAAACGGAAATGCCTTAGTATGGGGATTATCAACGCGGAAGATCCTTACTCCCTGTTCGATCCAGAACACCACAATGCTTTTGAGTTCTTCCCACAAGTTCTGCCAGTCTGAGGTTTCAAAGTCGATGGGGTAGATATCTTGATACTTTTTGGGCGGGTTTTCGGCATACTGAATGGTGCCATCGGGTCGGTGCTTAAACCATTGAGGATGCTCCTTAACATAAGGATGGTCAGGAGAGCATTGATAAGCGAGGTCTAAGGCGATCTCAATGCCGTATTCCGCCGCTTTGCTAACGAATTTTTGAAAATCATCAATGGTGCCCAACTGAGGATGGATAGCCTTGTGTCCGCCTTCGGGCGAGCCAATTCCCCAAGGCACTCCCACATCATCGGGTTCTGAGGCGGTGGTGTTATTTTTGCCTTTACGGAAGGTGGTGCCAATGGGATGAATGGGTGGTAGGTACAGGACATCAAAGCCCATTTGAGCGATGTAGGGCAGGTGAGCTTCGCAGTCTTTAAAAGTGCCGTGTTTTCCTGGCTCGCCCCAAGAGCGGGGAAATAGTTCGTACCAACTACTGAAACGCGCTCTTTCTGAGTCTACGGTAATTTTAAGGAGTTTATGGTAGGTGGCCGCAAATTCGCGATCGGGATACTTTGCCATTAGAGCGGCTAGATCTGCTGAGAGAGCATCGCATCCCACGAGCATTGGTTCTTTTTCTGATACGGCTCGCAGCAAGGTCGCCCAATGTTTCAGCTGCTCGATATCTTCACCATAGGCTCGTGCGATCGCCTCTTCTACCAATTTTGCCCCAATTAATAGCTCGACGGATACATTCTGCTCAGCCTCCAGTTTCTTCTCTACACCCCGTCGCCAAGACTGAAAATGGTCAACCCACCCCTGAACGGTATACACGTAAGTACCTATTTCAGTAACGGTGAATACGCCTTGCCAGCGGTCATTAAACCCAGGAGATAAGGGCACTTCCAACCACTTGGAAGAGGTTTCTGGGCGATAAAGAATAACGCCAGCAATAAGGTCATGACCGTCACCGAACATATCGGCTTCAACGCAAACCTTTTCACCGACTGTTCGTTTGATCGGAAAACGACCCCCATCAATTTCCGGCCATACTCCCTCAATCTGAACTCTTTGTCTACCTTCGCTAGGCAGCATATACAGTATGTTCCTCCACAAGGATTAATTTTGTTGCTTTCAGTCTAATAAGCGCGAATAGATAGTTGCTGGATTTGAGCAAGTGTCAGCCACTGCTAGATCCTAAGAATTTATTTTGAGTAAAACTGTAAATGCACGGGATTTCTTCTATCGGAAGAAACAAATAGGCTTGACAGAAAGTTACGAACATCTGTTGCATAGTTAGAGCAAGTTGAATTGTAGATTTGTCTCCAGAACATGGGTTGCCAATCCAATTAACTGATATGGTTTGCTAATTGCTAATGTAAAAGTGCTTAACTTTTTTTGAGGATTAGTAATTAGCCCGTCTTCAGCCTTAAGGTAATTGTATTGATCCCCACCCGCTTAGCAATAGTCTAGCCCTTAGTTTTCAGCAAAAGCGTCAAATGTTAAGAAAAAGAAATATAATGTTTTAATAAAGCGAAACACAAGCAAAAATTATTTACTTAAATTGATAAAACGATGAATCAATCACCCATTAAAAGCATAATAAATACGAAGTTAACGGTTGATTCTTTTGAATAAACCGCCAGGATTTAACAACTTACGCAGCATGGGCAATAGCCCATAACTAGCTTGAAATACAAAGGTAATATAATCCCAATATTTTCCCGCACTTCAGCTCACGCCTCCCAATTGAGTAAGCGTGGAGCCAATCGTAAAATTAAACTAAATACAGCAAAGGGGTCTCCGACTATAGCGAAGCTTAACGGGAGCAAAATGGCACCTGAGCTAGTATAACTCATCCCAGTCCCCCATCGCTTATTCTACATAAGGCAGAAAAACTCCCTTAGGACTTACGCAAACGCCCCCCTACCCCCCCAAAGAAAGGTAGGG
>DNXU01000439.1:5936-8078 GCA_003505715.1 Cyanobacteria bacterium UBA8803 | reverse complement strand
GTGAGGGGGTGAGGGAGTTAGGGAGTTAGGGGGTGAGGTAGGGGGGAAGTGGGTAAAGAATTAGTTAACCATCTTCTCTATATGCCTCAGCTGCTTAGAGCTTTATATCTTGTTCGGTTGATTAAACCTAAATAAAACCTATGGAAGGGTAGGTGGCGGTGCAGTCCATATCTGTAAGTCTCTTAAATTTGTTGCTAAACCAGCACCATACAAATATTAGGGATTTTTAACCGACTTGATATCACCCCCTCACTCCCTCCTCGGAATTGCTAAAACAAGTTAAAAATAGCGATCGCAATTATCGAGATCCGCATACCATGCAAAAGGCCATCTCTACACGAGCAAATTTTGTGAATGATTATTAAGGTTTTTCATAAAGCTATCCACTGGATTAAGCAACGATTGTGATAGGCTGTAACCGCGAATAGCGTACCTGTCAAAACATCAAACTTAGTTAATGTTGGTATTTTCATGGATGGTGATTAAGGTTGAGTCTGGAGCAGGCGGAACGAGCTTAAGTATAAAAACTTAAAATTGTTTCGTAAGGCACAACCCCTAACGGGTAATCTACTAAGCGATTTCAACCGCAGTTTGAGCGTGTTCGTACAGACAACACGCTACCCAGAAGTGTAATGAACCCAATCTCCAAATCACAAATTTTTCTCGTCATTACGAAGGAGCGTTCATGACCATAGCCATTGCCAAAGAGGTTGAAGTAGGCGAGCCTTTTGAGTCAAAAGCTCAGATACCCAAAAAGATTGGTATCCCCAAAGAAATTTTTCCTGGCGAATGTCGGGTGGCCGCTACGCCAGATACTGCTAAAGTCCTACAGAAGATGGGCTTTGAAGTTCTGATTGAGTCTGGGGCAGGCGCATATGCCAACTTCCCAGATGATGCCTACGCTGAAGCAGGATGCCAAATTGCCCCGGATGCAACCTCCCTCTGGGCAGGAGCAGATATTGTCCTTAAGGTACGTCCGCCTGCCATACATCCCACTCTTAACCAGCATGAAGTGGACTTGCTGCGCGAAGGTGGCACCCTGATCGGCTTCATCTGGCCTGCCCAAAACCAAGAACTTTTAGAGAAGCTAGCTGCACGTAAGGCCACCGTCTTAGCCATGGATGCTGTGCCGCGCATCAGTCGGGCACAAAAGATGGATGCCCTCAGTTCGATGGCTAACATTGCTGGCTACCGGGCTGTAATTGAGGCAGCTAATAACTTTGGTCGCTTCTTTACAGGGCAAATTACCGCTGCCGGAAAAGTACCCCCGGCTAAGGTGCTGATTATTGGGGCTGGTGTGGCGGGACTGGCAGCCATTGGGGCTGCCAGAGGTCTGGGTGCGGTAGTTCGTTCCTTTGATACGCGCCCTGTAGTTAAGGAACAAGTCCAAAGCTTGGGAGCAGAGTTTCTCGAACTCAATTTTGCTGAGGATGGCACGGGTGAAGGCGGCTACGCCAAGGTGATGAGTAAAGAATTTATCGAAGCTGAGATGGCATTGTTCGCCCAGCAAGCCAAAGAGGTGGACATCATCATCACCACCGCACTGATCCCCGGCAAACCAGCCCCCCTGCTGATCACCCAGGAAATGGTGGAAAGCATGAAGGAAGGGTCGGTCATCGTGGATATGGCGGCAGAACAGGGCGGCAATTGCGCTGTGACTAAGCCCAATGAGATCTACTCCTATAAAGGAGTAACCATCATTGGCCTAACCGACCTGCCCAGCCGCATGGCTAATCAATCCAGCCAACTATACGGCACCAATCTCTGTCACCTGCTCAAAGACATGGGTGGGTCTAATGACTACAAAGTAGATCTGGAGGATGAAGTAGTGCGGGGTGCCCTGATCCTGCACGAGGGAGAAGTAACCTGGCCGCCACCAAAACCTAGCGCCCCACCAACCCCACCCCAAACTGCGACCCAAGCCCAACCTACTAATGATCAAGTGGCCAATGCCGAACAGTCCAAAAAATCTCTGGGCATCGGTAAGGTATTCTGGCCGCTGTTGGCTTGCTTAGCCCTAATTGGCATTGGCATCGGTGCGCCGACCTCGTTCCTATCCCACTTTACGGTATTTATCTTGGCCTGCTTCGTAGGCTGGCAAGTTATATGGAACGTAACACCCGCTCTACACACGCCCCTGAT
>DNXU01000439.1:5732-5922 GCA_003505715.1 Cyanobacteria bacterium UBA8803 | reverse complement strand
ACCAATGCTATTAGCGGCATCATCATCATTGGTGGAATGCTTCAGATTTCCGGATCACCAACTTCACCCACCACAATTTTGGGAGCGATCGCCATCTTAGTTGGAACCATCAATATTTCCGGCGGCTTCCTCGTCACTCAACGTATGCTCAAGATGTTTCAAAAGTAGTTAGTTGTTGGTTGTTAGTTGT
>DNXU01000439.1:3948-5555 GCA_003505715.1 Cyanobacteria bacterium UBA8803 | reverse complement strand
CAACAAACAACAAACAACCAATTGAGGAGATTATGTCGAATAATTTGCTGACAGTCGCTTATATTGCGGCTAGTGCTTTATTTATTCTTAGTTTGGGGGGCCTGTCTAATCAGGAAAGCGCTCGTAAAGGTAATGTTTACGGCATTATTGGGATGCTCATTGCCTTTGTTGCTACGGCACTTGGCCCTGCGGTGACTGGTAATGGATACAGTTTGCTGGGAGCAGTTATCCTACCAGGAGCTATCATTGGTGCGAGCGTGGCCTCTCGCGTGGCAATGACCTCCATGCCGGAACTGGTAGCAATTTTACATAGCTTCGTCGGTTTGGCTGCCGTGCTGGTGGGTATTGCTAATTACCTACAGCCAGATTCATCTCTGGTGGGAATTGAAGAAACGATCCACAAGATAGAAATCTATGTGGGCGTGTTTATCGGTGCGATAACCTTTACAGGTTCGATAATTGCCTTTGGTAAATTGCGGGCGATTATCAGCAGCAAACCTTTAATGTTACCAGCACGCCACTTGCTTAACCTGGCTATGCTGGGTGGATGCGTGTGGCTTGGTATCCAGTTCATGGGAGCTGCACACCTCAACGGCTTGCAACCGCTGTTGATTATGACCGCGATCGCCTGTATCCTGGGCATTCATTTGGTCATGGCAATTGGTGGTGCCGATATGCCAGTGGTCATCTCCATGCTCAATAGCTACTCGGGATGGGCTGCTGCTGCTGCTGGCTTCATGCTCTCTAACGACCTGCTGATCATTACAGGAGCGCTGGTGGGCAGTAGTGGTGCTATCCTCAGCTACATTATGTGCAAAGCCATGAATCGCTCGTTTATTAGCGTGATTTTGGGTGGTTTTGGCGAAGGAGCAGGCAAACCCAAAGTTCAAGGTAGCACTGAACCGATGGGCGAGGCGACCCCAACCACCATTGAGGAAACTGTTGAAATTCTGTGCAGTGCCCGTAGCGTCATCATTGTTCCTGGCTACGGTATGGCTGTAGCTCAAGCTCAGCATTCCGTATCCGAGATTACCCAGATTTTGCGCGATCGCAATACGGAGGTTCGCTTTGGCATCCATCCAGTAGCTGGCCGACTGCCGGGACATATGAACGTCTTACTAGCTGAGGCTAAAGTACCCTACGATATCGTTCTGGAAATGGACGAAATTAACGAGGACTTTCCTAAAACTGATGTAGTGCTAGTCATTGGCGCTAACGACACAGTCAACCCCAGCGCTTTGGAAGACCCCAGTAGTCCCATTGCGGGTATGCCAGTTCTGGAAGTCTGGAAAGCGAAGGATGTCGTAGTGATGAAACGCTCTATGGCAAGTGGCTATGCAGGTGTTGAAAATCCCTTGTTCTACAAAGAAAACACCAAAATGCTCTTCGGCGATGCCCGAAAAAACATTGACGCCATCCTAGGCCACCTAGCAGAACTCAAGAAAGATGCACCAGCCCGCCAGTTAGTAGCATCATCTCGTTAATAGTTCATAGTTCATAGTTCACAGTTCATAGTTAATTGTTCATTGTTCATCAGTAATTACTAATTAACCAATGAACAATAAAAGATGAACTATGAACTATGAACAACCACCAACCAACAACCA
>DNXU01000439.1:0-3880 GCA_003505715.1 Cyanobacteria bacterium UBA8803 | reverse complement strand
ACCAACAACCAACAACCAACATTTATCCCGAAATATCAGTAGGATAATCGGTATGAATGGCTTCTAGCTTGATTAAAATCTTAGGCTTGAGTTTCTCTAACTCCTGCTTCAGAATCTTCTTACTAAACTGAGGTTGAGCACCAGATATAGCTGTTTGGCTGTTATTTGCCCAATCTACTAATAGTTTGCGTTGAGTAGGTGCAATGTTTGATGTCATAACATTGAGGCAACGTTGAGGTTCGTTTAGGGCAAAAAATAAGAGACGGTAGCACCCCGATTCGCCCAAGATTCTTACTATCTTCTGAGCTAAGGGTGTTTTGAGGTCTAAGTAACAAGTCAACCACCGAGCACCGTGTTCGCGGTTGTGCAACGCAGTAATCCATAAGACCATCGGATGGGGTGATGCCAAATACAGGAATTGGTTGTAGCGGGTACTAACTTGATGGTTTTGGATGTCTTTTTTGTTCAGCATCACCCAAAGAGTAGCTAAGAGTTCGCTGCTCGTGCGAATGATATGGGGAAAAACTATAGTAGCTTGGGGTTTGTTCTGCGGCCAGGATGTCTGTAGACAAATTTCATCTGCTGAGGCAACACGCTTGGGTTTGGAGTCATCTACAATCGGTACTTTAGAAAGCATGGCACCAATCCGCTGACCTAGCAACCGAGCTTGATCGAAGCGCTGCTCTAAAGGTTCTAATCCCTTAAGAACGTCCTCAATGCTTTGAGGGCGATCGCTAGGGCTTTTCGCCATACAGCTCATCACCAGATTTTCCAGTGCTTTGGGAAATTTTAGATTGGGATTAACTGCGGCAAAGGATCTCGGCGGTGTGGAATGATGCGCTCTGTACCAGCCACCGAAGGAACGGCTTTCTGCCACAATGGGCATTTCCCCGGTTAGCATCTCGAACATCATCACCCCTAGGCTGTAAATATCAGAGCGCGGATCGAGTTCCCGACCTTCCATTTGTTCGGGGGAACAATAGGCTAGGGTGCCCATAAATGACTGAGTTTGAGCCCCGTCAGACTGGATCAGTTTGGCGATCCCAAAGTCGAGGATTTTGACGAGTTCGCCGAAAGAAGCATCTTGAACAACGAGGATATTGCTGGGTTTAATATCTCGATGAATAATTTGAGAATGTTGGCCTTCAAAAATAATACCCTTGTGAGCGCATTGGAGGCCCAAACAGATTTGGCGAGAAATATTCAAAAACCGCAGTAAAGGAAGCGGTTCCTGTTTAATCACCTCGCTTAAGCTCTCTCCTTGCAAGTATTCCATAACGTAGAAGGAAATATCGTTTTCATCTACGCCATAGTCCCTAACGCGCACGATATGATTGCTTTTTTCACCTAGCCAAGCACAGATGGTTGCTTCTCGCACGAAGCGATCGCGCATTTTCTGATTCAGTAATGCCTGGGAGAGAAATTTCACGGCAACAATAACGCCTCCCAGTAACAGATCTTTAGCTTTATAAACCTGACCCATCGCACCTTTTCCTATCAGCTCGACCAGTTGATAGCGATTGGCAAGTACGCGATCATTGTTAGGGTCTTTCATCATCATTGGGTTGGTGAGGTGCGATATAGCAGTTCTAGAAGAGACCATGTTATCAGTTGCATGAAAAGAGCAGTTTGGGAGTTAGCGCTTTGACAGCACTTGAGCCACTGGCGTGACATTACATCCCGCGATCGTCCCAAAAGCTCTTAGCTGAATGCCGATGAGCTTGGGCTGTCCAATCCCCTTAGGAATTTCCTGAAAAGCCCCTGATTCGACGCATTGGGTTAGTTATCGTTTTGAGCTTGATAACTCGTTATTCCACTTAGAGAAGCTGGCTCGTATCATCTATCGGCTCTTCTCAGCTTAGCCGAAGGAAAAACCAAGCTCAGTAATGTCACCCTAAAAGGGTGACAAACTATCCTTTGCCATTGGCCAGAGAAAGATCTAGTCAGGCAAGGCACCATGAGCTACCGCTCACAACGAAGGAATGAAAATCCTTCTTCCCCTGTTCCCTGCTCCCTATTCCCTATTCCCTGTGCTTCGTTCCCTGTTTTAAAGACAGGGACATCTGGCAAACCTCTGCGTCTTTTCGATGCGAATTGAGTTGTCAGTTAGTCGGTGACACTTACCCCACTATTTAGGATTCTAGCTGACGCTCCAGAATAGCCTCCATGGTACTGGTAAGATAATGACCCGCCATAATGCTACTTGACAGGTAGTAAGTATTGTCGTTCAGTCGGTGTCTGGTCTCGAAACCACTGCGCCGCTGGCGATCGCCTAAAACCCAGTAGCGCTGCACTATCGATTCTGGAGCTACCCAGCCCTCGCCCTCAACACGACCTAAAACACTGTGCTGCAAGACGAAGGTGTATTGTCGTTCCCCAGCGTCAAGACGGCCTCGATACTGAAAAGAAATGTCTTCGCGCTCACTATCGGGAAAAACCAGCTTAGTGACCATAGTGAACCAATTCTCCCGACCCCAAACAATGATAGTCTTACCCCTGACGGCGATTGGCAGTCCATTGCGCTCCAGCCAATTCCCTTGGAGCGTCCAGCGTCCCGCCTCCATTAAAAAGGTGTGAGCCACGGTTTTACCCTTTGCCTCCTATTGAACATCGCTTCCTTAATTTTCCCCATGAAGGTTAGCCAGTAGCCAGACCTCACTAATTACCCCTAGGGGCTAGATGAGGACAAAAAGCTTTTACAGTATGTTTCAGTATAAAAAACGATATATTTCCTAGTTTTACAGCTGCCTTAGCTCCGGTTACTTGAGGCAGATTACCAGCAATGCCCAACTCGCACCAATAGGCCAAAACAGCAAAGGCAATTGCTTCTTTAAAATCCCCACTCAATCCAACTTCATCGGTAGTATACACTGGGACTGACTCTAATCTTGCTTGCAAACGTTTTTTCAAATAAAGATTGCGGCTACCCCCACCACACAAGAGTACCTCATCAGGCATGTGGGGCAAAAAATTACTATAGCTTTGAGCAATTGAGGCTACCGTAAGTTCGGTCAGGGTTGCCAGGAAATCTGACGGGCTTAGGCGAGCAGCCTGACTTTGAGCTAAACACTGTTGCAGGTAATCCCAACCAAACAATTCTCGTCCTGTAGATTTGGGCGGTGGTGTCTGGAAAAAGTCTTGCCCTAGCCATTGTTGTAATAAAGAATCACAAACCTGACCCTGACTGGCCCACTCTCCATCTCGGTCATACGTTTGACTGCCATTGGTGAAATAGTTTACTGCTAAATCCAATAGGGCGTTTCCCGGCCCAGTATCCCAGCCACAGATAGCATCTTGCCAGTTGCCTTGACGAGGAGGGAGGTATGTCAGGTTACTGATACCACCAATATTTTGGATGCAGCGGTGCTGGGTTGGTGAACAGAGCAAGCAAGCATCGATCTTGGATACTAGGGGCGCACCTTGCCCTCCAGCGGCAATGTCGGCAGCACGGAAGTTACTAACGGTTTTGACCCCCGTCGCTTGAGCGATCGCCTCTCCTCTACCCAACTGAAGGCTGTATCCCAGAGGCGAGCAAGCTAAAGGGACATCGGTGGCTGCCTTGTGTTTCTGAGGAGGTTGATGGTAGACGGTTTGACCGTGGGAACCAATCAGAGTAGCTGGCGGATTGCCTTTTTGAATAGCTTGAGCTGCCCGGGCAAATTCGAGGGCGATCGCATCATCCAATGCTGCCAATTCAGCCATTGACAGAGGGGCACCCCCACAGACCTCTAGAATTTTGGTTCTGAGTGGGGGCGGATAGGGATAAGTCGCACCTGCTAGGAGTTC
This sequence comes from Cyanobacteria bacterium UBA8803, assembly GCA_003505715.1. Taxonomy (GTDB): domain Bacteria; phylum Cyanobacteriota; class Cyanobacteriia; order Cyanobacteriales; family Coleofasciculaceae; genus UBA8803. The sequence continues at coordinate 94 of DNXU01000439.1, read as the reverse complement.
AACCTTTAAATCTTCCTCTTTGCCAGTAATTTCTACCAAAGCAGCATCAATTCCATCCACTGATGTGCCGCTAATTAAACCAATTACACAGGTC
>DNXU01000438.1:15937-16755 GCA_003505715.1 Cyanobacteria bacterium UBA8803 | reverse complement strand
GTTGCCCACGAAATTAACAATCCGGTAAGTTCTATCCACGGCAATATTACCTGTGCTAGAGAGTATATCCAAGGGTTGCTGCAATTGTTGCACCTCTATAGCAAGCACTATCCCAACCCTATCCCTGAGATTCAAACTAAAGCTGAGGATCTCGATATTGAGTTTCTAGAGAAAGACCTACCTAAACTACTGAATTCGATGCAATTGGGAACGGATCGCATCTGTGAAATTATCACTAGCTTGCGTAACTTCTCCCGGATCGAGGTAGGAGAAATGATGACGGTCGATCTTCATCAGAGTCTAGACAGTACCCTAGTCCTTTTACAGCATCGACTCAAACAAGCTGGAAAACGTGCGGGGATTCAAGTGATCAAAGAGTATGGTAACCTCCCACCAGTAGAGTGCTACCCCGGTCCGCTGAACCAAGTGTTTATGAATATCCTAACTAATGCAATAGATGCTTTAGAGGAGGCAGAATATAGACGCCAGAATTGGGAAACCAGGAACGGGTATTCGACAGATCCAAATTCTCCGACAATTTGGATTCGCACCGAGGTAACTCACAACCATCAAGCCGGGATTCACATTGTAGATAATGGCCCTGGTATACCATCAGAAGTAAAGCCTAGGCTATTTGATCCTTTCTTTACCACAAAACCCTTCGGTAAAGGGACAGGCTTGGGGTTGTCAATTAGCTACGAGATTGTGGTGGAAAAACACGGCGGGACATTAAGCTGTATTTCTGCACCAGGAAAGGGATGCGAGTTTGCGATCGAGATTCCAATTCACTAGTTGACTAAGGATGAGGGATGAGGGAT
>DNXU01000438.1:4910-15861 GCA_003505715.1 Cyanobacteria bacterium UBA8803 | reverse complement strand
AGGGATGAGGGATGAGGGATAGGAGGTAGTGCAGGAACTGACTTAAGAATGAGTTACCCATCTCTTCATCTTCCCCGTTCTCCCCTCTGGCTATTCCCAAATACAATTTGTGAGAAACTGTGAAATATTTACCACTTCTGGGGTAAATTGTTGCACAATAGCCCTACAGCTTGTGTTTTGAACTCAATGAAAATCTTAAATCGGCCTCCTCAGTCGGAAACAGAGACAAAAGAGCGCATCCTCCAAGCAGCACAACGTTTGTTTGCTAGTCGGGGGTACAACGGTACGACAACCCGTGACTTAGCTTGTGAGGCTGGGGTGGCAGAGGGGACTCTATTTCGTCATTTCGAGAATAAAAAGGCAATTTTAATCGAGGTGGCAACCCAAGGCTGGGTGGACATTCTCACAGATTTGCTGACGGAACTTAGCGAAATGGGTAGCTATAAAGCGGTAGCACAGGTGATGCGGCGACGCATGATGCGGATGCGGGAAAATGCCGATATCATGCGTGTCTGCTTTATGGAAGCGCAGTTTCACCCGGAGTTGCGCGATCGCATCCAGTCAGAAGTGATCGGCAAAATGACGGATGTTGCCGAAGCCTTCTTTCAAACGGCGATGGAACGGGGTATTTATCGCCGCATGAATCCCAAGATAGTGGCTCAGGTGTTCTTGGGCATGTTTGCTGTAGCAGGTTTTAGCCACGATACCATCATGGAACCAGGAGCCTCCCCTAAGCAAATGCAAGAAATGGCAGAAGGCATTGCAGATATTTTTCTGAATGGGGTGTTGGCGAAGGATTAGGGTGGCAACGGATTGGGCAGAAGGATGTAATATCAAGTCCGGGTGCTACCGGACTTTTACAAACGATGCAACTGGAAAAGATATTAGATTTATTGATCACCCTAGAGCCGGGTTATTCTGGTCTGAGGTAAATTACTGGATAAAAAATGTAACTTTATCTTCCCTCTTAAAGTATAATAATTTACCCTCTTAATGGGACAAGTTGGTCGATTTGTGCGATCGCAGAGCATTTACCATGAACAGTTGTTTCGATGCTTTCATTTCCTATGGACGCGCAGATAGTAAAGCCTTCGCAACAAAACTGCATGATCGATTAGTTGAACAAGGGTTCAGGGTTTGGTTTGACCAGAACGACATTCCTTTAGGTGTAGATTACCAGAAGCAGATTGATGATGGACTGGAGAAATCACACAATTTCTTGTTCATTATTGCGCCCCACTCGATTAACTCGCCCTACTGTGGTCTAGAAATTGAACTAGCACTGCGACGCAACAAACGGATTATTCCACTGTTGCAGGTCGAGCAAATTACCCAGGAAACTTGGCAACAGCGCAATCCTGGTCGTCCCTTGAGTGAGTGGGAAGACTATAAGGCAAAAGGCAAGCACTCCAGCTTTCCCAATATGCATCCGGCGATCAGTAAGATTAATTGGGTCTATATGCGTGAGGGCATTGATGACTTCGAGAAATCCTTTGCTGGATTATTGGAGATCTTGGAACGCGATCGCGACTATGTACATCAACACACCTACTTGTTGACCAAAGCACTCTTGTGGGAGCACCATCAAAAACAGTCTCGCTATCTGCTTGTTGGAGCAGAACGGCTAGAAGCAGAGGCTTGGCTCAAATTCAGGTTTCAAGCTCGACAACCTCCCTGTGAACCCACCGATCTGCATTGCGAGTTCATTTGCGAAAGTACGAAAAACGCAGAAAACCTGATGACTCAGGTATTTCTTTCCTATGCTGACGAGGACAGAGCGTTCATGGAGAAGGTTGCCAAAACTCTCAGGCGCGAGGCGATAACAATCTGGACAAACAAAACCGATATTAAAACTGGGGTTGAGTATGGGGAGGTGATTAACCGAGGTATTGAACAGGCCGATAATATGGTTTTTCTGATCTCCTCGGCCTCCCTGAAATCTGTATACTGCCATAAGGAACTAACCTATGCTCTGTCTTTCAATAAACGCATCATTCCCTTATTGATCGAGGAAATTGATCCAGAGCAGATTAGTCCAGAACTGCGTACCATCCAGTTCATCAAATGCCCACAAGACCAAGATGAGTTGAACTATCAGGCTGATATGGCTAAGCTCATCCAGATCGTGCAGGAGGATGCCACCTACTACGAACAGCACAAGTTAGTGCTGACAAAAGCTCTGAAGTGGGAGCAGCAGAAACGCAATCCTAGTATTTTGTTACGAGGCTTTGATCTCCGCCTGACAGAAGCTTGGTTGAAAGGGGCAAAGGTGCGATCTGCTAAATCGGGTAGCACTTCCCTATCCGAACACCCACCCACAGCTTTACAAGAAGAATTCATCGCTGAGAGCCTGAAACAACCCCCAGAAGCTGCCTTAGATGTTTTTATCTCCTACTCCCGTGCCGATTCTGAATTCGCCCGTAAACTCAACAACGGACTGCAAATTCAGAACAAAACAACTTGGTTTGATCAAGAAAGTATTGCCTCTGGCGAAGACTTTGAACGGGAAATTTTTAAAGGTATTGAAAGCTGTAATAATTTCCTGTTTATTATTTCTCCCCATTCCATTAATTCGCCTTACTGTGCTAATGAGGTAGAGTATGCCCAGAAACTCAATAAGCGGATTGTTACAGTTTTATACCAAAAAGTTGACCCGAAAGACCTTCATCCGGTACTCGCCAGCGTACAGTGGATTGATTTTAATAATCACCGTGGCGACTTTTTCACCAATTTTGGGGAACTAACCCGTACCCTGGATGCTGATCCAGAATACATCCGTAACCATACACGCCTTTTACTCAAGGCGATGGAATGGGAACGGGAAGGACAAGATGATAGCTTCTTACTGCGGGGCAAAAACTTAAAGACGGGTGAGGAGTGGTTAGCGCAGTCAGCAAACAAAGAGCCCCCTCCCACCGAGCTTCAGGTTCAGTACTTGAAAGCGAGTCAAGAACTACCGAAACGCCAAGTCAAACCGCGTACTGTACTACTGACTAGTGTAGCGGTAACCGCGTTCGTCTTCGCTGCCCGTTGGTTTGGACTGCTCCAGTGGGCAGAATTGGCTGCTTACGATCATTTGTTACGGTTGCGTCCTGGGAATGAAAAGCCAGATGATCGATTTCTAATTGTGGGTTTAGATGAAGACAGTATCAACCTGCTTAACGATAAGTACGAACCGGGAAAGGGAACGCTCCCTGATCGAGCGCTGGATGATTTACTCAAAGTCTTGAACAAAAATCAACCCAAACTAATTGGCTTAGATTTCTTTCGGGATTATGCCGCTAAGCCAGAATTGGCAACCCGAATGCAACAGACTCAGAACTTAATTGCTATCTGTAGGAGTACTACCGAGGAGGGTGGCGAAACAGATAGAGGTGTAAAACAACCCCCAGAGGTGCCCATTGAGCGCGTCGGGTTTGCTGATTTGGTACTCGAAGACGGGAACTTTGCACGTCGCCAAAACCTCATGCAGCCACCGGACGAGTTTTGTAATACGCTAGATGCGTTTAGCTTGGTCCTGGCACGTCGATACTTGGAGGCTCAAGGAAAGTCTTTCACTTCTCCACTGAATGAGGAAGGGACGGATATTACTGGGACTATGCAGTTTGGCAATACTGCCATCGTGCGTCTGCAAGGAAAGGGGAGTGGCTACCAAAATATGGATCAACTCAGGGGATACCAGACATTGATTAACTTCCGCGCCCCCCAAGGTGATGCCCGAAAATTTGCCCAGGTTGTCAGTCTCAAAGATGTTTTGGAAAACCGGATTCCTGCTGAAGCTATTCGCGATCGCATTGTGTTGATTGGTTATACCGCTAATACTCACACCGCTGCTGACATCTGGAATACTCCCTATGGTGATCTGCCGGGAGTGATGCTACATGGTCAGATGACCAGTCAACTGCTCAGTACTGTATTGAATGCTCGTCCGCTGATCTGGTGCTGGAACCTGTGGGGTGGTACTCTCTGGATCTTGGGTTGGTCCTTAGTTGGTGGTGTCATTGTTTGGCAGTTCAATCGGCTCTCTCACCAAGTCAGTGCTACCCTAGCGGCGCTTGTCCTACTCTATATTATTTGCTACGGGATGCTGGCGTACCAAAGTGGTTGGATTCCCCTAGTTCCTCCAGCGATCGCTCTACTCATCGCTGGTACAGGTGTCGGATACTTTACTTATCGACTGCGACACCCATAAATTTTCAAGTACATCTCTATCTGGAGTGCGACTATCTATGAATTTTAAGTCATCGCTGTTCTATAAAAGATTGCTTACAGGCACGCTCGTTGCATTATTGTCTAGTTCGATAGCATTGCCTTTCATCTCCTCCAACGCACAAGCCCAAAGCTTTGGGAAACCCACTGGTAGCCGTAGGGCGGGTGGAGTACGGGGAGAATGCTATGCCGCAGATCGGGAAAGATCTTTAACTGCTTTAGTTGATGACAGTAATCCAGCACTGACCACTCTTGCTCATCCCACCTTCCTGTTTTACTTACCTTATAGTCAAGCACCCGACCAAGAGCAAAACGCTCAAGTCTCTTATGTAGCTACCGTAGAGTTGGAGTTGCGAGATGAAAACGAGGAGTCGGTACTGAAAAATCAAAAACTTGTCTTCCCTTTACCGGAAAACCCAGGTATTGTCAAGGTCACACTCCCCAATACTGAAACCGAACTAGAGCCTGACAAGGAATACTTTTGGATTTTCAGGATTATTTGTGATGCCAACGATAACACCAACAATCCCAGTGTAGCGGGCTGGATCAAACGAGTAAGAGTTGGTTCTAGTCCGAACCTTTGGTTCGATCGCCTCGATCAACTTGCCCAGTCTCCCATGAGGAATTTAGAGCAATGGCGGACGCTTCTGGGAGAGGTCGATCCCATGCTTCCAGAGTTTGCAGAGGCTCCGGTTGTTGAGTTAAAGCCTGAAGCATTTGAGGTCAAAAGCCAACAAGACAACGAGTATTACAACCAGCTACCAACCAGAACATACGGTGCCCAATAGCGGGGATGAGTGTAGCGTCTATCGTTCAAGAGTCCTAATTGGGCTTGTCGAAGCGCTTCAGCTCGCGTGATATTCGGTTTACCCAGATTTTGATAAACTTTTTCACTAAACTCGACACTGGATGAGTCTGCTAAACTCCACAAGCCAGCGATCGCACTCTTGGCACCTGCTCGTACTGTAGTACCCGCAATTCCCAATACAGCGCGATCGCTCCCTGTTGCTGTCTTGCAAGCACTCAGGACGAGCAAGTCAACCTCCTTGGTTTGGATTCCCCGGAGAATACGGAACATCTCATCCAGTTGATTAAGTTTAATTTCACCGTCTGCGGTCAATATATAGGTACTGTTTGGATCAGCACCAAATTGACCGTGGGTTGCCAGATGCACGACTTGGAAATTGTCTTGATTTAGCGTTTTATTGAATGCCTCTTTCGTAAAGTTATGGTCTTGGAGCAAGGCAACAGAGACTCCTGAGTTCTTAATCTCATTTAGCTCCAAGTTAACGTAAGGGAGTTTACCATACTGCTCAAATTGTTCCGGCGGATCGGTCAAACCAGCGGCTAGCACATGCAGATTGGAACGGTCTAGGGGAGTGGGATCGCGCACTTCCAACCCTAATACCAGCACCACAGCGTACTTTTCCACCAGAAATTGGTTGCCATCATAGAGTGCAGACATGGGCGTTGTCCGTAGTGGACCGTCTTGGATGAAGATGAGGGTGTGAACCCCACTGCGCTCTAAAAGCTGGCTCACAGGCTCAATTAGCCAGTTGTAAATGACTTGGCCGCTTTCCCTGACTCCTTTGAATTTATACTCATCCCGCAAGTTATTCTGGAACTCATGCAAGCGTTTCTCAATCTGGTTTCTGGAAAGTTTGAGGGGGGGATACTGGTATAAGTCTTTTTCATTGGGCAGTTTGAGAATCACCTCTAGACGATCATCTAGGATAATCGGGTAAATCACGGCAGCTTTCTGGCCTGTTTGCTCTCCCTGTTCCACCACTTGATCCAGTTCTAGCTTGACATCCTCGCAGGCTTGCTGGAAGTAGTTTTGTAGTTCTGCCACCTGCAATGCTTCTAGGACTTCACGAGCTTTTTTCAGTTTTTTCTGTTTTTCCAGGCTCGATTCTATCTTGGCAGAGGTGGGTTGTGGTGGCTTGTCCTGTTTGTTCTGGCTAGATGCTATTTCCTCAGGAGACAATTGCAGCAATAAATCTACAAGTTCGCGATAGACCGGTTCAACACTTTTCCGGAAGGAAAACTGCACATCAGCGCTGGCAGCAAGTAGGTCACTACGTACTGATTTTAGTTCCTCGTAGGCTGTGGTGTAAGCGGCGATCGCTGCCTGATAATTTTCCTGTGCTTGGGTAATATTTCCTTGTTGTTCATTGTCCTTTGCCTGCGCCTTGAGGATGCGACCTAGTTGCCATGCGGCTCGATAGGAAATTTCTGATGCTTGGATCGACTGGGACAGATTCAAGGTCTGTTGAGATAACATTCTAGCAACTGGTAATTGCTGAGTTTTTTGATAAAGTTGTCCTTGTTCCTCTAGTACCAGAGCTTGCGATCGCACATCTTGCAGAAGTTCTGCTTCTTGACGGGCAGCAGTCAAAATTTGGTCAATTTCCTGAAAACTTGGAGTGGTTAAACTGCCAATGGTTTCCTTCCTGGTACTGATTTTTCTTAAACTGATCGCGAGGTTTACCTGAGCGTAAATTTGCGATCGCCCTGGGGGTAAGTTCTCAATCTGCTGTTGCACCTCTGGATAAAGTTTTTCGGCCTCTGACCATTGTTCTAGTTCTACCAATAAGCGTAGGTAGTTCAGTTGAGCTTGGGTTTGAATGGCTGGGATGGGCATCGCCATTGCCTGTTGATAAAAATCTAAGGCGTTTTGAGTCATCTGATTGGCTGTTTGGCGCTGCGCTGCATTATTCTTCCCTTGCTCACTAGCCAACCGACTCTGGGCAACAGCCACATTACCAAGGCTCAAATTAGCTGCCGCGATCGCTGCGGGTGATTGGAGTTGTTTGGCAATTTCTAGGCTTTCCTGTAGTACTTCTGTTGCACCAACACAATCTGAGCTTGACTGGGACTTCTCCTGATTACACTCCAAGTTGCCAATTCCGCGTAGAGCATCTCCTAGGCTCCTTAAGTTCTCCGCCTTAGCGAGAGAGTCTGGCTCAGATTGCAGGTCTTTTTTGACACTATTTAATGTAAAGATAGCTTGACGGTATAACCCTAATGCTTGTAACGCTTGTGCCTGATTGATGCGACTGCGGGTGGCACGGGTAGAATCCCCTAGCTGATTGTATAATTGGGCGGACTGTTCCCAGGAATCGACGGCTTTTTCTGTTTTTCCCTCTGCTAGTTGCAAACTTGCCAGTACGTCCAAGGCTTGGGCCCAGACGGCTGAACGACTGGGTGTATCTTTAGGCGCTTGTTTGAGCAAATTCAACGCTTGCTCAATCGCTGGAGCTGCCTTGTCCCACGTTCCAAGTTGTTGATAACTGAGGGCAAGATTACTTAGAATTACGGCTTGTGTGATGATATCTCCCCGTTTTTGATAATCGTGGAGTGCTTGCTCCAACAACTGGGCGGCTTCAGCATAGCGTCCCGTTTCGTAGAGAGTTTTTGCCTGTTGTTCCAATGTTTCTGTTTGGGTTTCATCCCCCCTAATTCCCTTGTTAAAGGGAATTGGTACGTGAGTTTCTGGTAAGTAAGATGAGGAAGTTAAGAGGTTTTGTGTTAGTTTAATGTTGGGTCTTAAGCCGTTAGCGATTATCTCGCTAGTGCTGAAGGCAATTCCTGGTAACTCTAGGATACAGAGCCATAAGGATAAGCAGGCTATTAAAAGATATTTAAATGAACGCTTGCCGATTTGGCGATCGCTAAGTAAATTTTTTAACGTTAATATCGAAGACTTTAGAAAGGTGAGTATTCGATAGAGAAATAAATGCCCTTTTCTTGCCATGTGTCACCTTTTTCTTGGATAGATATAAGCGGAATCCCAAAATCTAAACGAGCTGTGAGATTATCGTTCATCTGCCACAGCAAACCCAATCCAGTACTAACCAACGTATCAGGAATATCAGAATCTGAAGATTGCTCACCCTTATTCCACGCTGTACCGAATTCAACAAAAGGTGCGACTTGCAACAGTCCTCGGACTTTGGAAACGCGGAGAATGGGCAGGCGCAGTTCTGCTGAGGCTAGAAAACCATTATCTTTAAGTAAATAGTCTTGTCGGTAGCCCCGCACACTTTCTTGCCCTCCGATGCCAAACTGCTCTAACCCCAACAACTGACTACCGGAGAGTTGAAAATCGGTTCTGAGCAGGAGGAGAGTGTCCCGTCTCAGCAAACGCGCCCATTGTCCTTGTCCTCGCCAGGTAAAAAAGCGGCTGTCGGGTTCTTCACCTTCATGGGTTGTCGCCCCAAAAAGATCTAATCCTAGACTAAACTGAGACCGAAATGCTAAAACTTCTTGATTGCTGCGCTTTGTCCACTCTTGAAAAAATCGCAGTGCGGAGACGTTGGTACGTCCCTGCTCATCAGCACCAGGAGCGAGGGGAAACGGACCGATATCATCAACACCGAGGAAAGTTTGGCTGCGTTGGTGGGAAAACGTGAGTCCGAAGGCTAGTTCTTGAGTCGGTGTTCGGAGCGCGGGATGGCGGAATGTTAGTTCATAATAACGATACTTGGATGAAATATCGAGGCGATCAAAGGGATTTTCAATGACGTTACTATCTGTTATCCCAAAGGCAAACGTTAACTGACTCTGCTTAGGACTAACTGGGAAAGTATAGCTCAAATCGCCACCGTTACTACCATCGGTATTCGTGTAACCGAGGCTGACAGAATCCCCAAAACCCAAAAGATTAGCTTCATTGAGGACAATCCGACGGTGGACGCTTCCCACAGTGGGCGATCGCGTATTATCTGATATTAGATCAGTGCTAAAGGTGTCTGCCTCTGTCACCGTGACTTGGAGAATATTAGTACCAGGTCGAGTTCCGGCTTGCAAATCAGCTGATAAGTTTTCAATCCGGGGATCGATTTGCAGCAGTTGCAATTTCTCTAGTAAGCTATTGATGTTTAAGGGTTTAGTCTGGGCGAGTGCTAGCCGACTACTGATGTAACTGGGTTTTAATCGTCGTGTGCCGATCACATTAATTCGCTCTACACTCCCTTCGACTATTTTGAGGGTGACAACAGCTGAGTCGGGGTTGGAAATTTTTTGTTGGGGAATGATCGCTCCAGAGGTGGTGTAACCGTTTTGGGTATATAGTTGGGTGATTGCTGTTCGGGCTTGCAGCAGTTCGGCAAAAGAAATCCGGCGTCCTAGGTAGTCTTTGAGCTGTTCTGTTAGTTCTGCATCGCTGAAGACAGTATTGCCTTCAAACTTAAATTCTTCAACCACGAGTGTGGCGGGAGTATCCTCTGGAGTAGATTCTGGGGGAGGAAAGTCTGGAGTTGGGGGTGAGAGGAGTTGCGGATCGGAGGGTAGGGTGGGTAAGGTACGTGGTTTGGGTAGAGGTTCTAAGGATGGAGGTTGCTCCTCCCGTGGGACTTGGGCAACGGATAGCGGAGTGGTTGGTGCCACCCCCTCTTTTTCTATGAGAGTGATTGGTTGTGGTGGGGGTGACGTGGCACCTACTCCATTTTGACTCGCTGCCAGTTCCTGAGCATAGACTAGCTTGGGGTTCAGACTGAGGCAGACTAGCGTGAAGCTGAGCCAGCAGGGCTTGTAGGGGTATTGAAACAACCGCAAGAAGTTAGGCTGCATTTGTAGTCAGTGCTAGAGAGTAACTTGGAACCGAGCGATTTATCCATTTACTTTTAGAGCCACTAGCTTTAGTCAGCGATATTCTACTTAAGATAGATGCACATTTCTAGATTTGAATGTACTGTACAGCCTTAATTTACTACAAAAAGCCTTAATTCCTAGCAGGGGCACAAAATTGGCTGGACACTCCAGACGGATGAGGGGTTACGGTAGACGCTTGAGCAGTGAGCAGCAATTCACCATTAGCCATTTTGACCATACCTTGAGCTTCGACTAGGGTATCGGTGGCATAGCTGGAATCGTTAACCAGAGATTCATCGGGAATCTCGGCTGGGCTGAACTGACCGATCTCAGGAGTAACCCACTCTGGCGCAGCAGTTCCGACGGTTTGCAGGTCATCCGGGCCAGGAGGAAGTCCACCTCTTCCAGTAACCACAAATTGACTTTGACGGTTAGCAGTTGTGCCACCTGTGACTCCACACCCTCTGGCAATTTGATTGCTGGGATCGACAATATCAATGGGGAGTTCACCGAGTCCTTGGCTAGGGTCAACATTGAGGGATTGGATGTTAATAGTGCCCTGGATACCAAATTGAGAACTGGCGCTGATGTCGCTGGTGGAATTGCTCCTTAAAGCGTCGAAAGTCTGTCCGTTCTGCTGCTTGAGACCGAATACGCGATGGGCAGTGATGTTAATGCGTCCCCCGTCACCCCCGACAGCATTGGCAATAATATCGCTATTTTCTAGCGGCACAGCAATGACAAAGGGAGCGCTGATTGTAATATTGCCGCCATTAGCATCACCCTGAGCATTGGCTGAAATGAGGCTTTGATTACGCAGGAGTAATAAATCGGTGAGTTGCAGGTTGATATTTGCCCCTCCTCGCTCACTCCTTTTTCCGGTTTCAGCAGTGATTTGTCCATCGTCTAACAAGAGGGTATGGGCAAAAATTGAGAGATTACCTGCTTGTCCTTGAGGGCTGCTGACGGTAGCACTAGAACCATCTCGAAGTGTGAGTTGGTCGGCGATAATTTCGAGATTGCCTGCTTGACCTCCCTGAGTGGCTTCTGATTGAATCTGGCTATGGTCAGTGAGTGACACCGTACCTCCTGAGGCTTGGACTGAGACATTACCCCCCTGACCGCTTTGAGTAGAAGCGGATATCTC
>DNXU01000438.1:4639-4761 GCA_003505715.1 Cyanobacteria bacterium UBA8803 | reverse complement strand
GCTTCTGTGGTTGCGGTTAATTTAGCTTGGTTATCTAGAACCACAGCAGGGGCATTTACGGTCAGGTTTCCTGCGGTGCCATCCCCTGTACTGCTGACGGTGGCTTGGGAACCCTCTTGAAG
>DNXU01000438.1:4201-4413 GCA_003505715.1 Cyanobacteria bacterium UBA8803 | reverse complement strand
GCTTCTGTGGTTGCGGTTAATTTGGCTTGGTTATCTAGAACCACAGCAGGGGCATTTACGCTCAGGTTTCCTGCGGTGCCATCCCCTGTACTGCTGACTGTAGCTTGGGAACCCTCTTGAAGTGTCAGTTGGTTGGCGATAATTTCTAAGTTGCCTGCTTGACCTCCCTGAGTGGCTTCTGCTTTCAGATTGCTCTGGTCAGTGAGTGACAC
>DNXU01000438.1:3953-4126 GCA_003505715.1 Cyanobacteria bacterium UBA8803 | reverse complement strand
TTCAGTTGTAGGGTGGATAAATTTTGGAGTTGAATATCACCGCCACTCCCTGCTTCTGTGGTTGCGGTTAATTTGGCTTGGTTATCTAGAACTACAACAGGGGCATTTACGGTTAGGTTTCCTGCGGTGCCATCCCCTGTACTGCTGACAGTGGCTTGGGAACCCTCTTGAAG
>DNXU01000438.1:0-3913 GCA_003505715.1 Cyanobacteria bacterium UBA8803 | reverse complement strand
GACCTCCCTGAGTGGCTTCTGCTGACAACTGTCCATTACCCCTCAAGGTAACTGAGTTAGGTGCCGTGACATGCAAATTGCCACCCGTACCACTGCCGACAGTGGAAGCTGAGATTTTAGCACCTTCAGCAAAATTCACTTGTAAGTCATTACCGCTATAGGGATTTAACCTCAGATTCCCAGCATGGCCTGCTCCTTGGGTTTCGGCAAATAGACCACTGCTAGTACCAGAAAGGTTGAGGGTGTTAGCCCTGACGGTAATATCACCACCTTGACCAGCATTATCTTGTAATGATGTGGTGGTTGTGGAAACTTTAGCTCCACTGTCAACATTTAAGGTTGGGGTGCTGATTTCAACGTTTCCTGCTTGACCTGTACTGCTAGTTTCTGCGGATAAGCGCCCATGATTACTCACGGTCACTGAGTTGTTAGCATTGACATTCAAGTTACCTCCTGTACCACTGCTAGAGGTGGAGGTAGATACCTCTGTGCCATTAATCCCTAACGTCGAGGTTCTGATTGTAACGGTTCCGGCTCCACCTGTACTGCTGGTTTCTGCCGATAACTGTCCCTGACCACTTAAGGTGATGGACTCAGGAGCTATCAATGTGATATTGCCACCCTGACCACTGTTAGCTGTAGAGGCGGATATTGTAGCCCCATCCTGGAAAAACACAGATAAGGTTTGTCCACCAGCGTAGGGTTGAAGGATGAGGTCTCCGGCATCTCCGCTACTATTGGTTTCAGCCGATAAAAAACTGGGGGAATCAAGCTGTATTTCGGGTGCATGGACGCGGATACTACCTGCTTGTCCTGTACTGCTAGTGTTAGTGATAATTTGACTATTATTGAATGTAAGTAGAGCGGGGCTAGTAATACTCACATTCCCGGCTGGGGCACTGCCTTTAGTGTCACTGTCAATGCGGCTATTGTTAAATGTGAGGTTCCCTGCACTGATGATATCAACATCTCCAGATTGACCTGTCTTACCAAGATCTAAGGTAAATAAACCTATTGTTGGAAGTTGCAGCGTCAACAGCGTGCTGGTAATAATGTTGGTATTTGTGAGCGATAAATCTCCAAAACCTTTTACTTGAACACGCCCAGCCTGGGCAAAAGAAGAGAGGGTTAATATATCTAAATTGCTCACATTGTTTTGAGCCTCTAGAGTAACGTTTCCACCATTTCCAGCAGTTCTTTGCTCAGAGAGAGAAAAGGAGCTAAGGCGGGGAAAGCCCTCTTCTTGCACATTTTGATATTGATTTCCTACATAAACAGAAAAATATCTTATCAGGCTATTGCCTAAAATATCTCCATCTCTAGCGCTGAGTAAAATCGCTCCTCCATTCCCACTATTGCCAAATTTTGAGTATGAGAAGGAGTTTAAATCACCTTTAGCTGTAATGATGCTGCCAGAGAGAGTAATATCTCCCCCATTAGAAGAGTGGGAGTAGGAGTGGGAGTAGGAGTAGGAGTTGATATCACGGGTGGAGATATTACCATCTGCTATCAGGGTAATCGCTCCCCCATTTCCAGAAGAGTCGGAGGAATCGGAGGAGAAGGAGGCGGAGTAGGAGTTGACACCACCGATGGCGAGATTAGAGAAATTACTGGTGGAGATATTACCACCAGCCGTCAGAGTGATCGCTCCCCCATTTCCAGAAGAGGAGTCGTAGGAGTTGGAGTAGGATAAAATATCATTGGTGAAGATATTACCATCAGCCGTCAGAGTGATCGCTCCCCCATTTCCAGAAGAGAAGTGGAAGGAGAAAGAGCTGGAGAAAATATAATTGGTGGAGATATTACCACCAGCCGTCAGAGTGATCGCTCCCCCATTTCCAGTAGTGTTGGAGTAGGAGATGGAGTCGATATCACTGGTGGAGATATTACCACCAGCCCTCAGGATGATCGCTCCCCCATTTTCCGAAGAGGAGGAGGAGAAGGTGTTGGAGGAGTAGTAGGTTCTGGAGTAGGAGTTGATCCCACTGGTCGAGATATTGCCACCAGCCGTCAGGATGATCGCTCCCCCATTTCCAGAAGAAGAGTAGGAAGTGGAGGTAGAGTCGATATCACGGGTGGAGATATTACCACCTGCTGTCAGGGTAATCGCTCCCCCATTGCCAGAAGAGAAGTAGTAGTGGTAGAAATAGGAAAAGATACCACTGGTGGAGATATTACTACCCGCTGTCAGGGTGATCGCTCCCCCATTTCCAGAAGAAGATGAGGAAGTGGAGAAGATATTACTGGTGGAGATATTACTACCCGCTGTCAGGGTGATCGCTCCCCCATTTCCAGAAGAGGAGGATTGCAAATTACCCGTAACAATATTCCCCTTCGCGGCAGAGAGAATAATATCCCCGCCATCCTCACTATCAAAACGAAAAGTACCAATATTACCAACTGTAATCCCCAACGGTAGTCCTGAAGTCCCTGTAAAACTTGCACCTCCCGTCTCCTGAGGCAGATTAGGATTACTCACTGAATCTAATCCTGCCCGTAAAATTACTGAAGGCTTTTGTGTCAGCGTTGCATAATCAGGATCATCCGCCGGAATGGTCGCATCAGGCCCAGTAATCCTAATATTCCCACCCTGAATACTACCCGTAGCCTCCACCTTCAGCGCCACCCCTGTATAGTTCCCAAACTCAACATCCCCATTTGCCCGAATAATTGGGTCATACCAACTGACAAAATTACCCGGACTCCCTGATAAAGTCAGCATCGACAAACTGCCACCACTATAAAAGTGAGCATCCCCAGAAATATCCCCATCACTAATCAGAGTAAAATCTCCCCCACTCTGTAATAGTGACTGCGGGTGATTCAGCGTAAAAATATCCACACTCTGGTTGCCTTGCATTGTCAAATCTCTACCCGACGTGGCAACAAAGGGACTATTTACTGTATCCCGAACTGTTAATATATCCTGCGCCTGTAAGGTCAAATCCCGTCCCGCCCTCAACTGACCTTGTAAATCTAAATTCCCACCTGCTAAGGTCAAATCTTGCCCTACGGTTAAATTCCCCCGATTAGTAATCGTCCCCGGTTGTGCCCCATACTGCACCCCAACCGGAACACTCATCGTCAGTAGAGGCGGCGCTTGAGGATTAGTTGCACCAAACTCCATCCCACCCGGAAAGACAAAGCGATCGCCTGTCGTTGCCACAAACGAACCCTGAATATCCACTAGAGCATTCGGTCCAAACAGGATACCCTTCGGATTGAGCAGGAACAGATTAGCAGCACCATCTACCCCCAACGTCCCCAAGATATTAGAAATATTTGAGCCAGTAACGCGGCTGAAAATATTATCAATCCCGGCTGGCTCGGCAAAGTAAACCCGCTGTCCATCGTTAACATTAAATTCGGAAAAACTGTGGAATAAACTGCTGCCCCGTACTGCTCCCCCATCAACGCGATCGCCCAATTGTCCACGAATGTTGACATTAGGGGTCACTTGCGAACCTTCACTCCCCAAAGTTACATCAGGCACAATCTGAGCGACAGCCGGATGATTTAAAAAAGCAATCCCTACAGAAAGTAAGCCTAACACTCCTATACCCAGCTCAAGACCTGCTCTCCTGCTCTCGCTACCCCAGCCTCTATTCACAGCGCACCTCTTGGCAAAAGCTAAAAAACTTGAGAAATAACAATACCTATACCTGAACTAACTCAGGAAATACAGTAGAGACAGCCTCTCCAGTCCAGATGCTAGACAAGCTGTTGTTTTACAGACAAGGCCAAACAACCATTCTGCATCAGCCACCGTCCTAGAGTTAGAAAGCAAGCTCATCGGATTGTACTCTTATAGCAGGGTAAGCTGAAAATGCAACACCCCTGAGAGATAATTTAAATATTTTTCCTCTTCACCCCAATTGTGCCCCCCGACCCCCCAAGGAAAGGTAGGGCGGAT
>DNXU01000633.1:1975-3630 GCA_003505715.1 Cyanobacteria bacterium UBA8803 | reverse complement strand
TCCCTCATCCCTCATCCCTAACTCTTAATTCCCTCCGCACATGTGCCCGTATTCGCCGCCAAATGGTAAAGCCTAAAAGTAGGATGATACTGATACTGGTGGCGTAGATCACCTCCAAGGTCATGCCTTGCAGTTTCATCGCCAGTCCATTAGACACCAAAGTAATTCCCCAAAGGGTTAATGCAGTGTGACGCTGGGACAAACCCCAAGCTAACAAGCGGTGATGCAGGTGATCTTTGCCGGGGGTACTCAGGGGGTTTTTCCCCGCCATCAACCGCCGCACAAATACCTGAGTGGTGTCCAGTACAGGCAATAGCAAAAAGAAAGCTGGCGGCACGAGGGCAAATACCGTAGTCACTTTCAGGTTGCCTAAAATACTGGTAGCTGCTAGCACGTAACCGAAAAAGTAAGCTCCCGCATCGCCCATAATAATTCGGGAGGGGTGGAAGTTGTGCCGCAAAAAGCCCAATGCTGCTCCTCCCAGTGCTGCTAAGACCAATGTTGCCGCTGCCCGGGTTTCAAACTGTGCTGAAACCGCTAAAAGGCTCATTGAGGCAATAAAGCTAATCCCACCAGCTAAACCATCCATCCCATCCATCAGGTTAATCGCGTTAGTAATTCCCACTACCCACAACCATGTGATTAATGTGGATAAGATCGGATCGATGGGGGTGCCAAAGGGAGTCTCGATACGGATATCGCTAGCAATCAGCAATAGTGCTGTGAGGGTTTGAGTAAATAAGCGAATATAGGGGGGCAAACCAAACTGATCGTCAATAAAGCCTACCAGTACTAGAATCGAACCTCCCAGAAGAATTGTCAGAACCTGAGCCAAAACGGCCTCGATTACAATCGGTCTTAAGAGGGTGGCTAATACCAGAGCTGCCACTACTCCAGCATAGATCGCCAAGCCTCCGGCGTTAGGTAAGGGTTCTTGGTTAAGCCGCCGCGCATTCGGTTGATCTGCCCAACCGACTCGTAAAGCAAAAGAGCGCACTGCTGGAATAAAACGCCAAGTTACTCCCCAAGCCAACCCAAACGTAAAAACTACTGCCAGCCAACCGGTGCCCGTGGGGTCGGCTATGCCGAGAGACTGTAGGAAGCCGTACAAATCTATTTCCCAATTCACGCTCAGACTGCCAATAATGAATATCAGCTTCAACACTACAGGAATCAATGGGCAAAATTACTCTAACTACATTAGACTTTTGCTCCAGATATATTAGTACTTACCAATAGCTTTTAGAGCTATCCGGTTCTTTTTTGCTGATGGCAAGCGTCTTTAGCCGTTACGGTTGACTTTTTCTTGAATGAAAAATCTTTCTATTTGGACTGCTAAGCTTGTGACTCTGGCGATGAGAAGGGTTGTGAGGACTGTTCACCATTAGTGGCAGTGTGAGGAGCGTCTTCCACTCTTTCCAGGTACTGGCTATCCATGAGAAACGCCCCCCTCGCAAAGCGCACCCCCCAATATCCCCCCGGACGGCGATCGAGGATCGTACCCTCTTCGTCGAGTTTAACCACATCCGGTGGTCGCAGCATGGGCATTGGTTCAGCAGTTTTGATATAGCTAGGAAGGGCAATTAATCGAACGCGATCGCCAACCTTAAATTCTTTAGTCATTGGTTATTAGTAGGGACTCCCAAATAAAAAAG
>DNXU01000633.1:0-1885 GCA_003505715.1 Cyanobacteria bacterium UBA8803 | reverse complement strand
TTTATTTTTTGGCAGTCCCTAAGGACTTTGCCAGATTCTTTGGTGGTATTTTTCTAGATCGGCGTAAGGATCTGGGGGATGGTGGCTGTGGTGATGTTGGTGAGGATGCTCGTGACTTTGGTGATGGTGGTGAGGATGCTCTTGATTGGTGCCGTTACTTAATGCCTGAAGTCGAAACTTACACATCTCGCAATTCATCTGTACCTGTCCGAGTTGAGTTTCAATTTCTCGCTCTCGCAGCACTGATAGCAGTTCCGGTTGAATTCCCATTTCTGGTAGACAGGTCATAGCAATATCTGGATACTGCGCCTGCTGCTGTTGAGTGACATCTAAAATCTTTTTGACTAGAACGCCAGTAAACAGGAAGTAGGGCAGGACGATAATGCGCTTAGGCTGGTAGAGTCGAGCGCGACGGAATCCTTCTTCTAAGCGGGGATGGGTAATGCCGATAAAGCAGGTTTCAACGGTTTGATAGCCGCTACCTTCCCAGAGCAGGCGAGCCATTTTATAAACATCGCTATTGGCATCGGGGTCGCTAGAACCACGACCGACAATTAGTAATACTGTCTCTGAGCGTTGCCATGGGGAGCGATCTAGTTCGGCAAGCCGTTTGTGCCATAACTCTAAAATCCCTGGAGTAATGCCAAAATGACGCCCGTAGTAAAACTTTAATTGGGGATATCGAATTCTGGCTCGGTCTAACTCGTTAGTGACATCAAACTTATTGTGACGTGCCGCAAACAAGAGAATAGGCACAACAGAGAGTTCCGTATAACCCTGAGCTATGCACTGGTCTATGCCATCCTGTATCGTTGGGTCAGTCAATTCCAGAAAACAAGGTACTACGGGTCGTGAGGGGTCTAAAGCTTCATAGGTTTGAGTAAAATCTAGAAAACCCTGACGCCCTTCGGGATCTCTAGTGCCGTGACCGATCGCTAATAGAGGACGTTGTAACGGTAGCGGTGGCAAAGACAGGGGTTCAGGGGTGAGATGAGTGAGATCGATAGCAAGCATTAACGATTAAGCTCCCTTCCCGTGCAAGGCAGGAAATAGAGTGAACGAGCAACAAATAGGCGTTCTGGCTCAAGCAGGAAAGACTGGGAAAAAGGATTTTGGCAACCCGCCCAAATCTCTGACCGACTTTTACAGCTGCCGCACAGCCCCGGACTTACACCGGTGTTTCCCTAAACTGTTGCAATTTAGTTATGCCTTGATATATTACCCGAAAATCGCGAGAGGGGGAAGAAGGCAGAGGGAAGGGCGAGAGGTTTTCATGGGTTCTGGTTTACGTAGTTAATGATAGCTCTTTAACTACGAACAGGGAGGTTAAACAAGGGTAGGATAGCCTTAAAATTGAGAGTCCTCCAGCTTACTTTCTATGAGCGAAACGGTCTACCGAAAGCAAATGTAGATGCTATTCACATTGCCGCTGCAACTGTCCATGGCATGGATTATCTGTTAACGTGGAACTGTAAGCATATTGCCAATGCTCAACTTCAGGGAAAATTGGCAGAAATTAGCCTCGATTTTGGCTACGAGTTACCAGTTCTTTGTACCCCCTACGAATTGATGGGAGATTAGATCATGTGGGTGGATGAGATTGTAGAAGCAATCCACAAGATACGTGAAGAGTATGCCAAATCATTCAACTATGATTTGGATGCAATATTCGCAGACTTACGAAATAAGGAAGCTCAAAGTGGTAGAAAAGTTGTGACCTTGTCGCGAAAGCACGGTCTAACAACACGTTGGAGCGGACGGACAAGAGATATTGGTGGTGATGCAAAGGATACTAGCAGCCGCTCAACTTAGTTATTATCCTGCTTTGTTTGCGAGTTGTAGTAGCAGTTTGAATAAACGTGAGGGGGTGAGGGGGTGAGGGCGT
>DNXU01000447.1:5616-12316 GCA_003505715.1 Cyanobacteria bacterium UBA8803 | reverse complement strand
AACGCCCCCCTAACCCCCCAAATCTGGGGGGAACAAGAAATTTCTTCCCCCTTTCCTTGGGGGGCACAATGCTTAAGTCCTAATAATTCCAGGATTTAGGCGACTCAACCATATATAACGTTTCCATTCAAGTTGGTTTCCCAGCGAGTGGGAAGCCAAAAGTGACGTGTCACTTGAACCATATCCTGTCCAAAGTGGAAGCATAAGCTGTCCAAAAAGCTGTGGTCACTTTATGCTTCGACCTGGTGGGAGAGGTGATGACACTTGAATCGCTCAGAGTAGCGATCTGGAGATAGACTTGGTCAATGACCTGATTATAGCTAGGACTTTCTGATTGTCTGTCGGTATAACCTGTAACGAGCCTTTATTTGGTGGCACAAGTCGGGGAAAAATCGGGAGATATCCCCAGGGTCGTACCCAATAGTAGCAGCCACTTGTCTGAGAGACTGGGGTGGTTCCAAGGACCTAGCTTCCTCTAAAAACATTTGTACTTTCACCGCATCAAAGCGCCGATTAGTTTTTCTCCTTTGTTGAGCCAGAGGCAAAAGCTTCAACGATAGCGGTTGCTCAATCATGACCCGACCAGTGAGAAAATCGAGTAAAGGAACACAAAGACACCAACAGACTCTAAGGAGTAAACCTAATTGCGCGAGTGCCTGACCACATCGCCATTCTCCAGGTACGGAAGCACTCAGGTACATTAACTCAGCAAAAGCTTTGGCATTACCGTTGGTAGCTTTTTGAATACATAAGTCAATAGAAAATGCCAGATTTGCTCTAGCTGGCACAGACTCAAGAAAAGGTGCTTGCTCTAGGATTTCTCCGACGGAGTGCACAACAAACATCTGCCATTCCCAATCGGGTGGCTCTAGTGGTGTTATGTCCATAGAGGTATCACCTGTACTCAAAAATGAACTCATACCCAACCACTGTTGGCATCGAGAGCAGAAACCTGGCCTTTGATTCCACTCTAGAGGGTAGAGCGACCGCCGACAATGGGGACATTGATGCGATAAAACTTGTTGATGAACAGGACAAGTTGTCACTACCTGGAGCGACCATAATAAAGGTTCGTAGATGGGTTGACCACAACGCTCCCAATCGTCATAGCACACAGGACACCAAGCCTTGTTGGTACGAAGTAAACCTCGTGACGGTAAAACGTTAGCCCAACTTAAAAACGTGAGAAACCGTAACTGATGCTGCCCTGTGAGTGCTTCTAAGACATGAACTGGCTCATTGGCCATAATTCCCATGCCATTCCAAGCTCCTGTATCGTTGAAAAAGACACGGAAAAACCATTTGGATAACCCAAGATGCTGATTACCTTGATATCTACTGACTTGTGGAGCGACTTCTTGAGCTAGCAAAATAGCCGTAGGCACTCGATGAGCTGCTGCCAACCGAGCCACATAACTGGTTAAACTCTCTACTTTTGGCGTTCCTATACCGATGGGTTCAAGAGGATGCAGGCGGCTACGCTCTGGAATTATTGTGGTTTTTGAATACCACAGTTGATGATTACTCCAGCTTTCAACTGACACTGGGAGCGCCTCCGATGACATCCCGTTGAGGATTACGCTCTCCCGGACGACGTTTCTTGGTTTTGTTGTGTTTTTTATTAGCCGTAGAACAGGTCGGGCTATTGGGCAAAGCTTCTGTTGCTGTTGGTGGCTCCTGAACGGTTAATCCTAATTTTTGACGCAATCGGCTCAGTTCGCTCTCCGATTGGAGCAGCGCTTTCTCACCTTCTATCGCCTCAGTTGCCATTTGCATACATTTAGAAACGCTGGGAGCATAAGGTGTAAGATGTGCCAAGCTCAGGGTAGAGGCTGATTGTGCCAACGCTTTTCTCAAAGCTTGTGTCAGCCAATCCTTCACTATCCCGACACAACCGATACTGCGTTCGTAAAAGTATTCCCAATGCTGCTCTAAATCGGGAACTTCTAACAAGGGCATTTGGCAGGCAAAGCTCTTAAGTACCCGTTTGAAATCTTTAACGTCCTGTAAGCAATCCGCTTGATAACGAGGAAAGTGAATATCTAGACTGCGGCGGCTCAATTGACCGCTTAAATTTCTTAACTGTAGCAGTTCATAGGTGCCAAAAAGTCCGTATCGGGTGGACGTGAAACTTGCCATTGACTGAATAGCATCCATTTGGTCTTGTTGTCTTCGACCCGATGCCATTTTAGTGAAGCGTTGGGCTTCATCAACTAGAAATACAATTAACCGACGTTGCTGAATAATCGCTGCTACATCCTCTCGTAAATCTGACAGGTTAGCTTTTGATTTAATTAGACGTTGAGAAGAGCCACTGCCCTCAATTCGGCTACTGCCAGTTCTGAGTTTATAATCAACGAAGGGGTCAGCTAAAGCTATCAAGACACTTTTATAATAATCTTTCCAGTCGAAAGACCCGGATTCAGGAGCGCGAGCCTCTACATGAGCAACAGGAATATGCCCACAATCAAGTTGCATGGCTCTGGAGTTCTGCTCTATTAGCACTTTCACAACTTGATGGAGTAAGGTGGTTTTCCCCACCCCGGTAGGTCCAAACAAAAAGATTAATGAAGCTCCTCCAGGATTACTGTTATGCCAATAGTAGATATGGTTAATTTTAACTCCCTGATTGGGAATGACCTTGGCGGTGCCTTTGGCTGTTGTTGGTAGTGTCAAAATTCGGAAGGTTTCATCGTAAGGAATCAGTTTGTGTGAGCGTAATCCGGTTTGCAACAAGCCATCTGTAAAAGCTGCTCTTGGGCTTTGTCCTAATGCCGGATGCTCCTTGTTATCATAAAATCCATAAGCCCAATCACATAAATTTTGGTACAAACTCCCCAGAGTCCAAATAGCTAAATTACGGGGATTCACGCTTTTGGTTACAGCCCTGGGATTCTTGTTAATTTGCGTATTTCCCTGGAGATTGTGAATCAACATGGTGTTAGCTGTCCCGAACAAGCGTTCGCATACTGAACCAAATCGGGGTTTGGCGGCTGGTCGGGTTTTCTTTGTGCAAGAGTAAGCTGCCAAGAGCCGCTCGAAGTAAACACTCATGAATTCTTTGGCTCCATCCACCACTATCGTGTCGGGCAAGCGTCCGTGACGACGAACACACTCGCGCATCACCATCATGCAACTACGGTACGAGGGTGGGTCAAAACACAGATAAACCGCTAGTATTCGTCGTGAGTAGGCGTCTGTTAGGAAGGTTGCCCAAGGGCGACCTAGATTTACTGATGTGTGGGAGCTAACTAACTCAATATCTAATTGTGTATGGTCAATATGGCAGATTTCAAAGGGTCTTTGTCCGTGCCTGGGGGTGTTTACCTCTAGCTCCCAATAAAAAGGCTCATGCTTGTAAGCGGCTCTGCGTCCTTGCCTTTTTACAGCCTGTTCGTAGTTAGATTTTTGCTGAATTTTTCGGACAAATGTTTTGTAGCTACAAGGAGTGATTCCCTGCTGTGAACAGCGTCGTACCAGTGAACTGTAAACGGCAAATTTTCCTTGCTGTTTGAGATTTAAATAGTTGTTATCAATGAATTCGTCTATCCTTGGCTAGGAGGTCATTGACGATGTTAGAAGATGAGGATTGGCTGACAACTCCTGTTAACTCACCCTGTTTGACTAATTCCCATAGGGCAACGTTGGGCAGTTGGATGACTTTCGCCTCTTCATTGAGGAGGGCTGTATGGGTTTCTCCCCGATTGAGAATCGATAAGCTTTTTCCATTCCACACCACCAGAGAACCAGGTTTCAGGTCAACTAAGTTGGGGGTTAATTCTAAGGTTGATGCTCCTGTCCACTTGGTTGTTTCGGTTTGACCAACTTTCTGACTAGCCGGAAAGATTTGAAGCTGCCAACCAAGTTGCGCTATGTTGACATTCCGCCAATTCACCTTTAAATGATTTTGGGCAATTAGGCTATAAACCTCGTCACAGTTGTATCCCTGTTCGAGCAATTCACCTAAGGTAATTCCTGGATGAAGTTCCACCACTAATGTGATGTTGGCACGAACACTCTCTTCTAAGTCCAAATCGGATGGCTGCAAGTAGTCTTCGAGAAAATGAAGATTATTTTGGAAAACCCAGTCAATTTCAACGTTGCAGCGGATGCGATAATATAATCCCAAGCTTTGTGCTACTTCTTCTCCTGGAGGACAGTGCCATTGACCCTCAACTCCTCGCACGTAGCGAGCAGGCATTTTGGCTGATAATCGCACTAATTCATCGAGTGTTTTCCACTCTTCCCAGCCCGCAGAAGTTTGACGCAACACGAAGAAATCTGGGGTATGTAGAACTCCTACTTTCCGACCGCTCAGAGCTTGATACCTCAGTTTGATCCCACTGGGTTGGTCGTAATATTCCAGCACATCTGGGTCATATTCCATCTCATAGATGCCTGCCAATTCGTTGTGGTGGCTCTCAAATTGAATCGTCACCCCCATTTTCCGACTGGGGTAACGACCACTCACGTTGCCTGTCCTACTGCGTACCACAGGAGATGGTGGCGAAGTGCGTAACACTTCGATGTATTTCCTTGTCGGTTCTGCCAAGCCTAACTGCTGACACCACCGCACAAACTTTTCCCCGTCCAGCATTTATTTCTTCAAGGCGCAGCAATGGGAGGATATTGCCAGTTTATCAACTCTAGGACATCTTATCCTTCCTATTTCAACTTCTGGACAACTTATGGTTCTACCTGCCTGCCCAAGCTGTTGTTCTTCTTACGACAGCATCAGGTTTTTATCCTTTTCAAGCGGACAGCTTATGCTTCCACTTTGGACAGGATATGGTTAAAGTGACAACTAGGGATTTAGTTTCCATTCAAGTTGGTTTCCCAGCGAGTGGGAAGTTTGTGGTTGGCGCTCCTGTGCCGACTCTTGCGTTTCCATTCAAGTTGGTTTCCCAGCGAGTGGGAAGCTTCCAACAGGTTGAGCAGGAGATACCAATCAAGTTTCCATTCAAGTTGGTTTCCCAGCGAGTGGGAAGTCCAGAGTACTACTATGGAGCGTATGAACAGCGAAATGGTTTCCATTCAAGTTGGTTTCCCAGCGAGTGGGAAGTCTCGGAGCGACCGCTGCCTCTAGCGTGTTTACTAGTGGTTTCCATTCAAGTTGGTTTCCCAGCGAGTGGGAAGAGCAAACTCTCGAGGTTTCTACCCCTACAAGCCCTAATCAATTCCATTCAAGTTGGTTTCCCAGCGAGTGGGAAGAGGCAAGTGCTCCTACCGGTTTACCTGTTAACCCGTATGGTGAGTTCCATTCAAGTTGGTTTCCCAGCGAGTGGGAAGAGTTTAAATTTCGTTGGTGCGCAAGCCCAATGGGATCGTTCCATTCAAGTTGGTTTCCCAGCGAGTGGGAAGAGAGTTCGTCTAGCAGACCTTACCCAGTAAGGGTTTCAGCCGCCAAATCGACACCACTAAGGAAATTGTACCGTATTCTCAAAAAAATTGAGCCAAACATATACCCTAAACCCTCTCCCTGTAAGGCATCGACACCACTCAACGAAAAACATAGGGTTTCAGCGATTTGCCGAGTGGTGTCGATTGGCTCATCAAACCATTTTTTCAGGCAATTTTCAATGATTCAGGGATTGACTTCTTGCCCAGATTAGTATTATATCAATTCAGTTAGTATCAGCATTGTATCTTACTCCCTCACCTCCTCACCCCTCACCCCCTCACTCTCTTTAACAAAGAAATCTAGTAGGGCTTCAACTGTTTCCTGGGGTGCTTCTTCCGGCAGGAAATGACCGCAGTCCAAAGCCCTGCCCCTTACATCTACCGCTCTTTCTAGCCAGGTTGCCAGTACATCATAGCGGCGCTGCATGACACCTTTGGCTCCCCAAAGAACGAGTAGGGGACATGGGATCTGGCGATCGATGTCCGCCTCATCATGCTCTAGATCGATCGAGGCAGCGGCGCGGTAATCCTCACAGCTAGCGTGAATGACATCAGGATTGCTAAAGCAACGAATGTACTCTGCCATCGCTTCCTCAGTAAAACTACTGAGGTCGGCACTCCATTGGCGAAGTTTTGCCTGGAGATAAAATGCTGGGTCAGCACCAATAAGCTGCTCTGGTAGGTTGTGGGGTTGGATCAGAAAAAACCAGTGTTCGTAAGCAGTGGCTAGTTCTTTGTCTACAGTCTGAAAAATCTTGCGGGTCGGCACGATGTCTAGGACAGCGGCTTTCTCAATGCAGTCTGGATGATCGAGGATAAGGCGATGCAGCACCCGTCCGCCGCGATCGTGGCCTACAACCGAAAACCGCTCAAAGCCAAGAATCCTCATCACTTCCACTTGGTCTTGCGCTGTCACTCGCTTGGAATAAGTAAAATGAGTCGGATCGGAACTTGGCTTGTCGCTGTCGCCATAACCCCGCAGATCTGAGCAGACGACGGTGAAGTGTTCGGCCAAAACCGGAGCAATCTTGTGCCACATCACATGGGTTTGTGGATAACCGTGCAGCAGCAGCAGTGGTGGCCCCTCACCACCCTTGACCAGCTTGATTGTCGCACCTGAAGTAGCAATCCGGTGATGGGTGAATGACTCAAACATGATGCTGACTGGAAAATTGAAAATAGGATGTTGTGTAGTCGGGGGATGTAGAAGCGGGTCTAGCCATTGAATTGAGCCTCTTACCAAGAACTTTTGCCCAAAACCCTCTCTCAGTAAGGATCTTATCCCTCATCCCTCATCCCT
>DNXU01000447.1:4159-5569 GCA_003505715.1 Cyanobacteria bacterium UBA8803 | reverse complement strand
TCATCCCTCATCCCTCATTCTTTCCCTGGCCATCTCGCCAAATGACCAAAGGGTGAGATACGATCCTAGTAGTCCACCAGATATGATTTTTATCAACAGTGCAATCTCTCCTCTAGTGATTGAGAGATTTCTTGTGTTGGATTTATATTGGTCAACTGCTAGGTAAAACTAATCCTTACCACCTTTAAGTTCTAGGGTATCGCATCATTCTCGTCCTTAACCCCTAAATAATACTAGTTAACTTATCACGAATGACCTTAATAAGGCTGACTAAAGAATTAGATAACCTGAGTAAACATGGTGATGGAGAGCTAATCCTACAAAACCCTAAGGAAGTTTGGCATCTTTATCTTGTCCGAGGTCAGTTGCTCTATGCCACAGGTGGGATTCATCCAGTGAGACGGTGGGATAGAGCCTTAAAGCAGTATCGACCCAACTGGAACTGGCGTCTTGAATCTGCTCAGTTATCAGATCATCAACCTTGGGAATGCCAGCTTCTCGATCGAGGATTCAGCCACAAGCAATTGAGCCTGATCCAAGCCAAGTTAGTGATTCGTACTGTTGTCCAGGAATGTTTGTTTGAGCTAGACAGCTATACAGACTTTAAAACCAATTGGACACCCAGTCCAAAAGCTATATCAACCTTTTGTCGAGTAGTGGCCTTGTCGGGTAACGAAATCCAAACCGTGGTCAGTACAGCCACACAAATACAGGAACAATGGCAAGCTGCCGGTTTAGGCCACCTCAGACCAACCCTCGCACCCATATTACACCAAGAGGCATATCCGCAAGGGCTGCCAGTTTTAGATAAGTATCTCAACGGTCAATTTACCCTGTGGGATATTGCATGGCAGCTAGAAAAATCATTGATTGACGTGACTTTCTCATTGCTGCCTTTAGTTAACAAGGGCATCCTCAAATTCCAAGAGGTGCCAGATTTAACACTACCAACTGTCCAACCGCCAGCTACAACCACGCCTCCCCCAACAGAAATTCAGCCTGCCAAATCCAACCACAAACAGTTTTTAATTGCTTGTATTGATGATAGTCCAGTGTTGGCTCATGCTTTAAAAAAAATCTTAACGCCTGCTGGGTATGAAATGTTGAGCATTCCAGAACCGATGCGAGGATTCGGCCAACTTATCGAACACCAACCCGATCTCATCCTACTAGACCTACTCTTGCCCAATGCTGATGGCTATAGCATCTGTAAATTTTTGCGAGAAACTCCAGCCTTTAAGAAAACGCCCATTATCATCCTGACCGCTAAAAACACCCAAATTGACCGTGCCCGTGCCAAATTAGTTGGCGCAACTGAGTTTTTAGGTAAACCCCCGCAGCCTGAAGAATTATTACAAATGGTTAAGAAACATCTGGGCTAGGGGGAATCGGGAATCGGGAATGGGGAAT
>DNXU01000447.1:0-4037 GCA_003505715.1 Cyanobacteria bacterium UBA8803 | reverse complement strand
ATCACCCATCACCAATCACCCATCACCCATCACCAATTTCCTCATTCCAAATTAATTGAAAAATGAGCGATTAAGGTATTCCTTTCATAGGATAGCAAGTAGATATGCAAGAGGTTTGTGTTTTCTTTATCCAAGTGCATAGCTACTCCATCAAGCGCTAAGCGGTGATGGTCGATCCACTTACCCTTTGAATCTAGCAAAACACTGAAATAGGGGCTTTCAGCGGGATTTTTCTTTTCTAGATCTTCGTAGCTTTGATAAAAAGGAGGTATCCCAATTCCCAGGGGCATATACAACCCCTTGTTATACTCGTCTACTGATAGCTTGGGCAGTTCTTTGAGGTCGATACCGCTGAAGAATAGCCGATTTTGTTCTCCAGTCCTTGTATCGCTGAAGACTAACTCAATTTCCTGTAAATCTTGCTGGCTACCTACAGGTTTAATGTTCCGCAGAGTAGCTTTTTCAAACTTGCCTATTCTCCAATACTCATTTTTCCAAGGAACATTCGCATCGTAGAATCCAGGCGGACGGAATGTGGCAAATTCAATTTTGTGTTCGTCGTTATAAAAATCTCCCCATGTGGTTAGGTTGCTGGCTAGAGTAGTTCTGACTTTACGACTTTGCTCTCCAGCAGAGAATATCTTTTCGTTAAGGTCAAAATTAGCAGCAATTTCTTGTTCATTGATGACTTCCCTGAGCAACTGCGTATTTACAACTGTATTGCTTGGATCTTGCCAGTGTTCTAATCTCCACCAATGCTTCCAATAGGAGAAATTGTTGTTCTTTTCAAAGACATTTTTGTAATGCCCCATCGGAAATGTGAACCACCCTTGATAGTAAAGGGTTTTATTGTTATCCTCTTTTGTAAAGAGTAGAACTTCCCAATATCCAGCATTCAAGCAATTATTGGCCAAGGCAATTTCGGTGATTTTTTTCTGCTCGAAACCATCTCCACCACTAATTTCTATATGTTTTGAATCAGCAGGAAAACTGATTTGTTGTCTATTCCACTCCCGGTCTGTTAAGGCAATTACTTCTAAACCTTGGTCTTTTTTAGACCATTCAGGTATTTTAGGAGTCAATAGGCTCAAATCGACATTCTTGATAACTATTTTGGCAGTTTTATCGTTTTTCGGCTCTAGGACAAAATCGAAGTGGGTAGCATCCCGCTGAATTAGCTTTAACTCTCTGCCTGAATATCTTTGGGCATTTTTGCTTAAGGGAGCAGGATTAGCAGGGTATTCGCTATTCGATAGCTCTTTTAGATCAACCTGCATCTCAACAGCCACTTTATACCTAGAAGTAAATCCAATAGCACTAATACCTAGCAAGCCCAGCAATATCGGTATGGTAGTATATAGTACTTTTTTCTTGCTTATTTTGAAACGATTGTTGCCTAGTAAGGGAATAGTTAGGCTCTTGGGGGTAGACGCGGAGCTGGCCATCAGGATGTCCTTTGAAATTTTATTTGGTCACAGCATAACACCAGAAAATTATTTATTTTTATTTATTTTTACAAAAATTAATAATTTAATTAAGAAAACATTATTAACAAATAATCTGCCTTATCGCAAGTACTTTATTAAAGCTTTAAAAACGCTTTAAAAAGTAATAAATATTAATATAATCTAAAGTGATTAATCACTTAAATGTTTATTTTTTGCAGAAAACCTTGAGAAAGTTCTCATGGATTTGTAATACAGGTAAAACGTATTACAATAACTAGGGATAGAAGGAAGAAGGAAAAAGAGTTACCTCTATCTTCCTATCTCCCTGTTTCCTGCCTTATTGGCACGTTAGTTCATACTACCTCATCGACAATTAACCCACCCTTGAGGAAAAGTTTGGGTAAATCTACAATAGCCATCATTTTTTCCTGGTAAAAAGCTACACCTTCCAAGTATTCATGATTTAGGGAAGGGATAGCTATCGGCTCAACTGTTATATCTCCTGGATTTAGGAAAAACATCGCTTCATGAACTTCTGCCACCATTACACCAGCAACCACACCCTCAACCTCAATAACCATTGCCTTAGCCTCAGCCGGTATACCCGTAAGAGGTAGATTCAAAAATCGGCGAATATCTACTAAAGTGAGAATCTCACCTCGCAGGTTCACGTTGCCGATGATGTGTGCCGGACAGCAGGGAACAGGGGTGACTTGGTAGATATCGGTAAACTCTCGGACGATCGCTAAATCAACGCCAAAAAAATTATCATTTAAACCAATGACCGCTAGAGATCTTAATGCCTTTAAATCCTGAGTATCGGCTGCAAGTTTTAGATTATCAGCTCGTTCCTGAAAGATGGCTCGTTCCTCGGGGGTAGAATTAGGCCAAAATATAGGCGGTTGAATTGGTAGCCCTTTAGAACCATTGGATTCAAGTTTGGCTGCGTTAGTATGATCTGTAACCTGCTGGTTCCCTATATATCTGCTCCAACTTTCTGACTTATTCAGGATTAAAATATCTTCGGCACAGCTGATAATACGATCTAGAATAGTTTTTTCTTCAACTACCGCCTTTCCTCCATCACGAGAAAGTTCAGTATTAATTTGCTCCGGCGATAGATTGCGCACGCCATGTACTTCATTAACAATAATCCCCACCCGCAATCCTTCCCAGCTGATAACCACTACGCTATCGGTTAAATGATAGTCATACAATAGCTCCGTAAAACTGAGATTCAGATCCATTACTGGCAAAATCTCACCTCTAAGATTAACAACACCAACAAGACTCTGAGGGCATTCTGGAATTAGTGTCAACTCCGGCAGAGCGAAAATTTCTTCAACATAAGCGATACTAAGGTATCCGAGAGAGTTATTGATGCTAAATGTGAAATAGGATTGCTCTTTCATTTCGGTTCTTTATTGATTAAGCTTAGGGCAGCTTCCACCTTGATTATTAATTCGGCTGCTGTTAGATTCCCCAGTTTGGGTAGTTTCGTATCTGGCGGTAATTGCTTGAGAAGATTAAGGGCAGCTTGATGGAGGTTAATTGTATTTTTGCCAAGATTGCTTTCGAGAATGCTTTGATCAAATTCCCAAGACAAGTTCTCTACGGGCAAATAATTTAGCTCGCTCGGTAGAGCTACCTGATGGGTGTTAACCTCAAGGGCAGACGGCTGAATGGCGAAATTATCGGCATGACGTTGATAGGTTAGCGATTCAGGAAATACTTTAATCTGAAACAGGCTTAAATCCTGACCGTAAAGTTCAGCATGACCTGTAATAAGATAACCTAAGGGTTGAAGCGCATGATAGAATTTATCTAAAACTTTCCCTATTGCTAATGGTTCAAAGTAGATAAAAACATTGCGGCAAAGAATTAAATCCATATCTTGTAGTTCAGAGCTAGGATGAAGAAAAGGGTCTTTGACTAAATTTACACTTTGAAATTTGACCATTTCCTTGATTCGCTCGTCAATATGATAGCGCTCGTTAACCAAGCGAAAATATCGCTGCTTTATTGCTGCATCAACATTTCTAAATGACCAAGCTCTATAAATTCCTGCTCTAGCTTTTTCAAGAGCTGTTTGATTGATATCTGCACCTAAAATCAATACCTGCCATTTCTCTAAATCGGGAAGAAGCTCTTTGAGGAGAATAGCGATAGAATAAGGTTCTTCTCCCGTTGAACAGCCTGCACTACAGATTCGGAGAGTTTTGGTAGCTTGCTGGCGTTGAATAAGTTCTGGTAAAATTTGATTCTTTAATAGGCTAAACTGGTCTTTATCTCTAAAAAAATGGCTTTCAAGATTAGTCATGATTAAGACTAGCCTTTGCCATTCATGATAACTATCTGCTGTTTTTAATTCTAAAAGCTGATAATAATTTTCTGGGAAAGGCAATTTAAGAATTTTCATTCTCAAAAAGATACTTTCGATTAAAGTAGCTTGGTCTCTCTCTCTAACTTCTAATCCAGTATGCTTGGCAATTAAACGAATAAAAGCTTGCCTTAACCCTGTACTTAATAAGTCAGCATTTGACACTTGAATCTCCTAGTTATTTTTATGAGGGGGTGAGGGAGTGAGGG
>DNXU01000253.1 GCA_003505715.1 Cyanobacteria bacterium UBA8803 | reverse complement strand
CCCTCACCCCCTCATCCCCTCATCCCCTCATCCCTAATTTATGGTTATAAGAATCAGGCAGTTAATCGAATGGAAACAGGAAAAGCGACCTATTGTAGCGTTGACTGCTTGGGATTATCCTATTGCCCAACTGCTGGATCGAGCTGGAGTGGATTTAATTTTGGTAGGGGATTCCTTGGGAATGGTGGCGTTAGGTTATAAAAATACGCTGCCAGTCACTCTGGAGGATATGTTGCACCATACTCAAGCTGTGGTGCGGGGCGTTAAACGGGCTTTGGTAGTTTCCGATTTGCCGTTTTTGAGTTATCAAGAAAGCCCGCAGCAAGCAATGCATTCGGCAGGGCGGGTGTTGAAAGAAACTGGAGCGCAGGCGGTGAAGTTAGAGGGGGGTTATCCTGCTATGGCTGAAACCGTTGCTCAATTGGTAAAAGTTGGGATTCCGGTAATGGGCCATGTGGGGCTGACGCCTCAGTCAGTTTATCAGTTGAGCGGTAACCGCCAGCAGGGTAATTCTCCGGAGAGTGCGGAGCGGATTTTTGCAGATGCGATCGCTCTCGAACAAGCTGGTGCGTTTGCAATTATTCTGGAACACATCCCGGCCAAGCTAGCTGCACAGATTACACAGAAGCTCGCTATTCCGACCATAGGCATTGGTGCAGGGCCTGATTGCGACGGCCAAGTTCTAATTACTGCCGATCTGCTAGGGCTTTCGGAACGCTTGCCACCCTTTGCCAAATCTTATGTAAATTTGCAGGAAGCAATCGAGCGGGCTGTGCAAGATTATAGCCGTGAGGTAAGAGAACGACTATTTCCTGAGGCTGAATAGCACCTCTCCCCGATCTGGATAAAAAAATTGATAATTCCGGTGTATTCACAGCTCAAAGCTGAGAACTGTAGGTGCTCATCTACTGCTTAGCTAGTGTAATACATAATCGAATTAGTAATACTTAATTGGAGTTTGTATTACACAAGAAATAGCGGTTTCAATCACCGGAATTATCAACAAATCCAGGCTAACTCTATTATTTTTTTCTAAAACGATCCCTAAAGTCAAGTAGATGGAAATAATCTTAAAAGAAGCTTGGGAACTTGTGATATATCCTCCATTCCTCGTAGGTTAGGTTGAAGGAGGTGAAACCCACCATTACTCAGGATTTGATGGGTTTCGTTATCACTCTACCTATCCTACGGTTTTTCAGGAGTTTCAATAGTTTTGCCAATTCACCAAGCTGATGTGAAGTAATCTAGTTTCAGTTTTTGCTTGCTTAAGGGCTGGGATATAGCGCTCAGTAAATATACTCTCCAGATCGGGTATCAGACTAGGAGAGTGGCATTGCCCTTGATTGGTTCCCGAAATCACAAGACCTCCGATAGAAAGCCTTAAGATTAACTGATTGATTATCATTATTGATAATCGTTCTGGTTTAGCAGTGGCTGCGTTAGAACGAATTTTATCCATTTGTGGCCTTGTTGCCAAATTGAAATGCTTCTAACCTACTTTTCCCACTTTTCCCACTTTTTACCTCATAAAAATATTCCAAAAACCCACTTTTAACACTTTTTTATACTAATTTATTGTGCTAAAGTAATTTAGTTGAATTTTTTTGTCTTATTGTTGATATTGTTGAATATTTGTAGCTAAAACTTTACTTATGCAATAGCTATAAACTTCATTGAAACTTTACATTTTAAGCTCTTGATTCCTGGTTTATTGGTATACAATAATACCTTATTGTGCAGCTCATAAATAATAACTACCCTAAGTTAAGGGTAGCCTTTAATTCTTGCCTGTCAAGTTTATCCATCCAAACAATTGGGGACAGTCAGCAACTTCCTGCTAATCTGAGCAGGTATAGTGCCAGTCCTCCCGGCAGATCTGATGAGTGATGGATAATCCGAGATAATCTGAATATGGGAAATTGTGAAGTTTCAGCGATAGTATTTACGGGGGGCTTTCACTACGATATAACAAGTGGAGCAGCAGGAAAATGCTTAGATTATCTCTAACAAATTTTGAACAGTTGGCAGAATTATTTCAGAACTGATCGAGAACTTATGGGCAATAAGTTTTTGGCAGAAACTAAAGATGACGGTGAGGCAGTTTTGCTTCTGATAGCAGCGTCCTAGTTAACTGCAATTACTCAATTGATCTGAAAAGAAAGAGGAAGATATCATGGACAGCATCAATGTAAACGATAATCTCTTGGCATTACCCGAAGAAGATTTGACGGTAAAAGTAGATCAAGATACAGCAGATGAACCTTCGGCTAGTTTGAATTCACTGGTTACAAACAACCAGCCGTCGCTACCAACAGCAAATTCCTTAAAAGCTATTACAAGTAAATCTGATTACACCCCAGGTGAAACAGCAATTGCCACTGTAACTGGCTTAGAGAGTGGGGAAACAGTTAAGTTTGGAATTACAGAAATCTTGCCTGGGGATGATGGGGTGTTGAATACCTATCAGCCTTTTGTAGTAACTGATGGTGGCGTAGGTGACCTAGATGGCTCGGCAAATGGGCAAGTTATGGCGAGTTGGTTAGTCCCTCCCGATCCCGATGGAGTTGGGCCTGAGGTGGCTCCAGCGTTGAACGCGACCTTAGAGTTAACAGCAACGGCAACAGGTGCAGATGGGGCGTTTGGTACAGCTGATGACCGGGTAGCAACGGCAATATTTACAGATGCTAACCCAGCACCGCTACAGACTTACTTTGTGCCGATGCGCGAGCAGGATATTAACTACATCTTCAACGATCTAGAAGATACTGTCTCTAATGGGATTGTCAGCATCATTTCCATGACAATCAGCCGTAACGGCACCTTAATCTACTATGACCAATGGGAAAACGGCTACGATACCGATATTGCTAATCCCACTAATAAATATAGTGCTGGCAACTTAGGGGGTACTCAGATTTGGGGAAATAACGATCCAACCGATGGCATCGCCCCAGGTTTCGCTACTGACGTATTCCAGGCAGGGGATGTTGTCATTTTACGGAACGTAGTTCCCACCAACCCCCGCAACCCGGCTAATATTTTCTTCGACGGTACAGACAAGATTGGTGCAACCTCTGCGATCGCAGTAACACGAGGTTATTGGCCCCAGACCGTTGAAAACAATGGGGGTTCGGTGTTAGGAGGAGCGATCGAGGTTGTCGATACCTTCCGCTACGGCACAGATTACAAAGTCCCCGTTGGGCAAAACCTGGCCAACGACAACGATATGTTCAGCTACGCTGCCTTGGTAGTAGGTGCCGCTCAGGACAATACCCTAGTTCAAATTGATGTCAACGGGGATGGCGATTTTACTGATCCCACTGATGTCAACACAACCCTCAATCAAGGACAAACTTATGTTGTCCGAGGCACGGGTGATGGCAGTGGACCTTCCCTCCCCAGTGGACCGGGAATCAATGCCAACTCTCGTGTCTTGGCGAGTAAACCTGTTCAAGTTGACTTGGTGACAGGGGATATTAATGCCAACTTCGAGTCAGACTCCTTTACTCTGACACCCCTTAACCGCTTGGGGAACAGTTACTACTCTCCGGTTACCACAACCGGACCTAGTAATGACACTTCAGGGCCAGTTAGCTATTTCATTTACAATCCCGGCAGTAGCTCTATTACAGTCAACTACCGAACAACGGCTGGTACTGGCAGCCTTAATGTTGCTGCTGGTACGACTCTGCGCTACACGCCAACTGTGTCCGGATCGGGGATTCACTTCTATACAGGTAACGATCCCAACAATCCCAACGGTGCAACTTTTGATGTCATCGCCACCCTGGATTCAGCTACAGTAAGCAACGAGGGTAATAATTATGACTGGGGGTTTACGTTAGTCCCTGAAAACGGACTGACCAGCCAAGTGGTTGTAGGCTGGGCGCAGGGTTCATCGGATAATAATGGTAACGTTGTCAGTGGTTCAAATGGCAGCCCCCTCTGGGTTACGGCAACTGATAATACTACCGTCTATGTGGACTGGGATGGCAATCCTGCCAACAGCACAAATACCGCGCCTAATGGTCAAAAATATGACCTAGCCTATACGGTCAATGCCCTGCAATCAGTGCGACTGTATGACTCCTTCTTTAATGACAGCGATCAGAGTGGAGCACGCCTCTTTACTACCAATGGTGCGCTAATTGCAGTTGCCTATGGGGAAGATCAGACTAAGCGTGGTAGCGTCCCTGGCTTCATTGGCAATAATGCGTTTGGTTCAACAGACCTTTCTCCCTACCTTGATGTGGGAACAACAGTACTGCCTTTACCAGCGCTGGCAATTAAGAAGTACACCAACGGACAAGATGCAGACCTTCCAACTGGTCCAATACTTCTAGTGGGTAGTACAGCGACGTTTACCTATGACGTGAGCAATAACGGCGGTATTCCCCTGATTAATGTGATGGTCGTTGATGATGGCGGTCCCGATCCTTCCTTCAACCCGACCCCTATCACGAGTGGCGGATTCAACATTGGAGACATAAATACCAACAACCGCCTCGATTCAGGAGAAGTCTGGAAGTACCAAGGCACAAGAATTGTTACCCCTGGCCAGTACACCAACATTGCAACTGTTAATGCTACGGATCTGAGCGGGTTAGCTGTAGCTCCTGATGCCGATCCCAGCAATCACTTCGGTGCAGTTGGTGCAGTT
>DNXU01000254.1:5755-8584 GCA_003505715.1 Cyanobacteria bacterium UBA8803 | reverse complement strand
TCCCTCATCCCTCATCCCTATTAGGAATATGTCATCATAACAGTTATCCGCCCTGAGAGGGATTGGTAGAGGCTGTCGTTATGGTTAAGAAAAATAGACAAGGATTAGTAGGACGGTTAGGGAAGCAATTTGCCAGCCAAGAAGGCAGCCGCTTGTTCCTAGGGTTACAGTCTCTCCAAGGTCGTTTCAGAGCTGGGTTGCTCAAGTTTATCCCGGCTCGCTTCCTGTGGATAGTGCCTTTTCTACAAGAAGAACTTGACCTGCATCCCCCAACGGTTGAAGAACTGAAAGAGAAAGTTTTGCGGCGGCCAACGCCACCAGCGTTACCAGAGCTAACTCAAGTTGAGAGCGGTGTTGTGGCTGGTATCCCTCTCCCGCAAAGGGTAAAATCCCTCTACCCAGAGTATGGCTGCGTGCAGGAAAACCCTGCCGTCTGTGAATGGACTCAACAAACCCTCCTAGAAGAACCAGACGCCAAATATTGCATCAAATGCGGTTTCCCAGTTCTGTTAACACCAAGCACTAAAATCCGAGGCAACCGAGGCACCTATCAAATTGAAGGTTACCTCAAACATCGGGGTAGGGGCCGCCTGTACCAAGCCGTCCTGTTACCTGACCGCCAGCCAGTTTTTATTAAAGAATACCTGCTGCCGGAACGTTCTTTTAGCTTAGAGGAAACTCGTCAGCGTAAAGAGCAGTTTACCAGTATCACGAGCTTGAGTCTAGCAGATGGTCGAGTGCAGGACTTTCGCCTGATTCCGATCTGGGAAGCGATCGCCGATCCGCGCCAAGAACGCTGCTACTTAGTCACGAAAGGCAACCTAGACGCCTATCCCACCCTCGCCAGCTATCTAGCAGAAACGGGAGCCTTAACTAGCCGCGAAGTCTGGCACGTTCTCAACCAAGTACTGCAAAGTTTAGAATTCCTGCACACTCAAAAATTCCGCCTGCCTTCGGGTCGAGTACAACCCGGATTTACCGACGGCAATATTAATCTAGATAGCCTGCTCATTGTACCCAGCTTCCAAGGATTTTTCATCTACCTGTGCGACCTCTTGTTATGGGAGGGACGCTTCGATCCGCCTCTCGTACAACGCCCTCTTTCATCAGTAGCTAAAGACTTACAAGATTTAGGGTATACTGCCTTTTACCTCTTAGCCGGAGGCACCTACGACCCAGAAACTGGTCAGCTGTATAATCCCAGACTCAAGAATCATTGGCCCCCCATCCATCCAGCCCTAAAAGACTTTATTCTGTGCTTGATGGGAATTGGTACGGTTACCTTTGAGAGTGCAGAAATTGCTCGCCAAGCCTTGTTGAAGCTACCACCGGAACTACCAATTGAGGTGATAGACAGGCAGCCAGTAATAGAGGCAGAAATTAAGAAAGAAAAAAGGCGTTTTCGGATGCCGTGGTGGCTGCTAGGTCTGCTGGGCTTGCTGTTACTAGGCATATTATTATGGTTGCTGTTTGGTAGAAACGCAGATAGAAATGCGATCGCCACTGATTCCTTACCCTGCTGTATCGAGCAAGTATCAGGCATTCCCACTGGGAAGTTTACCTATACAGCAGAGCAATTTGGCCCTTGGGATTACGTCTTACAGCAACCCAATCTGATCGCCAAAGATACCACTCTCGCCGCCGAAATCAACAAACGTCAGCCCAAATTACAGTTAAATTATCAACCGGATCGCTCTTGGGTAGAGGCACTCGCCCAAGTCCGCTCGAAACAATCAGAATTTGCGATCGCGAGTCTGGTGAATAACTTAAGTTATGACCTCGGCCATCAAGAATTTGCCCACGATGGTTTAGTCGTCTTTGTCCCCTTTAGCTATGCCAGACGAGATAAAAGTCTGCCTTCAGCCTTAAACGGCCAAATTACCATCGACCAATTGCGCCAACTCTATACGGATAAAATTAGCAATTGGCGACAACTAGGCGGCCCAGATCTCCCCATTAAACTCTACATTCCACCCAGCCAAGAAGCTTTGCAAATCTTCGAGCAGCGAGTTCTCAAAGACCCCACCAGTATTGAGAAATTTAGAGATTTAGTACAACGGAGCAATCAGCCCAACCGCTTATTTTTCAATCCGGGCCGTCCCACTATTACCCGTCTGCAAACCTTCGACACCCTCAGAGAGGTAATTCGGGATTTTGAGAGTCGGAATATCGGTGCGATCGGCTTTGATGCCCTCAGTAAAGTCTTAGGCCAATGTTCAGTTTATCCTTTGGTATTAGTAGAGGAGAACAAGCCTGCAATTTCACCCCTGCTGCAAGACAACAATCAACCCGTAACTCCCAACACGGACTTGTGCAATGCGAAAGGGAGTTACGGGCCTAATGTCGATGCGTTTATTACTCAAAGTTATCCCTTAGCCTACCCCTTAGCAGTAGTCTATCCCAGGGATAACAGCCGCAAGCGCGTCGGTGAGAAGTTTGCCGAGATTCTCAAAACTATTGAAGCTCAGCGACTATTGTACAAAACTGGACTAGTTCCCCTGCAACCGCTGAAATAAGGTTAGGGCTTACGGACTTGCCCCGTTCCTGCCCCCCTAACCCCCCAACCTTGGGGGGAACAGGAATGGGGAACAGTTATTTGTAGGGTGCGTTATGTAACGTACCATCTATAGCAGCTGATTATTAATCCTGTTAGTAAAAGTTCCGCCAGGGAATTAATTCCGGGCGGGATGTATAATTTGGCAAGATACCTCCATGAACTACGTTCACAACCAAGGATGAAAAAGGTCTAATATCTGTAAGTTCTAATATCTGTAAGGTCTAATATCTGTAGGGGCGGGTTTAGTGGCTAATATTATAGACCCCGCAGAT
>DNXU01000254.1:0-5707 GCA_003505715.1 Cyanobacteria bacterium UBA8803 | reverse complement strand
CTGCGACAGGTTGTATTAGGGGTGATTTGCTGGACATCATAAGTTTATATATCAAATAAAAATGCTATATAGCGGCTGAGTATTAATCCTACTAGTAAAAGTCCCGCCAGGGAATTAATTCCCTGGCTCATAGCTGAAGTCCGTTAAAACGGACTGATTTTATTAATATTTAGTCGGTTTTAACCGACTTTAGCTATTAGGCCGGAAATTTATTTCCGGGCGGGATGTATAGTTTGACAAGAGATCTCTATGAACTACATTCACAACCAAGGATGAAAAGGGATTTTCACGACAGGTCTAATAGCTTGCGATCGCCTATAGGCACTTGCTTAGTTTAGAGTAGCTTGCTTCATCTCCGACACCTCCGGCACAGCAACTTGCTCCAAAAGAATTTGCCAAGCCGTTTCGACATCTGGATCGTTAGGATAACGCTGGCGCAACTCCCATACTGAACTCAGGGTATCAGTCCACAAGCCAGCATCTGCATACATCTGCGGGATATCGAACTCTTGTGCGTTTTTCAACTGGTTAGCTAAAGTTTCAGGTATGGGAGTGCGCTTAACCCAACCTTCTGCAAATACATTTCCTGATTGGTCAGAACTATTTGGGTCGCATTCAATAGTAACTATCCAGTGATATGTCTGATTAAGGTCTAGCTGCACATTCTCAGGAAGGCTAATACTGACAATTCCATCATGACCCGGTAAAGTGATGGGTACATTATCAAGAATCTCATCCTCTTGATTATCCGTTATTACTTTGTTGAGATAAAACATTGCTGTCGTTTTTGTTGTTCCCGAAACATAGACCAGCAATGTCGGGCGTGATTTTATAGTTGATGTCTCAACTGGATTCCAAATTTCTTTTTCCTGCCTATAAACTTCTACTGGTTCCTGCCCGTATACTTCTACTGGTTTGATGTGTGGAACTAAGGGAGTTATAGTAGCTTTCTCTCCACCACATGAAATATTACCACCACAGGATATTCCACCACGGCGCTGACGAGATGAGCCAATGTTTCTGACTCTGATGCCTCTCAAACGCGATCGCCGCCCTGCTAATATATTTGCCGAAGGCGTCTGTTGCACTTGGTTTGAGGCACCTGGCTTGATGCTGGCACCTGCAACTAAGCTTTCACCCACCACTAGTCCCATACACAATACTAGGGAAACTGCTTTGAGATATATAGAATGCTTGTTCATGATCTTCCTTCCTAATGACGAGCAATGTAGTCAATATTTCGAGCAGTAGGTTCTACAACAATAGAAAGACAATTCTGGTATGGTGCGTTATGTAACGTACCATCTATAGCGGCTGAGTATTAATCCTGCTAGTAAAAGTCCCGCCAGGGAATTAATTCCCTGGCTCATAGCTCAAGTCCGTTAAAACGGACTGATTTTATTAATATTTAGTCGGTTTTAACCGACTTTAGCTATTAGACCGGAAATTTATTTCCGGGCGGGATGTATAGTTTGACAAGAGATCTCTATGAACTACATTCACAACCAAGGATGAAAAGGGATTTTCACGACAGGTCTAATAGCTTGCGATCGCCTATAGCCACTTGCCCTGAATTCTGAAATCTTGATGTCCTTTTATCTCACCTTTGTAGTTCGCGCATCAAATATCCTTGCTAGAGAATTCAGTGACATATTTTGCCTAAGTCCTGAGACTTGAACTCCCCCCTTTCTTTGGGGAGCAGGGGGAGCGAATGCCTAAGTCCTGAAGGTGTTAGTTTAGAGTAGCTTGCTTCATCTCCGACACCTCCGGCACAGCAACTTGATCTAAGAGACTTTGCCAAGCCTTTTCGACATCTGGATCGTTAGGATAACGCTGGCGCAACTCCCATACTGAACTCAGGGTGTCAGTCCACAAGTCAGCATCTGCATACAGCTGTGGGATATCGAACTCTTCTGCGTTCTTCAACTGGTTAGCTAAAGTGTCAGGTATTGGATTGCGATTAACCCAACTTTCTGCAACTACATTTCCTGAGTAGTCTACACTACTTGGGTCGCATTCAATAGTAACAAACCAGCGATACTTCTGATTAAGGTCTAGCTGCACATTCTCAGGAAGGCTAATACTGACAATTCCATCATGACCCGGTAAAGTGACTGGTATCTCATCAAGAATCGTCTCATCGTTATTATCCGCTATTACTTTGTTGAGATAAAACATTGCCGTCGTTTTTGTTGTTCCCGAAACATAGACCATGAATGTTGTGCGTGGCTCTATAGTTGATGTCTCAAAGGGAGTCCAGATTTCTTTTCCGTGAATATCTAAAACTGGTTGTCCCTGCGGGTCTTCTTTTTTGACGTGTGGAACTAAGGCAGTTAAAGTGACCATCTCTCCGTCACATTCTTTGGTTCCACGGGATACTCCCCCACTGCGCTGACCAGATGCCCTGATGTTTCGGAATTTGATACCTCCCAGACGCGATCGCCGCCCTGCTAATATATTTACCGAAGGCGTCTGTTGACCTTGGTTTGAGGCACCTGGCTTAATGCTGGCAGCTGCAACTAAGCTTTCACCCACCACTAGTCCCATACACAATACTAGGGAAACCGTTCTGAGATATATAGAATGCTTATTCATGACTGTTTTTTCTCCTGACGAGGTTTCAACTAACTCCAGCTAATCTTGTAAAGATTTTGACTTGTAATTCCTACAAGAACCCCGCAAGAGGGTTTTATCGAATAATTGTTAACTAAGGAAATATTAAATGCTAAGCATCAGGTGGAGAGCCACGCCAACTCACACCTAATACTTAGCACCTAATTCCACTTTTGTGAACTATTTGTTACATTTTTCAAACAAAAGGCTATTAATTGTCACTTTCCGGCAATAAACTAATGAGCTGTTCGTTAGCAATTTCCTGTAGACCCACTGATTGCAAAAGAGCTTGCCAATCTTCTCTCAGTTGTGAGTTGTTGGGAGCATTCTCTCGTAACTGGGCTAGGGAACTCAGGGTGTCAGTCCAGAGGCCATATTTGGCATAGACTTGGGGGCGATCGCTCTCTGGCACCTGATTTAACTCCTTAGTTAAATTTTCATCCAGTGCTACTCGCTGTACCCACCCCTCTACAGTGACATTTCCTGCCGAGTCCATAGGATCGCATTGAACTGCGAATAACCAGTGATAGGACTGACCAACTTC
The DNA here is from genome assembly GCA_003505715.1 of Cyanobacteria bacterium UBA8803. Classification (GTDB taxonomy): domain Bacteria; phylum Cyanobacteriota; class Cyanobacteriia; order Cyanobacteriales; family Coleofasciculaceae; genus UBA8803. The sequence continues at coordinate 2,550 of DNXU01000254.1, read as the reverse complement.
TAACTCAACATCCTCAGGAATGGTTACGCTGATAACCCCAGGACGACCGGGTAGAGCTAAGGTCTGGCTGTGGATAACTCGGTTACCTTTTTCGTTAAGTAGAGTAAAATTAACTTCCTCTACGCTGGTTTGAGAGACGTAAACAAAGAATGTCGGATGGGGGTCTACAGTTGTTTCAAGTTCAATTTGTTTCTTTTGGGCTAACTCTTCCTCATTAACTTTTGGCAACAAAGATGTTACGGTAATCATTTCCCCAGCACACTCCCGAGGGCCGCGAGATACTCCGCCGCTGCGCTGACGGGATGACCGAACTCTGCCTACTTTGAAGCCCAAAGGGTTACGCCGCTGTGCTAATAGGGTTTCTGACAAACTTTGCTGGCTAAGCTGAGAGGGACTGGGTTTGAGGCTAGCTGTGGCGATAGAGTTAACTGCGATCGCCATTCCCAGGGACAAGACCAAAGAAAACGTTTTGAGGTATGCAGAAGGCTTTTTCATGATACTCCTTATCTAATAGCAGGGCAGATGTGAACTTTTACTGATGGAGTAGGGGACTGGGCATAGAAAGACGATAATATAAATGGGACTGCCCGCTCCTTAGGAAAGTTTCCCAAGTCGGCAGGTAAATCTTTACAAACATTTATGAAATTTATAACCTGTCTATCTTGACCTACGGTAAGGTTGTGAGCTTCACTCTCATCAGCAAATTACAACATCGGGGTGGAAAACAAACCACCACACCCTTCTTTTGCACTATGCTAATATTCTATCCAACTCGTTCGATCAATCATTATTTATATACCCTGTTGTTCGCCAAAAATCCTTAACCAAGGGGGAGAGTTGGAGACGAGCAACTAGTCTCTATACAACAGTTAGCGAATGTTTCCCTAGGGAGACAGCAACGATAGTGATCGAGCCATAAAAATCAAGCGACTATAAGGTTTTATCAAGCTTTTAGCCAGAGGAATTGCCTTTCACAACCAAAAAGGAAAATCCCTCTTCTCCCCTCCCTCTCCCTTTGCCCTCTCCCTATCCTACCCTCTCGGATGAGGAAAGATACCCTATGATTTCTCAGTTCTCAGAAAAAATTCGTTCGCTGTTCTCCAAGTCAAACGGTGCGAGCAAAACCGCCCTAGCCTTTGGTGGCACGGTTATCCTCACCAGTGTAGTCGTCACGGCAGCAATAGTAGGAGTGCGGCAACTGGGAGCCTTAGAAAGTTTTGAACTGCAAGCCTATGACTACTTAATGCGATCGCGTCCAAAAGAACAACCGGATGACCGTGTAGTCGTAGTCGAAATCAGCGAACAGGACATCCGCCAGCAGAATGAATTCCCGATGTCGGATGCCACGATCGCCAAGCTGTTGCAGAAACTAGAGCAGTATCAAGCACGAGCGATCGGTATTGATATTTTGCGGGACGTTCCTATCGGCCAAGGCCGCCAGGATTTAGTTAAAGTCCTGACGAACAACGATAACATTATTGCCGCGTGCAAACTCAGTTCAGAAAGCGAACCAGGAACCCCCGCAGCTCCTGGAGTACCTGAAGAACGGGTTGGATTTGCCGATATGCCCTTTGATCGGGATAACAAGATCCGCCGTAATATTTTAGTCTCCACTCCGACCAAGCCAACAGTTCCCGTAGAAAAACCCCATTTATGTAATTTCGACTCACCAGAAAATCAAATTTTATCCTTAGCATTCAATACGGCACTGCTGTATCTCCAAAGTGAGAAAATTGAGCCAGAACAAACAGATGCCGGAGATTTGAAGTTAGGTTCAGCAGTATTCAAACGTTTAGAATCTAATGCAGGCGGTTACCGCAACATCAGTGCGGAAGATTACCAAATGATGATCAACTACCGCTCTGGCGGACAACCTGCTAAACAAGTTCCCCTCACTCAAGTATTACAAGGGAAGGTAGATAAAGCTTTACTCAGAGACCGTTTGGTTCTGGTTGGTTACACCGCAACCACAGCAAATGACGACTTTGGCACCCCCTACAGTGCTGGAGGACAAGACAGAGTAGAAATGCCGGGGGTGGTAATTCATGCTCACATTGCCAGCCAAATCCTCAGTGCAGTGTGGAATCAGCGGCCTTTAATTTGGTATTGGCCCTTGTGGAGTGAAGTCCTGTGGATTTTTGGCTGGTCAGTGGTAGGAGGAACCATCGGTTGGAAAATCCATCGTCCGTGGCTTTTTGCTCTAACTGCCGGAGCTGCGATCGTTATTTTATATGGCAGCAGCTATACTTTATTTCTGCAAGCTGGCTGGATTCCTATAGTACCCTCAGCATTAGCGGTAGTAGTCACAGCAGCCAGTGTAGTATTAATCGACCGCTACAGCCAAGCCGTCACAGACGTTGTCAAAAAGTTATTCAGAATTGAAATTCAAATTGACGAAAGCCAAAAGGCAAAGGAGGTAGCAGAAATTATCGAAACAGACTCCTTCCAGGGATTACAGGAAAAAGCCAAAGAGCTAAGAAATCGCAGGCACAACACCACTACCACCGACATCCCCCCCTCCCCAGAAATTCCCCCTTCCCCCATAGAGGA
>DNXU01000425.1:419-4523 GCA_003505715.1 Cyanobacteria bacterium UBA8803 | reverse complement strand
TCTTGAGACAGCACAGATAGGTCTTAAGTCAAACCCTAGGGTTGAGCGCAGTCGAAACCCGCCTAAAGAGCTGGTTTTATTATGGTTAATCAACCGGACATGATATTACCAATCACCCATCACCCATCACCCATCACCCATCACCAATTACCAAAAAGGCAGAAGCTCCTGTTTTGTTACTATAAATGACTCTGGATTATGTCATCAATCATGGCCTCTAACTCATCAGGATGACTCACAATATCCGGGTTCACTTGAAAGCGAACATAACGTTCATCCATATCAAATGCTTCGGTCAGGAAACCGCCTAAGCCACGCGCCCGTTTATCTATTTCCAGGAAAACGCTCAAGAAATCTGAATTGAGAGAGAAAATAAGTTCCAGCTCATCTAGGTATCCTCGATACTTACCAGTGGGTCGAAATTCAAACTCTTGAACAAAGGGATACCGACCTCCGAAACGAGGATGGTAGAGGCAATCTACTTTATACTGTTGAAAGCCGAGGTTTTCTAAAGCATCCAGCACGACCTGCATCAAAGGGTGCGGCAACACCTGGATGTAATCAGTATCGTTGGGATCGATCGCTAAGGAAACATCCAACCCAGTACGCAGATAAACTGGTTGGTGCCTTACAGTTAAAGGCGTTTCATAGGGGAGTTGAAAAGCAAAAGGGAAAACCTTAACCTCTTTTGATTGCAAGCTTAAACTTTCTGCAAGGCGATATTTCACTAACACGCATTGCTCTGTCACAGTGCTATCATCAACTTCCCGCTTGTATTCCGTAGCCACATACATGTAAATATCTTCAATCTCCTGGGCAACATCTCCACCTGTAATGTGAACTTCTCCATTGAGCATTTCACCAGGAATGATGGAATCATCGTACAGATGGGCATCTACGCTTGCTGCCCCAATGCCAACCTTAGCTAAGAGCTTCTTGAACATCGACATGGTTTTGCTCCTCGTTTGGCGATATCTTATCTTAGAGGGACTGAGGGGGTGAGGGATAGGGAAACGGTTAGAGGGAGATGGGGAGAGGGGTTTGATTAGGTCTTATGTAACGGAACGCGACCAAGTACCCTGCACCATTGCCACCTCGGCACCTGAACTGTACACCCCAGCGCTCCACCTGCCTCGATCTACTTCAGATAGTGCCGCCAATAAGGTTAACTTCCCCTGCAATGAATCCACAGCTTCACCCTCAGCAAAAGTAACCTGAAAATTGATCGCAACATTTCCAGAGGCGTTCTGTAAAAACACTCCCTCAGTCAAGTTTGTAGGGACTAGACCAAAGGCTTGGAAAGAAAAACTGGAGTAGGTCTTGGCCTGAAAAGCCAAGACCACCTCACCTTTTATCAAATCGTCCTCACCGAAGAAAACATATTTAAAGCAACCTGTCTGCTCGGGAGTTTTATCTCCTTCCAGACCTGTCAACTCAGGAGCATTTGAGGTAATTAGTAATCGTTTGAGTAGAGCAGGCATCATGATTTTCTGTTCTCCCCGGTAGTTGATTTATAAAAGGCCGAAAAATTATAACATGCAAGCTTTTCATTAACTCTAAATATTAAGCTAATCCTTATTTAAGTGGCATAACTTTACACCCTTAGCAAGAATTTACATATTGCAATTTGAATCCCCATCACCTCAATTGGACGACGAGCGACAATCAAAGGTCAGAGTGAACCCCCTGATTCATGGAGTCAAGCAATGAACCATGAACCATGAACCTATTGCCAATCTTCCTCTTCAAGACCAGCGAGGCTCGTTCCGGATTAAACCAAAAAATCTCTACAGGCGGCAAACACAACTGATTATTTACGGTTCGCCCCAATACTCGAAGTCCTTTATTTTCATACATTAGACACAGTGAAAGCAATCAGCACGAGTGAGCTGCCGGTTGCACTGCTAACGGAGAAGGAGTAACGACTGCGAGCAAACGGCTCCAACCGCCCCATCTCAGGTTCGGAAACCCCCCCTTCATGAAACAGGCTAACCATGTTCAGTATAGAGATTGGTAAACAAACCAATGGTATTGAAGCTCCGAAACGCTGGTGATTGAACCATTTAAAGGTTCAAAAATGACGCTCCCATGCCCCATCGGTATTTGTAGTTAAACAACCCTGGAACACTCTTATGGCAAAAGTTGTTGGAATTGACTTAGGTACAACAAACTCCTGTGTAGCAGTAATGGAAGGTGGTAAACCAACTGTTATTGCCAACGCAGAAGGTTTTCGGACGACACCGTCAGTTGTAGCCTACGCGAAAAATGGCGATCGCCTAGTGGGTCAAATCGCTAAGCGTCAGGCGGTGATGAACCCCGAAAACACATTCTACTCCGTCAAGCGCTTCATCGGGCGCAGATACGGCGAAGTCACCCACGAAACCACTGAAGTTTCTTACAAAGTCCTGAAAGTAGGTGACAACGTTAAGCTAGACTGCCCAGCTCAAGGCAAGCAATTTGCACCCGAAGAGATTTCGGCTCAGGTGCTGCGCAAGCTGGTAGAGGATGCTAGCAAGTACCTGGGTGAGACGGTTACCCAAGCAGTAATTACCGTTCCAGCTTACTTCAACGATTCTCAGCGTCAAGCAACCAAGGATGCTGGTAAGATTGCTGGGATCGAAGTGTTGCGGATCATCAACGAACCGACTGCTGCGTCTCTGGCCTACGGTTTAGATAAGAAGAGCAACGAAACCATTTTGGTATTTGACCTTGGTGGCGGTACTTTCGACGTATCCATCCTGGAAGTAGGTGATGGTGTTTTTGAAGTATTAGCAACCTCCGGCGACACTCACCTTGGTGGTGATGACTTCGATAAGAAAATTGTTGATTTCTTAGCGAGTGAATTTCAAAGAACCGAAGGTATTGATCTGCGCAAAGACAAGCAAGCGCTGCAACGCCTCACCGAAGCTGCTGAGAAAGCCAAAATTGAACTTTCCAGCGTTACTCAAGCGGAAATTAACCTGCCCTTCATCACGGCAACCCAGGATGGCCCCAAGCACCTAGATACGACCTTGACGCGGGGTAAGTTTGAGGAACTCTGCGCTGACTTAATCGATCGTTGCCGCATCCCTGTTGAGAATGCGGTGCGCGACGCCAAAATTGACAAGAGCGCCATTGACGAGGTGGTTTTAGTAGGTGGTTCCACCCGCATTCCCGCCGTCCAAGAGTTAGTCAAGCGAGTTCTGGGCAAAGATCCCAACCAAAGCGTTAACCCGGATGAAGTAGTGGCCGTAGGTGCCGCAATTCAGGCAGGTGTTTTGGCTGGTGAAGTGAAGGATATCCTACTGCTGGATGTCACCCCACTGTCCCTAGGTGTAGAAACCTTGGGTGGTGTCATGACCAAGATTATCCCCCGCAACACGACGATCCCCACCAAGAAGTCGGAAACCTTCTCGACTGCTGTAGACGGCCAAACGAACGTAGAAATTCACGTTCTCCAAGGTGAGCGCGAGATGGCTGGTGACAATAAGAGCCTGGGCACCTTCCGTTTGGATGGCATTCCCCCAGCACCACGCGGCGTTCCCCAAATTGAAGTGACCTTCGATATTGACGCCAACGGTATCCTCAACGTCACAGCTAAGGATAAAGGTACGGGTAAAGAGCAATCGATCAGCATTACTGGCGCTTCCACCCTACCCAATGACGAAGTCGATCGCATGGTTAAGGAAGCCGAAGCTAACGCCTCTACTGATAAAGAGCGCCGCGAGAAAATCGATCGCAAGAACCAAGCCGACTCCCTGTCTTACCAAGCTGAGAAGCAAATCAGCGAACTCGGTGATAAAGTTCCCGCTGCTGACAAGACTAAGGTTGAAGGGTTAATTAAAGATCTGCGAGATGCCGTCTCCAAAGAAGACGACGAACGGATCAAAACCCTAACCCCTGAGTTACAGCAAGCTCTCTACAGCATCAGCACTAACCTTTACCAACAGCAAGGTGGCAGTGGCGGTAGTGAAGATGGCGCAGGCCCAGGCCCAGGCCCCGGTGCAGGCGCTAGCGGTTCAGCCTCCGGCAGCTCTGGTAGCGGTGATGATGTAATTGACGCTGAGTTCTCGGAAACTAAGTAAGGGCTAGGAAATTACGCATTGTGCCCCCCTAACCCCCCAA
>DNXU01000425.1:0-214 GCA_003505715.1 Cyanobacteria bacterium UBA8803 | reverse complement strand
CCGCCCCTACAGATATGATGGGTTTTTGACCGGACATGATACTAAGTCCTAAAACGTGGATTTGCTGTTATACCAAATCTACACTCAATTACCATTGTGTAGAGACGTTCCACCGGAACGTCTCTATGATCTCTATGACTAAAGAACCTTTTTTTAAAACACAGAGGAACGCAGAGGTTAAAAGAGATTTTGTAGCCCTCACCCCCTCACCCCC
>DNXU01000137.1:4805-5915 GCA_003505715.1 Cyanobacteria bacterium UBA8803 | reverse complement strand
AACAACAAACCACAAACAACAACTCATGCCTCAAAATGCGGTCGGCTTGCAGCAACAACAGACTATTCATCGCACTGTACTCGATAACGGGATTGTGGCGATCGCCATAGAAAATTCAGCGGCAGATATTATTTCTAGCCGCATTTTTATTCGTGCTGGTAGTCAATGGGAGCCGCGAGAAAAAGCTGGTCTATCTCACCTGCTCTCAGCAGTAATTACGAAAGGAACTCAGCAACTTTCATCCATAGAAATTGCTGAACGAGTCGAATCAGTCGGGGCGCAGCTAAGTGCGGATGCTGCTACCGATTACTTTTTGTTCTCCCTGAAAACCGTGAGTGCTGACTGGCCGGAAATGTTAGAGTTAGCGGGGCAGATGTTGCGATCGCCTAGTTTTCCCGAAACTGAGGTCGAACTGGAACGGTATCTGACAATTCAGGATATTCGTTCTCAAAAGGAGCAACCTTTCAACATTGCCTTCGACCAGTTGCGTCAGGCAATGTATCAAGATCATCCCTATGCCCTTTCCGTTTTAGGAACTGAAACCACTGCATCCCAATTGGTGCGGGCTGACTTAGAGCGATATCATCAGACCTATTTCCGTCCTGACAATATGGTGATTAGCCTAGCAGGTCGGGTGACCCCAGGGGAAGCGTTTAAACAGATTGAACGAGTGTTTGGTGATTGGCGGCCTCCCCAGACGCCGATAATAACACCCACGTTACCGCCCATCACCTCCCAACCCTGCCAATTAATAATGCCTCAAGAAACCCAGCAATCTATTGTTATGCTGGGCTATCTAGCGGCAGCCGTCAAAGCAGAGGATTATGCAGCCTTGAAACTGCTCAATACTTACCTGGGTAACGGTCTCTCCAGCCGCTTATTTGTAGAACTGCGAGAGAAACGAGGTTTAGCTTACGACGTTTCAGCCTTTTATCCCACCAGGCAATTGACCTCTACTTTCGTTGTATATATAGGTACGGCACCAGAAAATACAACCGTTGCCTTTGATGGACTGCACACAGAAGTGGAACGCTTGTGCTTGTCCCCTCTGAGTAGTGATGAACTCCTCTGTGCCAAAAATAAACTCCTCGGTCAGTACGCCTTAGGCTG
>DNXU01000137.1:3994-4797 GCA_003505715.1 Cyanobacteria bacterium UBA8803 | reverse complement strand
CCAATGCCCAGTTAGCTCAAATCTATGGCTGGTATGAAACCCTAGGGTTGGGCATAGAGTTTGATACCCAGTTTCAAGAAGATGTCGCGCAGGTAACTCCAGAGATTGCTCAAGCTGTTGCCATTCGCTACTTCACTGAACCTTATGTATCCCTGGTTGGCCCTGAGGAATTTATCAACAAGCTGGTAAAGTGAAATGATCCCTAGAGGAAGGGGATGACGCACAGCCTCTAAAAGTTACCAATTTCCAATCCNNCCACAATTAAGAGAAAACCGATTTTAATTTTGGTCAAAGAAAAATTTCTGAGGTAGTCGCCATGTCGGGTCAACCAAAAACTCACCGTCAAGCTACCCAGGCCAGTGATTGGGCTATTGAGCAATTGCCTGGACTGAGCGATCGCGATCGAGCTAAGCTACTACAACAAGGTATTACCACCACAGGGCAACTGCTCAAAACAGCTAAAAATCCCCAAACCAAGCAGGCACTAGCCAGTCAGCTGCAAATTCACCCTCAGTATGTGAATAAATGGGTAGCGCTGGCCGATTTAGCTCGCGTACCAGACATTGGCTGCCAATACTGCGGGCTATTGCTCCACGCGGGCATCTTTTCTGTAAACCAGCTCGCTCAGACTCCAGCTCACAAGTTACACCAACAAATTTTACGGTTACAGGTAGCAATGATGCACCGTCGCGACCTTTGCCCTCCGATCGAGGAAGTAGCAGCTTGGATTAAACAAGCACAAAATTTATTGAAAATTGATTTCTCTCTCAACAACCAACAACCAACAACTAACAACCAACCAC